>NZ_JASNRB020000007.1:0-370686 GCF_030411975.2 Massilia orientalis | reverse complement strand
TGCGCGGGAATGACGTTGTTTTATATAGCGGCTTTTTTAATCCGCTACAGCCGGACATACTGAGTCGATATGCTGGCTCTGCCTGGATTCCCGCCTGCGCGGGAATGACGTTGTTTTATATAGCGGCTTTTTTAATCCGCTACAGCCGGACATACTGAGTCGATATGCTGGCCCTGCCTGGATTCCCGCCTGCGCGGGAATGACGTTGTTTTATATAGCGGCTGTTTTTAATCCGCTACAGCCGGATGCAACGCCTTCTCGATATCCGACTTGGTAAAGCCCTGGGCGAAGCGCTCGATGAAGTCATACGCATACGCACGCAGGTAGGCACCGCGGCGCACCGCCAGCCGCGTCACGTTCGGCGCGAACAAATGCGACGACTCGATCGCGCGCAGTCCGCGGTCGCGGCCGTGGTCGAATGCCATCGAGGCGACGATACCGACCCCCATCCCCAGCGACACATACTGCTTGATGACGTCCGAATCCATCGCCGTCAGCATGATGTCCGGACTCACGCCGGCGGCGGCGAACGCCGCGTCGATGTGGCTGCGGCCCGTGAAGCCCACGTCGTACGTGATCAGCGGGAACTCGGCCAGGTCGGACAGCTTGATGGGCGACTGCTGCAGCAGCGGGTGCCCTTCCGGCACGACGACCAGGTGGCTCCAGCGGTAGCACGGGAACGACACGAGATCGGGGAACGTCGACAGGCCTTCCGTCGCGATGCCGATGTCGGCACGGCCCGACAGCACCCATTCCGCGATGTGTTCCGGCGCGCTCTGCTGCAGGGCGATGCGCACGCCCGGGAACGCCGTGCGGAACGCCTGCACCACCTGCGGCAGCGCATAGCGCGCCTGCGTGTGGGTGACGGCGACCGTGAGCGTGCCGCTGTCCTGCGCCGCGTATTCGCTGCTGGCCTGCTGCAGGTTCTCCGCCTCGACGAGCAGGCGCTCGATGATCTTCAGGATGCCCTTGCCCGGATCCGTAAGCCCGGTCAATCGCTTGCCGTTGCGCTCGAAGATGACGACGCCCAGCTCGTCCTCCAGTTCGCGGATCTGGCGCGACACGCCCGGCTGCGACGTGAATAAAGCGTTGGCCACATCGGTCAAATTGAAATTACGGCGCGCGGCTTCGCGCACCGAACGCAGCTGTTGGAAATTCAAATGCCTTCTCCTTGATCGACGAATACGTGCATGCGCCTGGGTTTCACCAGCAGCGTCTCGCCGTCGCGCAATCCCAGTTCGCGATAACGCTCGTTCGGGATGACGGCTTCGATGATCTGGGCGTTGTCGGCGCGCTCCAGGTCCAGCTGGGCCAGCGGGCCGATCGCATGCGCGCGGCGCAATTTCACCGCGACACCCTCCCCGCCCGCCACATAGCGCTCGACGTCGAGGTCATGCGGGCGGACATAGGCGATGCCTTCGCCGTTCTTGACGTCCGCGAACTGCGGCGCGTGGAACGTGGCGTCGCCGCTGGCCAGCACGCCGTCGTTCACGCGGCCGTGGAACAGGTTGACGTTGCCCAGGAAGCCGTAGACGAACGGCGACGCCGGATGGTTGTACACGTCGCCCGGCGTGCCCAGCTGCTCGATATGGCCCTTGTTCATCAGGACGACCTGGTCCGCCACTTCGAGCGCTTCTTCCTGGTCGTGGGTGACGAAGATCGACGTCACGTGCAGCTCGTCGTGCAGCTGGCGCAGCCAGCGGCGCAGTTCCTTGCGCACTTTCGCATCGAGCGCGCCGAACGGTTCGTCCAGCAGCAGCACGCGGGGTTCCACCGCGAGGGCACGCGCCAGGGCGATGCGCTGGCGCTGGCCGCCGGACAACTGCGGCGGATAGCGGTCGGCGATCCAGTCCAGCTGCACGAGCTCCAGCAGCTTCTTCACTTTCTCGCGGATCACCGCTTCCGACGGGCGTTCCTTGCGCGGTTTCACGCGCAGGCCGAAGGCGACGTTCTCGAACACGGTCATGTGCTTGAACAGCGCGTAATGCTGGAACACGAAGCCGACCTGGCGCTCGCGCACGTGGCGGTTCGAGGCGTCGTCGCCGTCGAGCAGCACGCGGCCCGCATCGGGGTATTCGAGGCCGGCGATGATGCGCAGCAGCGTGGTCTTGCCGCAGCCGGACGGGCCCAGCAGCGCCGTCAGCTCGCCGTCGGCAAACTTCAGCGACACGTCGTCCAGGGCCGTGAACTGGCCGAACTGCTTGCGGATGTGTTGGACTTCGATCGTCATGGTATTACTCCGTGGTGTGGTCCTGCACGCTGGCCTTCCGGGCCTGGTGCATGCGCCATTCGATAAAGGTTTTCACCGCCAGGGTCACGAGGGCCAGCAGTGCAAGCAGCGACGCGATCGCGAACGCGGCCGTGAAGTTGTATTCGTTGTAGAGGATCTCTACCTGCAGCGGCATCGTGTTCGTCTCGCCGCGGATGTGGCCGGAGACGACCGACACGGCGCCGAACTCGCCCATCGCCCGGGCGTTACACAGGATCACGCCGTACAGCAGGCCCCACTTGATGTTCGGGAGCGTGACCTTGAAGAACGTCTTCCAGCCGGACGCGCCCAACACGAGCGCAGCCTCTTCCTCTTCGCTGCCCTGCGCCTGCATCAGCGGGATCAGTTCGCGGGCGACGAACGGGAACGTGACGAAGATGGTCGCCAGCACGATGCCCGGCACCGCGAACAGGATCTTGATGTCGTGGTCCATCAGCCACGGGCCGAACCAGCCCTGCGAGCCGAACAGCAGCACGTAGATCAGGCCCGCGATCACGGGCGAGACCGAGAACGGCAGGTCGATCAGCGACAGCAGGATGCTCTTGCCGGGGAAGTCGAACTTGGCGATCGTCCACGCGGCCGCCACGCCGAACACGAGGTTCAGCGGCACGGCGATGCCGGCGGCGATGAACGTCAGCTTGATGGCGGACAGCGCGTCCGGGTCGAGCACGGATTCCTTGTACACGTCCCAGCCCTTCTTCAGGGCTTCGGTGAACACGGCCACGAGCGGGACGAACAGGAACAGCGTGAGGAAGATCAGCGCGACGGCGATCAGCGCATAGCGCACCCAGCCCGGCTCCAGCGTATTGGTGGCCTTGCGCGGCGCATTCGCCACCGCGGCAGTCTTGTCTTTCAGGTGATCGTCGAGAACGGCACTCATATTATTTGCCCGCACGCTTGCGCGCCCAGGCCTGCAGCAGGTTGATGGCCAGCAGGAGGAGGAACGACACGAGCAGCATCACGACGGCAATGGCCGTGGCGCCCGTGTAGTCGTACTGCTCCAGCTTGGTGATGATGAACAGCGGCGTGATCTCCGAGACCATCGGCATGTTGCCGGCGATGAAGATGACGGAACCGTATTCGCCGGTGGCGCGGGCGAACGCGAGGGCGAAGCCCGTCAGCAACGCCGGCACGACGCTCGGCAGGATCACGCGGGTAAAGGTCTGCCACGGGCTGGCGCCCAGGCTGGCGGCCGCTTCTTCCAGTTCGCGCTCCGCGTCTTCCAGCACCGGCTGCACCGTGCGCACGACGAACGGCAGGCCGATGAAGGTCAGCGCGATGACGACGCCCAGCGGCGTGAACGCCACCTTGATGCCGAGCGGTTCCAGGTGCTTGCCGATCCAGCCGTTGGACGAATACAGCGCCGTCAGGGTGATGCCGGCGACCGCGGTCGGCAGCGCGAACGGCAGGTCGACCAGCGCATCGACGAAGCGCTTGCCGGGGAACTGGTAACGCACGAGCACCCACGCGACGATGCCGCCGAACACGACGTTGATGGCAGCGCCGATCAGCGCGGCGCCGAAGCTGAGGCGGTACGACGCCATCACGCGCGGCGACGTGACGGCGCTCACGAACGCATCCCAGCTCATCGTGAACGTCTTCAGGAAGATGGCCGACAGCGGGATCAGCACCAGCAGCGCCAGATAGAAAATCGTGAACCCGAGCGAGAGCCCGAAGCCGGGAATCACCCGGTTGGCGCTGTTTCGCGATAGTAAAGTGGTCATCTTACGCCTTATTACAATTTCTTCTAACGGAACGAAATAATCTCATTGGAAAGACATATTACAAACGAAGCATTCCTCATTTGCATAGACGTTTCCCGCATGAGCGAATCCAAAAAGCAGGAAAGGCGCCTCGCGGCGCCTTTCTCGTCAGTGGAGCAGCTTGACCGCCACTCCCGCCAGCGTCATCGCCAGCAATCCTCTCAGCACTTTCTCAGGCACGGCCCGGGCCGCCCATGAGCCGATCGTGATGCCGGGCAGCGAGCCGATCAGCAGCGCCGACAACAGTGTCCAGTTGATCGAGCCCAGCCACCAGTGGCCGAACGCGGCGATCGCGGTCAGCGGCACGGCATAGGCGATGTCGGTGCCGGCCACCTCGGCCGGCGTCAGGCGCGGGTACAGCATGACGAGCAAGGTGGCGCCGATCGCACCGGCGCCGATCGACGAGATCGTCACGAGCGTGCCCAGCACCGCGCCGGACACGACCGTGGCGGCGACGAGGCCGCGGCCCTGCAGCTGGCGCGACGGCTTGGCGTTGACCCAGGCAAGCATCTTGCCGCGGAACAGGATCGCGACGACGGTCAGCAGCACGGACACGGCGATCGAATAACGGATCACCTTGCCGATGGAGGCATTGAGCGGACCGAGATATTGCAGGGCCAGGGTGGCGACGAGCGCGGCCGGCAGCGCGCCGAGGCACAGGCGGCCGACGATGTCCCAGTGCACGGTCCCACGCGAACGGTGGGTGACGGTGCCGGCGGTCTTGGTGATCGAGGCGAAGGCGAGGTCGGTGCCGACGGCGACGGACGGCGTGACGCCGAACAGCAGCGTCAACAGCGGCGTCATCAGCGAACCGCCGCCGACCCCGGTCATGCCGACCAGCAGGCCAACGGCGAATCCCGACAAAATGTATTGAATGGACATGCTTTACCCCCAGAATGGCTCCAAGGGTAATGGTCCTCAGCCGCAAAACAAACAACACGTTCCTTATTTGCTTATGCGGCCTGTGACGTGCCGGCTTACTTGTTCGGCTGCGGGGTCAGGCGCAGATACGGCTTCGGCGCGTTGAAACCCTTCGGATATTTCTGCTTGAGCTGCTCGGGATCCTGAATGGTCAGCGGGATGATCACGTCATCGCCATCCTTCCAGTTGCCCGGCGTCGCGACGGTGTAGCCGTCGGTCAGCTGCAGGGCGTCGATCACGCGCAGCACTTCGTCGAAGTTACGGCCGGTGCTCATCGGGTAGGTGATGGTCAGGCGGATTTTCTTGGCCGGATCGATCACGAACAGCGAGCGCACGGTCGCGGTGGCCGACTGGTTCGGGTGGATCATGTCGTACAGCTGCGAGACGGATTTATCGGCATCGGCGATGATCGGGAAGCCGACGACGGTCTGCTGGGTTTCCTCGATATCCTTGATCCATGCCTTGTGCTGCTCGGCCGGGTCGACGGACAGCGCGATCGCCTTGACGTTGCGCTTGTCGAATTCCGGCTTCAGTTTCGCGGTCAGGCCCAGCTCGGTGGTGCACACCGGCGTGAAGTCGGCCGGGTGCGAGAACAGCACCACCCACGAATCGCCCGCCCACTCGTGGAAGCGGATGCGGCCGATGGTGGAATCCTGTTCGAAATCCGGAGCCGTGTCGCCCAGGCGTAAAGTCATCTTGTTCTCCTTAGTGTGAAGGGTACGTCAGAAAAAGCGGTTGTACAGGACGACGGCCCAGGTCGCGCCCGCCATCGTGATCGCCAGCGCCACCGCCGCGCTGCCCAGGTCCTTGGCGGCCTTGGACAGCGGATGGCGCTCCAGCGACACGCGGTCGACGACGGCCTCGATGGCCGCATTGATCAGCTCCACGAGCAGCACGAGCCCGAGCACGGCGATCAGCGCCAGCTTCTGGAACGCCGACACCTTCAGCAGCAGCGCGACGACGGTGAGCGGCACCGCGACCATCACCTCTTGCCGGAACGCGTGCTCGTTCTTCCAGGCGGTCTGGAAGCCCTCCATCGAATAGCGGAACGCGCCCGCAATACGGCCCAGGCCGCCCTTACTCTTGAACTCGCTGCTCGGTTGATCCATGTATGTTCGACAATCTGTACAGAAACGCCATTATGCCCACACAGCTCGGCCCCTACGCAACATCATTACCTAATATTTTCACATTATGGTATAAAGTAGAGAAATATACCGCACTGCACCAACCACATGACGAAACTGGAAACCCCTGAACCGGCCAAGACTTCCATCCAGGTCATCGAGCGCATGGTGGCGCTGCTCGACGTACTGGCCAGTTATCCCGACCCCGTGAGCCTGAAAGAGTTGTCGAAGGTGTCGGGCCTGCACCCGTCGACGGCGCACCGCATCCTGAACGACATGGTCGTGACGCGTTTCGTCGACCGCGTGGAACCGGGCACCTACCGCCTCGGCATGCGGCTGCTCGAACTGGGCAATGTGGTCAAGAGCCGGCTGTCCGTGCGCGAAGCGGCCGTCGACCTGATGCGGGCGCTGCACAACAAGACCAAGCAGACGGTCAACCTGTCGGTGCGCCAGGGCGACGAAATCGTCTACATCGACCGCGCCTTCTCCGAGCGTTCCGGCATGCAGGTCGTGCGCGCGATCGGCGGCCGTGGTCCGCTGCACCTGACGTCGACCGGCAAGCTGTTCCTGTCGATCGACGAGCCGAAGGCGATCCGCGCGTATGCCACGCGCACGGGCCTCGCGGGCCACAACAAGAATTCGATCACGGACCTGACGCGCCTGGAGCGCGAACTGTCGCTCGTGCGCGCCCGCGGCTATGCGCGCGACAACGAGGAACTGGAACTGGGCGTGCGCTGCATGGCCGCCGGCATCCACGACGACAGCGGCAAGCTGGTCGCGGGCCTGTCGATTTCGGCGCCGGCGGACCGCCTGCAGGACGACTGGCTGGAAGACCTGGTGAACACGGCGGCGCAGATTTCCGCGACCCTGGGCCACCGTGTCGGTGGGACGAGCTGACCCTTACTGGACGACCGGCGCCGTCGCTGCGGACGACACCGACGCCGGCACCGCCGCCGACACGGTGACGGGCACGCCCGCAGCCGCTGTGCCCGACATGCTGGCCGGCAGGCTGGCCGGCTTGAGCGCTTCGAGCCAGCGGCGCATGCGGCCCGCATCCGCCGTGCGCGACTGCTTGCCCTTCGAATCGAGGAACACCATGATCACGTTGCGGCCCTGGATCATGGCCTGCATCACGAGGCAGCGCCCTGCTTCGTTGATGAATCCCGTCTTCTGCAGGCCGATATTCCAGTCGGGCGACGCGACGAGGTAGTTGGTGTTGTGGTACTGCAGCGCCCGGCCGCTCGCCTGGACGACGTAGTTCGGATCCGTCGTGTACTGGCGCAGCAGCGGCTCCTGGTGCGCCACTTTGACAAGCTTGGCCAGGTCGCGTGCGCTGGAAATGTTCTGGCTCGACAGGCCGCTCGAATCCACGTAATGCGTGTCGTTCATGCCGAGTTCGCGCGCCTTCGCATTCATCGCGTCGACGAAGGCATTGATCCCGCCCGGATAATTGCGGCCCAGCGCGGCGGCGGCGCGGTTCTCCGAGCTCATCAGTGCGATATGCAGCAGGTTACCGCGCGTCATGCGCGCGCCGACGGGCAGGCGCGAGCTGGTGAATTTGTGACGGTCGACGTCGGCCTCGGTAATCGTCAGCACTTCTTCCAGGTCTTGCCGGGCCTCGACGACGAGCAGGCCCGTCATCAGCTTGGTGATGGAAGCGATCGGCAGCGCGACGGCGGCATTCTTTTCGAACAGGACCTCCGAGCTCTGCTGGTCCAGCACGTACGCGACGTTCGAGCGCAGGTCGAGCGGATCATGCGTGCGGCTCAGGCCGGCGATATCGCCCGCGCTGAGCATGGCGACGGCCGGCGCGGCGCGGCGGACGCGCTGATAGACGACGCGGCGCTTGCCATGGACCATCTCGATACGGCGCACCATGCGCTTGCGGTTGTCGTCGGCGATGACCTTGGCCAGGTTGGTGCGCTTGGCCTTGACGCGCTTCGTCGCGGCCGCATGCCCCTTGTGCTTGGTCGCGGCTGCGGCGGGTTCGAGCACGAACATCATGGAAATGGCGGCTGCCAACGCGAGCTTAAGCATCTGAAAATCCTTGAACGCGAACTGAAGAGCACTAAATGCAGTGTAGCGGATGACGTAGGGAGCGCAAGTGCGCACCCGACGACTGTACCATCTACGCCCATTTTTTTCTACAACGCAAAACGAGATGCGTTGTAGAAATCTCTTGGTTTTTCAATAGCTTGCGAAGACAAGTATAGCGTGCTAGTCCAGGAAACGGGCGAACGACGACACCGGTTCGCGTTCCGTGACCAACGTATTTTCCACCTTGTCGAGGTCGGCAAATCCGAGCGCCATGCCGCACACGATCATCTCGTTTTCGGGCAGACCGAGCTCGTCGGAAATGATGCGGTGGAATTGCGTGAACGCGGCCTGCGGGCACGTGTCGAGGCCGCGGCCGCGCGCGGCGACCATGATGTTCTGCAGGAACATGCCGTAGTCGAGCCAGGAGCCCTGCTCCATGACGCGGTCGATGGTGAAGATCATGCCGACGGGCGCGTCGAAGAAGCGGTAGTTGCGACCGTGCTGGGCCGCCATGCCGGTCTTGTTGTCGCGCGTGAGGCCCAGCAGCGCATATAAATCCCAGCCGACCTTGCGGCGCCGGTCGACGAACGGCGACACCCACTCGCGCGGGTAGTACGCGTACTCCTCGACGTGTTCCCGGTTCTGCGCCGGGTCCGCGTAGGCGGCCAGGATGCGGTCGGAGAGACGCGCCTTCGCGGCGCCCGTCAGCACGTGGACTTTCCACGGCTGCGTGTTCGTGCCGGACGGCGCCCGCGCCGCCACTTCCAGGATGGCTTCGATATCCTCGCGCGCGACCGGCGTCTCCAGGTACGCGCGGATCGAACGCCGCGAGGTGATGGCGGCGTCCACCGCGCGTTGTTGTTCGTTGCTGATCATGCTGCCTCCTTCTATTTTTTGACGACGAATGCGACGCCCAGCACCGCGACGACCATCCCGGCCAGGCCGAGCATGCCGAGCTTCTCGCCGAACATCAGCCAGGCCATCAGGGCGGTGGTGGGCGGCGTCAGGTACAGCAGACTCGTCACGCGGGTCGCGTCGTTGCGGCTGATGAGGCGGAACAGCAGGAAGATGGCGCCGATCGACAGCGCCAGGATCGCCCACAGCAGCGCCCCCAGGAATTGCGGCGTCCACTGGATGTTTTCCATGTGCGGGCCGAAGTCTTCCAGCAGCACCGCGAACGGCAGCAGCGCGAGCGCGGACGTCGCGTACTGGATCACCGTGCCGGTACGCAGGTCGAATGTCGGACAGAAACGCTTCTGGTACATCGTCCCCGCCGTGATCGACAGCAGCGCCAGCACGCACAGCGCGATCGCGCCAGGGGCCAGTCCGTTCAGGTGGATCTTCGCGGCCACGACGAGGCCGACGCCGCACAGCCCGAGTCCCAGCCCCAGCCATTGGCGCGGCCGGACCTTTTCGCCGATCAATGGCGCGGCGATGGCCGTCAGGATCGGCTGCATGCCCACGATCAGCGCGGACAGCCCGGCCGGCATGCCAAGCTTGATCGCGCCCCACACACCGCCCAGGTAACCTGCCTGCAGCAACAGCCCGGCGAATGCCACGTGGCGAATGCGCCCGCGCGGCCAGGCGGCACCCGTCAACAGCACGACGGGCAACAGGATCAGGACGGCGCCCAGGCAGCGCAGGATGAGGAAGGACATCGGCGGCGCATACGGCAAGCCGTATTTCGCGGCGATGAAACCGGTGCTCCAGAGAACAACGAAAAACAGCGGCATCGGTCGAATGATCATTCGGCAAGTCTAACATGGCTGACCTTACCCGTTTGCGCTTGCTGCAAAGCACTAAAGTGTTGTAACGGCGCAAACAAAAATGGCGCAAACGTTTGTATCCATTGATCTTACGCAAGAGAGTGCGGTTGAATTGTGCGACGCATCAAAAGTGCTTGACGCATAATCAAAAACCGGGAAAAATGGCTTCATGTTGCGGCGCACAATCAACGCGCTTTACCAGCAGTCCCGAGTTTTTCCCTGTTTCACCGCTTCACTGGTCCATGCAGGTGTCCCAAGACACCTGAAAAGCAAAAGTTCATAACGATCCATTACTGGAGAACCATATGTTTGCATTCCCTGAGCAGTTTTCGAACGCGACCAAAGCCAACCTCGAATCCCAGTTCGCCCTGTTTTCGGCCCTGACCTCCAAGACTTTCGAAGGCGTGGAAAAGCTGGTGGACCTGAACATCAACACCGTCAAGGCCGCCCTCGAAGACTCGTCGGCAACCACGCGTCAGCTGCTGGCTGTCAAGGATGCCCAGGAATTCTTCGCCGTGTCGGCTTCGCAAGCCCAACCGGCTGCTGAAAAAGCCCTGGCCTACAGCCGCCAGGTGGCATCGATCGCCGCCGACACCGGCGCCGAATTCTCGAAAGCCGCTGAAAGCCAATTCGCCGAAGTCAACCGCAAGGTGATCTCGCTGGTCGACGAAGTGACCAAGAACGCCCCGGCCGGTTCGGAGACCTATGTCTCGGCCCTGAAAACCGCCATCAGCAACGCCAACGCCGGCTACGAGCAGTTCACCAAGACGACCAAGCAGGCTGTCGAGGCGATCGAATCGAACCTGAACGCCGCCGTGTCGCAGTTCACGCAAGCCACCCGCAAGGCTGGCGCTGCCGCCAACTCGGCTGCTGCTGCCTAAGCTGTAACAATCACACAGCGCTGCTTCCTCCTCCCAGGAAGCCGAACGGCCCGGACCGCGCAAGCGGTTCCGGGCCGTTTGTTTTGTTGGCGCCTACTCGTCGTTCCCGGACTGGCCGTCCGCCTTGGCGGGAACCTAAGTTTGTTAGCTTCTCGATAGCGCGAGCAAAATTGGGTCCCCGCCTGCGCGGGGAGTCGTTTCCGGCAATGCCGGGAACGACGTCCGTTTATTCCCCTAAGTACGCCGCCTGCACGCGCGGATCGTGCAGCATGTCCTGCGCATTCCCCGTCATCGTGATCGCACCGGACTCCATCACATAAGCGCGGTTCGCCGCCTGCAGCGCCAGCTTCGCGTTCTGTTCCACGAGCAGGACGGTGATGCCCTGCTTCGACACGTCGCGGATCACCTCGAAGATCTTCTCGACCATGATCGGCGCAAGACCCATCGACGGCTCGTCCAGCAACAGCAGCGTGGGATGGCACATCAGCGCGCGCGCCATCGCCAGCATCTGCTGCTCGCCGCCGGACAGCGTGCCGGCCAGCTGGGTGGACCGCTCCTTCAGGCGCGGGAACACGGTGTACCACTTCTCGATGTCGGTCTCGATCGCCGCCTTGTCGTTGCGCGTGTACGCGCCCATCAGCAGGTTTTCGTGGATGGTCATGCGCGTGAACACGCCGCGGCCTTCCGGCACCATCGCGAGCTTCTGCTCGACGAGCTTGAACGACTTGGTGGCGTGCTGCGTCGCGTTCAGCGCCTGGCCGAGATAGGCGATCGTGCCTTCCACCTTGCACGGCGGGAGCGTGCCCGTGATGGCTTTCAGCGTGGTCGTCTTGCCCGCGCCGTTGGCGCCGATCAGCGTGACGAGTTCGCCACGGTCGACCTCCAGGTCGATGCCCTTGACGGCCTTGATGCCGCCATACGCCACCTTCAGGCCCGAAATTTTCAGAACGTTATCGGGCTTCAAGCGGCACCTCCGAGATAGGCCTCGATGACGGCCTGGTTCTTCTGGATCTCGGCCGGCAGCCCTTCCGCGATCAGCTTGCCGTACTCCAGCACCGAGATGCGATCGCACAGCCCCATCATGAGTTTCACGTCGTGTTCGATCAGCAGGATCGTGATGCCGGCGCCCTGGATCTTGACCAGCAGCTCGCGCAGCGCGACCTTTTCCGTCGCATTCATGCCGGCCGCGGGTTCGTCCAGCGCGAGCAGCTTCGGTTCCGTCGCCAGCGCGCGGGCGATTTCCAGGCGGCGCTGGTCGCCGTACGACAGGAAGCGCGCCGTGCGCTGGGAAAATTGCCCGATGCCGACGAAGTCCAGCAACTCCTGCGCGCGGCCGCGGATCGCGGCCTCCTCCCGGCGCGCGGCGCCGTGACGGAAGATGGCGCCGAACACGCCCTGGTGCGTGCGCACGTGGCGTCCCACCATCACGTTTTCCAGCGCGGACATTTCACCAAACAGGCGGATGTTCTGGAACGTGCGCGCGATGCCCGCCTTGGCGACGGCATGCGGCGCCGATGGCGAATACGGCTTGCCGTCCAGCTCGAACGTGCCCGTGTCCGGTTGATACAGGCCCGTGATCACGTTGAAGAACGTCGTCTTGCCGGCGCCGTTCGGGCCGATCAGGCCATAGATCTGGCCTTTCATGATCTTGATGCCGACATCCGTCAGGGCCTGCAGGCCGCCGAAGCGTTTATTGACGCCGGAGATATTCAGCAGGATGTTGCTCATGCCTCGCTCTCTTCCTCTTTGGCGATGGCCGCATTGGGGCGGTCTTCCTTGACCGGCGACGGCCACAGGCCCGCCGGACGGTTCAGCATGATCAAGACCATGGCCAGGCCATACAGCAGCTGGCGCAGCACCTCGGCCTCGATGACGACCTTGCCGAACAGCGCCTGCTGCGCCGGCTCGACGACATGGCGCAACACTTCCGGCAACGCGGCCAGCAGCACGCCGCCCAGCACGACGCCGGGGATGTGGCCGATGCCGCCCAACACGACCATCGCCAGCACGGCGATGGATTCCGTCAGCGAGAACGATTCCGGAGAGACAAAACCCTGGAATGCCGCGAACATGGCGCCCGCCACGCCGCCGAACGACGCGCCCATCGAGAACGCGAGCAATTTGACGTTGCGGGTGTTGATGCCCATCGCCTTCGCGGCGATCTCGTCTTCGCGGATCGCGACCCAGGCGCGGCCCAGGCGCGAATGCTGCAACCGGCTCGTCATGAAGATCGTCACGATGCACAGCAGCAGGAACAGGAAGTAATAGGCGTTGACGGACGGGATGCCGAAGCCGCCGATGTACACCGTCGCGCGCGAGCCCGCCTCGCCGGCCAGCGACACGCCGAAGATCCGGATCGGATCGATCAGGTTGATGCCTTGCGGGCCGTTGGTGAAATTGATCGGATCGTTCAGGTTGTTCATGAAGATCCGGATGATCTCGCCGAAGCCCAGCGTGACGATGGCGAGGTAGTCGCCGCGCAGCTTCAGCGTCGGGGCGCCGAGCAGCGCGCCGAACAGCGCGGCCGTCAACCCGGCCAGCGGCACGACGAACCAGACGGACAAATGGATACCGTTGGTGCGCACGTCCTCGCCGAAGGTGCGCACGATGGCATCCTGCAGTTCGGGGTGGTAGTTCACGATGGATTCCAGCAGCGCGGCGAACTGCGGCGATGCGAGCAGGCCCGTCAGGTACGCGCCGACGGCGAAGAACGCGATATAGCCGAGGTCGAGCAGGCCGGCGAAGCCCACGACGATGTTCAGGCCCAGCGCCAGCATGATGTACAGCAGCGCCATGTCGAGGATGCGCACCCACGAGTTGCCGAACTGCGCGGCGACGAACGGGAAGATGAGCATCACGGCCAACAGCACGGCCATGCTGGCGTACGATTGCCGCGGCTTGTTGGCGGTGTCAAAAGTCAGGAGAGACATGGGCGATCTCCTTACGCGCGGTCGGCCACGCGCTCGCCCATGATCCCGGACGGACGCACGGTCAGCACGAGGATCAGCACGATGAACGCGAAGATGTCCTGGTAATGGCTGCCGAGGAACCCGCCGGTCAGGTCGCCGATGTAGCCGGCACCGAGGCTCTCGATGATGCCGAGGACGATCCCGCCGATCATGGCGCCGTAGATATTGCCGATACCACCCAGCACGGCCGCCGAGAACGCCTTCATGCCCGGCACGGTGCCCATCGCGAACTGGATCGATGCGTAATTCGCGCCCCACATCACGCCGGCGACGGCGGCCAGCGCGGCGCCGATGGCAAACGTGGCGACGATGACGCGGTTGGAGTCCACGCCCATCAACCCGGCCACGCGCGGATTCTCGGCGACGGCGCGCATCGCGCGGCCCATGCGGGTCTTCTCGACGAGGAACACGAGGCCGACCATCGCGGCGGCGGCCAGCACGAGCAGCAGGATCTGCGTGTGCGAGATCACGGCGCCGCCGACATTGACCGGGTCGGACGACAACAGTTGCGGGAACGGCAGCGGGCTGCGGCCCCAGATCATCATGGCGAACGTCTGCAGCAGGATCGATACGCCGATCGCGGTGATCAGCGGGGCCAGGCGCGGCGCGTTGCGCAGGCGGCGGTAGGCGATGCGTTCGATGAGGACGTTCACGAGCATCGTGACGGGGATGGCGCCGACGATGGCGATGGCGAGCTGCACGCCGCCGGGCAGGCCGGGGAAGACGCCGTCCAGCAATTTCAGGATCGACAGGCCGACCATGGCGCCGATCATCAGCACGTCGCCGTGGGCGAAGTTGATCAGGTTGAGCACGCCGTAGACCATCGTGTAGCCAAGTGCGACGAGCGCATACATGCTGCCCAGCACCAGCCCGTTCAGGATCTGTTGGACAAAAGTTTCCATGCTTGTGTGGTTTCCTTTCGAACTAACAAAAACGGCACCCGTGGTACGAGTGCCGCTAGCCAAGCAACATAATTCCGAGCGTCATCATAACAGATGCGTTGCCGGGATTTACACGTCGCGCAGGGTCACCACCGGCATGGTCAGGTTGCGCTTGTCCTTGAAAAACGCGACGTCGAACAGGGCGGCGGCGCCGACCACGTCCTTGCCGATGCGGCGCAGCAGCGTGGCGGCCGCCTCGATCGTGCCGCCGGTCGCCAGCACGTCGTCGACGATCAGCACGCGCTGGCCCTTGATGCGCTCCGGCTGGATCTCGATCGTGGCGCTGCCGTACTCGCGGCGGTAATCGATGCCGATCGCGGCGCCCGGCAGCTTGCCCGGCTTGCGCGCCATGGCGAAGCCGATGCCGCGCTGGTACGCGAGCGCGCCCGCGAGCATGAAGCCGCGCGCGTCCATCGCGAGGAGGAAGTCGACGTCGAGGTGGGCCGTGCGTTCGGTCAGCGCGTCGATGGCGAGCTGCCAGTGGGTCGGGTTGTCGAAGACGCAGCCCACGTCGATGAAGTTGACGCCCGGTTCCGGGTAATCCTGGAAGAATTCCAGCGGAACGGTGTCGAAACCGGAGGGCGAGCGCGGGCGCAGGTCGAATACGTTCATTGGATCAGGCCGCGGCCTTGCCGCCATCCAGGCCCTTGGGCAGCGGGAACGTGACGTTCTCTTCGACGCCCTCGAGCGCGCGCACGCTGGCGGCACCCAGGTCTTTCAGGCGCTCGATGACGGCTTGCACGAGCACTTCCGGGGCCGACGCGCCGGCCGTGACGCCGATGCGCTTCCTGCCGGCGATCCAGGCCGGATCGATGCCGGCGGCGTTGTCGACCATGTAGGCCGGCGTGCCCTTCTTTTCCGCCACTTCGCGCAGGCGGTTCGAATTGGAGCTGTTCGGGCTGCCGACGACGATCACGACTTCCACCTGCGGCGCCATGAATTTCACGGCTTCCTGGCGGTTCGTCGTCGCGTAGCAGATGTCGCCCTTCTTCGGCTCCACGATGTTCGGGAAACGGGCCTTCAGCGCGGCGATGATCTCCGCGGTGTCGTCGACGGACAAGGTCGTCTGCGACACATAGGCCAGCAGGTCGGGATTGCCGACGTTCAGTTTCGCCACGTCGTCGACCGTCTCGACGAGGTGCATGCCCTCCTCCGCCTGGCCCATCGTGCCCTCGACTTCCGGGTGGCCGGCGTGGCCGATCATGACGATTTCGGCGCCCTGCTTGCGCATCTTGGCCACTTCCACGTGCACCTTGGTGACCAGGGGGCAGGTGGCGTCATAGACCTTCAGGCCGCGCGATTCGGCTTCCTCGCGCACGGCCTTCGACACGCCGTGCGCGGAAAACACGAGCGTGTTGCCGGCCGGGACGTCGTCCAGGTCTTCGATGAAGATGGCGCCCTTGTTGCGCAGGTCGTTGACGACGTAGGCGTTGTGAACGATTTCGTGGCGCACATAGATGGGCGCGCCGAACTGCTGCAGGGCACGCTCGACGATCTCGATCGCACGGTCGACGCCGGCGCAAAAGCCGCGCGGCTGGGCTAACAGGATCTCGTTGTCCATGGTTCGGTGATGGCTGTGGTCAGAGTACGGAAATCAGCTGGACTTCGAACTTCAGCGGCTGGCCGGCCAGCGGGTGGTTGAAGTCGAACACGGCGTCGTCGGCGCGCATCTCGCGCAGCACGCCGGCAAAGCGGCCGCCGCCCGGCGCGCGGAAGTCGACGAGGTCGCCGACCTGGTAATCGGCATCCGGTTCCGAGTTCTCGTCCAGGGTCTTTTTCGTCACGACCTGGATCAGGTCGGGATTGCGCTCGCCGAATCCTTCAGCGGCGGTCAGGTCGAACGTCGTGTGCGTGCCTTCGGCCAGGCCGAGCAGGCGCTGCTCCAGGAACGGGGCGAGCTGGCCCTGGCCCAGCAGCAGGGTGGCCGGGGTGCTGCCGAAGGTCGTGACGATGTCCTTGCCGTCGGCGGTGGCAAGACGGTAATGGAGGGTCAGGTACGACGATTCGGTGACGACGGGAGCGTTAGTGGAGGACATTGTTGCGTGTTCGGTTGACGTGCAAACCGCTATTGTAAGCCACCTGTGCCCGTCCCGCCTCAGCCGTCGTGATTTCTGTCGTCGATCTGTTGCACTTGCAAAAACGTTACGATGACGGGCTTGCGCAGGCCCAAACCATCCTCTTCCCGTCGCGCGAATAATGCACGATCTTGCATGGAGGGTCGGATGGGAATCGAAGACTGGCCGGAGCAGACCCGGCCGCGCGAACGGCTCGTGCGCGAGGGGGCGCAGGCGTTGTCGGATCCGGAACTGCTGGCGCTGCTGCTGCGCGTGGGCGTGCGCGGCAAGAGCGCGGTCGAGTTGGGCCGCGACATCCTGCAACACTTCGGCTCGCTGCACGGCCTGTTCGGCGCGACGCTGGACGATTGTACCGAGGTGCACGGCCTGGGCATGGCGAAATATGCGCAGTTGCAGGCCGTGATGGAACTGGCCCGCCGCGCCATCGCCGAACAATTGCAGGCTGGCGAGGCGTTCGGCTCGCCCGACCTCGTCAAGCGCTACCTGCGCATGAAGCTGGGCGGCCAGCGCCACGAATCGTTCGTCGTCCTGTTCCTGGACGTCAAGAACCGCCTGATCGCCGACCGCGAACTGTTCCGCGGCACGCTCACCCAGACGAGCGTGTATCCGCGCGAAGTCGTCATCGAGGCGCTGGACTACAACGCGGCCAGCGTGATCCTCGCGCACAACCACCCGTCCGGCATGCCGGAGCCGAGCGAGGCCGACCTGCGCCTGACGGGCGCCCTGGTCAAGGCGCTCAGTCTCGTGGACATCCGCGTGCTCGACCATTTCATCGTGGCCGGACCGCTCGTGCATTCCTTCGCGGAGCATGGACAGATCTGAGCTAATATGCGCCGATGTCCCTCCAACTCCTCGCCCTCTGCGGCAGCCAGCGCGCCCGCTCGATGAGCGCCGGCCTGCTGCGCGCCTGCCGCGACCTCGCGCCCGACGGTGTCGCCATCCACCTCTTCGAACACCACCTGGATTTCCCGCTGTTCAGTCCCGAGCGCACCGAGATCCCTGCCGGCGTGCTGGCCCTGCAGGAGGCGATCACGGCCGCCGACGCCCTCCTCATCGCCAGTCCCGAATACGCGCACGGCGTCACGGGCACCATCAAGAACACGCTGGACTGGGTCGTGAACCACGCGCCGTTCGCGGGAAAGCCGGTCGCCGTGCTGAATCCGTCGTATCAGTCGTTCCACGCGGACGAGGCGCTGAAAGAGACGCTGCGCACGATGTCGGCCGACCTCGTCCTCGACGCCTGCCTGCGCATCCCCGTCATCGGCTCCCGCGTCGAGCCGGACCGGATCGCGTCGGAACCACGCTTCGCGGCGCCGATTACGGCCGCCCTGCGGGCGCTCGTTGCGCATATCGGACGCGCGAATAACAGTGTGTAAACAAGCCCTTACGAAGCAAACATTGCGAGAATTCACGATTGTTAAATCTCATCGATTCATTTATTAACAATTTTTTTCCGCAAGTTGTTGATTACTCGACGGTTTTCAAGCTATACTCTCGTTTTTCCGATTGTGGAAGTTTATTCAAGGAGTGCGCTATGGCACGTGTTTGCCAAGTTACTGGCAAGGGTCCGATGGTTGGCAACAACGTCTCCCACGCCAACAACAAAACCAAGCGTCGTTTTCTGCCGAACCTGCAGAACCGCCGCATCTTCGTAGAATCCGAAAACCGCTGGGTCTCCCTGCGTATTTCGAACGCCGGCCTGCGCGTCATCGACAAGCTCGGCATCGACGCTGTGCTGGCCGATATGCGCGCCCGCGGCGAGAAAATCTAATTAGGGAGTCATCATGGCAAAAACTGGCCGCGACAAGATCAAACTGGAATCGACCGCAGGTACCGGTCACTTCTACACCACGACCAAGAACAAGCGCACGATGCCGGCGAAGATGGAAATCACCAAATTCGACCCGAAAGCTCGCAAGCACGTGGTCTACAAAGAAACCAAGATCAAGTAATCTGGTTCTTTCAAAAAAGCCGCCCACTTCACCGTGTGCGGCTTTTTTGTTTTTCTGTGCCATTGATTGGGGTCATTTGATCCACTCTCCCGCGTCGTTATAGTCGATCGTCCACCTTCGCTGGAGAATCGACTTATGTGGCACAACCTGTGGCCTACCCGACTGTCGCTCCTGCCTGCCCTGGCCGCCCTTGCCGGCCTCGCCGCCTGCTCCACGCCCTACCGCCCTCCCGCCGTCGTGCATGGCAGCGCGACCTTTCCCGGCATTGCCAGCAGCGTCGCGGAAGCCGGCACGCGCCCCGTCGACGTGCTCCTCGTCCATGGCATGTGCACCCACGATACGGCCTGGGCCGAGCGCCAGATCGACCGCATCACGGGCATCGTCGAAGCACACGCGCCGACACTTGCCAGCACCGCGGCTGCGCCGCGCGTGGAAGTCGTCGAGCGCACGCGCAGGCTCGCCGGCGGCACGGTCCGCTTCCACGCCCTCGTGTGGTCGCCGCTGACGGCCGGGCTCAAACACCAGCTCGACGTCGACATGACCGGCACGCCGACGGATTGCACCGCGGCCGGGGCATGCAAGCCGAAGCGCGCGTCGCTGAACGGCTACGTCAAGGACAACCTGCTGAACGATTGCCTGTCCGACGCCGTCATCTACCAGGGCGAAAGCCACGTCGCGATCCGCGATGCGATGGTGCGGACGATCGCGCAGGTGCTCGAGCAGGATCCCGACAGCGAGGCGCCGCTCGTCGTCGTCGCGGAGAGCCTGGGCAGCAAGATGCTGTTCGACGCCCTGAGCGCCATGCTGGAATCGTGGCAACCGCAGACGCGGGCGCTGGGCCAGCAGGCAGCGCGCCGGCTGGGACTGCTGTTCATGGCCGGCAACCAGTTGCCCATCCTGGGCCTGGCCGAGCAGTCGGCGGCGGCACAGCGGGCGATCGCCACGCAAGACGCCTTGCAGCGCTTCCTGGACCTGCGCCGGCGCCAGCCCAACCGCCGCGCGGACACCCTGCAGCGCCTGGCCGTCGTCGCGTTCACCGATCCAAACGATTTGCTGTCCTACCGCCTGCTGGCCGCCCGCTACACGGCGCCGGACGTGGCCGTGGCGGACGTGCTCGTGTCAAACGACAGCACGTGGCTGGGCTTGATCGAAAACCCGGTGACGGCGCACCTGGATTACCTGGCAAATCCGGACGTCGGCACGATGATCGCTTGCGGCTATCCATCGGTAGCGTTCTGCCGCTGAGCGTCCGACGAACTGCCGTGCGCCCGCCCGTGACGGATGCGCGTAGAGTCGAATAGCACCAGCACCGCCCCATGCCATCTCGATGACGCGCATAGAGCGCCCTCAGGCCAGGACCGGAAACGGGATATGAATCGAGAGCATCATGAAAGAATCCAGACCTTCCAATACCTTTCGCGGATTGCCGCTCACATCCGAGCAGGACAGCGAAATCCGGCACTATATCCACATCAAGGAACGCAGCGGCATCCCGTGGGACACGCCTGAACTCGCCGCCATGCTGGCGGACATGCTGGATCCGCCCGAGCTGGCCGCCGAGGAGCGCCAGTCGATCGACGACAGCATGCGGGCCGAACATGCCACCGCGCAGGAAGGCGCCGACGCCGAGCTCCTGTCGCCCGAGTCTGGACGGGACGCCACCTAGTGCGGGCGCCGCCTATCGCCCGGACTCGTCCGGCGGCGAAGGCGTGATGGCTTCCGAAATCGATTGCTCCGGGCTGAGCCGGCGGCGCAAGTCAGGGCGGGTCAGCACCCGGTGGATAACCTGGAGCGGAACGTGTTTGTGTTCCATGTAGCGTTGGGCGAGGTCCGCGTTACGGACATAAAGGATATTGAGGCCGCGCGCGACGGCGTTTGCGGTCGCTTCGTCTGAACGGCGTTGACGTTCTATCATGACAGGTTCTCCGGGCTTGGCAGGACACGCCCGATTGACGCCGATACCCTCCCTCTCGGCGATCATACGCGCGCGCTGTTCGATGCACCAGCCATTTCAGGCACCGCCGCCGATCAGGCCCCGGAAAAGAAAACACCCCTGCATGAGGGGTGTCTGTCATGGGCCGGCCATGCCGGCCATGTCATGTCTGCTTACGCATAGCTGCGCAGGCGCATCGAAAACTCTTGCAGCGCCTTGATGCCCGACGCTTCGGCGCGGGTGCACCAGTCCTGCAGCTGGTGCAGCAGCTGGTCGCGGGTCGAGTGCGAGCGTTCCCAGATCGCGCCCAGTTCCACGCGCATCTGGTGCATCGTTTCCAGGGCTTTGCTGTGCTGGAACAGTTCGACCAGCTGGGCCTGTTGCGGCGCCTGCAGCTTGGCCGGCTCGCGCTGCATCAGCTTGCGCGAGCTCTTCAGGAAGCGGGATTCCAGCTCGGCCTTTTGCTTCAGGTGTTCCACTTCTTCGCGGAACGCGTATTTGACGGACTTGGCATATTTCGCCATCACGTCGTAGCGGTTGGCGATGACGGCCTGCAGCGTGTCGAAGTCGGCTTCCAGCTTGTTCTTTTGCAGTCTCGGCTTCGGAATGGTCTTCTTGACCTTGGCCAGGCCCACCATTTCCATCATGCGGATGTACGCCCAGCCGATGTCGAACTCGTACCACTTGCTCGACAGCTTCGCCGACGTGGCGAACGTATGGTGGTTGTTGTGCAGCTCTTCACCGCCGATGATGATGCCCCACGGCATGATGTTCCGGGCCGCATCGTTGCAGTCGTAGTTGCGGTAGCCCCAGTAGTGGCCGATGCCGTTGATGATGCCGGCCGCCGTGATCGGGATCCACAGCATCTGCACGGCCCAGATCGTGATGCCGGCAACGCCGAACAGCGCGACGCTCAGCGGCAGCAGCATCGATACGCCCAGCCAGCTGTACTTCGTGTACAGGTTGTTCTCGATCCAGTCGTTCGGGCAGCCGTGGCCGTACTTGTCCAGCGTTTCCTGGTTCTTCGTTTCGGCACGATACAGCTCCGCGCCACGCAGCAACACTTCCTTGATGCCGCGCGTCACCGGGCTATGCGGGTCGTCGACCGTCTCGCACTTGGCGTGGTGCTTGCGGTGCACCGCAGCCCATTCCTTGGTCACCTGGCCCGTGGTCAACCACAGCCAGAAGCGGAAGAAGTGGCTCACGATCGGATGGAGGTCCAGCGCGCGGTGCGCCTGGTGGCGGTGCAGGTAAATCGTCACGCCGGCGATCGTGATGTGCGTGACGACCAGCGTGTACACGACCATCTGCCAGACCGACAGGTCGAACAGACCGCCATCCAGGAAGGACAGCACGGCGTGCAGGATGTTGCTGAGAAAATTCATCGATACTCCACTAAGGATGAGAAGAATGCCGTTCTTTCTATGGAACAGTCATGATGGCAAGAGTGTCACGCTCTAATGCGTGACGCAAAGATGCATTTTACGCGTAACCGGTGCCGCACGGCACGCCGTGACGCAATCGACGCGCTCCCGGCTAAGAATTCTGCGCCGGCTGCGTGATCCGCGCCACAACCGATGCTATATGGGAGTCGAGGAGGCGGGTATCAACAGATGGAAAGCCCAGTTTGACGGTACCGGACTGCACCAGCGCATACACCTTTTTATTGATTTCCGAAACGACACCGCCCTGCCCATTCTCCGGATCGGCGATCCAGAAACCCAGGTCGAGCTCATAGCCGTCGGGACCGAAGCGCGACAGCGAAATGCCGGGCGCCGGATCTTCCAGCACGCGCGGCGTGCCGACGGCCTGCGCCACCAGCAACGGCATCACCTGCTCCAGGTCGGAACCGTACGCGACCGTGATCTTTGTCGATGCACGCACCCTGCGCGTCGTCAGCGACTGGTTCTGCACCGGGCCGGAAATGAGTAACTCGTTCGGCAACACGGTCTCGACGCCGTCCAGGCCCTGCAACACGGTGTAGCGCGTGTTGATCTGGGTGACCTTTCCTGTGAACGTGCTGACCGTGATCATGTCGCCGATGGACAGGCTCCGTTCGAGCAGGATGATGAAGCCGGACACGTAGTTGCTGGCAATCCGCTGCATGCCGAGACCGAGGCCGACGCCCAGGGCGCCGCCGAACACGGACAGCACCGTGAGGTCGATGCCGACCAGATTCAGGCTCAGCAGCACGGCGCCGACGATCATCAGCGCGCGGCCCAGGCGCGCCAGCGCCACCCGCAGCGAGCTATGCAGCGCGTGCACGCCCATCAGCCGCTCTTCCAGCGCGGCGCCGGCCCACAGGGCCAGCATCAGCATCACGACGACGGACGCGACGGCCTGCGCGATGTCGGCCAGGGTGACGCTGTTGGATTTCTTCGGACCGAACTGGATCTTGTAGCTGTCTAGGAAATCGAAGATATCCGGCCACAGGCCCGTGATGTACAACGCCACCGCGAGCCATGCGACGAGCGCGAAGATCTTTTCGAACGTGACGAGCGTCTGCCCCAGCTGTCCGCGGCGCGCGAACACGCGGCGCAGCAGGTAGAACACGAGGCGGATGGCGGCCAGCGACCAGAACACGGGGATCGCCACCTTGACGATGTTCGTGTGGAAGTGGGTTTTGGTCAGCACCACCTGCGCCAGGTACAACAACCCGACGACGAGCAGCGGCGCCACGACGCGCGTAAAACTTTCCACGCCCGTGTGCAGCAGGCTGCCGTCCTCGCCGCGGCGGCGGCGCCACCACACGCGGACCAGTTGCGCGCTGAGCCAGCCGAACAGGATCGAAGCGACGATCGACCCGAGCTGCCACGGCATGCCGGGGCGGCTCAGGTCATCGAGCAGGTCATCGATCAGGTTGGTCAGGTTGGTCAGGGGCATCGGCTCCGATTACTCCGCAACAGCGTCTTCGTCGGACTCGTCGGCAACCGCCTTGACGGGCGCGGCCTTGCGCTCCAGCACGGCGGCAAAGAAGCCGTCCGTGCCGTGCTTGTGCGGCAGCATCTTGAGGTAATCGCCCATCTCCAGCGGGATGCGCTGCTCGGCCAGGACCTTGTGCATCGGCACCAGTTCGAAGTCCGGGTGCGAGGCGAGGAAGCCCTGCACGATGCCCTCGTTTTCTTCGTCCAGCAGGCTGCACGTCGCATAGACGAGGCGGCCGCCGAATTTCACGAGGCGCGCAGCGCCGTCCAGGATCGAAGCCTGTTTTTCCGTCAACTCCGCGATACCTTCCGGCTGCTGACGCCATTTCACGTCCGGATTGCGGCGCAGCGTACCCATGCCGGAGCATGGCGCATCGACGAGGACGCGGTCGATCTTGCCGGCCAAACGCTTCACTTTCGCGTCACGTTCGTGCGCGATGACGACCGGATGCACGTTCGACAGCCCGCTGCGCGCCAGGCGCGGCTTCAGCTTGGTCAGGCGCTTTTCCGACACGTCGAAGGCATACAGGCGGCCTGTGCTGCGCATGATCGCGCCGATGGCCAGCGTCTTGCCGCCGGCACCGGCGCAAAAGTCGACGACCATCTCGCCGCGGCGCGCGCCCAGCAGCTGGGCCAGCACCTGGCTGCCCTCGTCCTGGACTTCGATCGCGCCCTCCTTGAACAGAGGCAGGTTCTGCAGCGCCGGCTTCTTCCAGATGCGCAAGCCCAGCGCCGAGTACGGCGTCGGCTCGGCGGCGATCGGGGCGGTCGCCAGTTCGGCGATGACCTTGTCGCGGTCCGCCTTCAGCGAATTCACGCGCAGGTCCAGCGGCGCCGCCGTATTCAGCACGGCGGCCAGGGCCAGGGTCTCTTCCTCGCCATATTGGGCGACGAATTTGTCGTACAGCCAGTCGGGCAGGTTCGCCAGTTTCTTCGGCGGCAGCAGCGAACGGTCGATTTCCTTGATGCGCGTCAGCAGGGCCGTTTCGTCTTCCGACAGGCCGCCCAGCGAGTCGGCGCCGATGGCTTCGGCCATGCCGAGCACCGTGAGGCGGCGCATCGACGCGCCGGTACCGGCGAAATCGGTGAAGAACGATTTCTGACGCAGGACGGCATAGACGCATTCGGCGATGGCGCCGCGTTCGCGTCCGCCGAGACGGGGGTGGTCCTTGAAGTAGCGCGACAGGGTGACGTCGGCAGGGGAAGTAAAGCGCAGGATCTCGCGCAATACCTCTTCAGCATTGCCGAGTATCGCGGGTGGCAATCTCATGGGTGTTCCTTGGTGGATTCAGGGGGTCACGGCGATCCGGACCTCGCCGTTTTCGATGCTGAGCCTGTCTTCGATGAACAGGCGCACCGCTTTCGGATAGATGACGTGTTCCTCGGCCAGCAGGCGTTCGGCCAGGCTGTCTTCCGTATCGCCCGGCAGCACGGGGATGCGCGCCTGGATCACGGCCGGACCGTGGTCCAGCTCGGCGGTGACGAAATGCACGGTCGCGCCGTGTTCCGCCACGCCCGCGTCCAGCGCCTGCCGGTGCGTGTGCAGTCCGGGGAACAGCGGCAGCAGCGACGGGTGGATGTTCAGCATGCGGCCCGCGTAGTGCTCGACGAACGGCGCCGTCAGGATGCGCATGAAGCCGGCCAGCACGACGAGATCCGGATTGAACCGGTCGATCGTTTCCTGCAGGGCGGCGTCGAACGCTTCGCGGGTCGGGAATTCCTTGTTGGGGACGACGGCGGTCGGAATGCCGTGGGACGCTGCAAATGCAAGGCCCTTGGCGTCCGGCTTATTGCTGATCACGGCGGCGATACGGGCCGGCCAGGCTTCGGCCTGCTGCGCGCGCACGATGGCTTCCATGTTGCTGCCGCGGCCAGAAATAAGGATCACGATATTTTTCATAAGCGCGCATTGTAACCCGAGCCGATGGGCGGACCCAAGGAAGGAAATGACGGCAACGCCGCGCTTACTTGAAGGCGTGGGGGCCCACCCAACCCACGGGTTGGGGCGATTGCGGCTCTTCGAAGGAATAAAATACGCGGAACGGGACTTTTTTCTCGGCCCAGAATTCGGCCGCGTCGCGGAATACGTCGAGCAGGGTTTCGCGCGCTTCCTTGTCGAATTTTTGCGTATTCGGCAATTGGTCCAGCACGGCGATGAAACCGGGTTGCGGTCCGGCTTCGGCGATGACTTCGGTGAGGCAGTTGCGCAGCGCGTCGAAATTCTTGCTGCAGGGTTTGGGGAAGAAGAATTGCTCGCCGATGCGGGCACAGACCTGCTGCTTCGTCAGCGCATTCGTGCACAGTGCATAGAGAAAATGATGACCAAGGCGCATCGCCTCCTTCTGCAGCTCCGGTGCACGGTAAGCGCGGATGGACTGCACAAGATTCGGCGGTACTCTCATCAACAAACTCATTTTTTCCTCAAGTCACCCAGTCTGGTTCTGCTGCTCCAGCGCGCGGTGTTTGCGGAAGCGGCGGGTTTGTTCGCTTTCTCCTGGTCTGATTTCCACGCGCCAATAAAACCCCAAGTCTCCTAAGGGTAACGTTTTGTGGTAAGCGAATCAACCCGAATATGGACGAGCCGCTCACATTTGTAAAAAAAGACGAGTTTTTTCATCCATTGTTGACGCTTTTTCCACGGTTTTCTCCTCTGAACCGGGCGTTTTGGCGCGTATACCTGCTGTTACATTTTGTTGCCACACGGATCGGATATGAATGCCAACCAGCGCTAAGATTCAGTTGTGGGCGAAACGCCCTTGGATACCAACAGATCAGAAGCACCACCAAAACGAGGTATGAGCATGAACGTCAAAGCCAAACTGATTCTCTCCGCCCTGGGCGTGTGCGCCCTGCCGCTGGCCCAGGCACAGGCCGGCGATTTCGAGGACTTCGGCCGCGTGACGCGCGTCCAGCCGCGCATCGAGCAGGTGCGTACGCCGCGCCAGGAATGCCGTACCGACTACGTGCAGGCCCAGGTGCCGCAACAGCGCAGCCAGGCGGGCACCGTCATCGGCGGCATCGCTGGCGCCCTGCTGGGCAGCCAGGTGGGTGGCGGCAACGGTCGCGTCGCGGCAGCCGCGGCCGGTGCGATCGCGGGCGGCATGGTCGGCGACAACGTCGACAACAACGGCCGCAACTACGGCCCGCAAGTGCAGGAACAGGCCGTGCAGCGCTGCCGCACCGTCGACTCCGTCCAGGAGCGCACGAACGGCTACGACGTGACCTACGATTACCGCGGCCACACCTACACGACGGTCATGAACCGCGACCCGGGCAACCGCGTGCGCCTGCGCGTGTCGGTCGAACCGGATCAATACCAGTAATACTTCCGGTGCGGGGGACGTCCCCCTTCTCCGCACCGTCGGCTTCCTCCGCAGCGTCTGCTGCCATCCGCAGCGCTTCTTGCGCTGCGGATTCCTTCCCGCCGATAATAGGATGCTTCTTTCGCTCATCCTATGCTCATCAAACGCAAATCCATCGAACAGGCCGAATCGTCGCGCCGTCCCGCCCGCAAGCCCAAGTTTGCGCCCGTCACCCTGTCCGAACAGGACGGTGTGCGCTACCTCCATTTCGGTACCGAATGGGTGCAAGGTGCCATGCGCATCCGCAAGCCGGACTGGCCTGAACTCGAGTACGCTCAGCAGATGATGGCCTGGATGCTGTTCATCGACGACCCGCACACCATCGTCCAGCTTGGCCTGGGCGCTGCGGCTTTGACCAAGTTCTCGTATCGCCAGTTCCCGCAGGCGCAGGTAACCGCGGTGGAACTGAATCCCTCCGTGATCGCGATCTGCAATTCGATGTTCAAACTGCCGCCGGAAGACGAACGCCTGCGCGTACGCGAGATGGACGCGCTGGACTTCGTGCTCGACGAGGCCAACCACGACACGATCGATGCCCTGCAGTGCGACCTGTACGACGCCACCGCGCGCGGCCCCGTGCTCGACACGCCCGAGTTCTACCAGGCCTGCAACGCCTGCCTGACGGACCGCGGCGTCATGACCGTCAACCTGTTCGGCGACCACCCCAGCTTCGCGAAGAACATCAAGGCGATGCGCTTCGCGTTCGCCCACGTGATCTGCCTGCCGGAGGTCCACGACGGCAACGTCGTCGCGTTGTGCTTCAAGAAGAAGCCGGATCTCGACAAGGAGCGCCTCGCCGCGCGCGCCGCGCAGATCGTGGCCGCGACGAAGCTGCCGGCCAGGTCCTGGGTCAAGGGCATCGCCGCGGCCGGCGCGAACTGACATGCAAAAACCAAAAGCCCTCGACCTGCAAGCCATCTTTTCGTGGCTGCTGGCCGACGGCATCGTCGAGAAATCGACCGTCAAGCCGCACTTCGCCCAGGCGCAAAGCCTCCTCAAGAATGCGGTCGGGTCGATGCACCCGCTGACGGCGGTCGCGCAGTGCAAGATCGTGTCGGCAAAGGCTCCCCATAAACTGCTCACGCTGGACGTGCTCAGCGAATGGTGCGCCGGCAAGGTCGGCCTGCCCTTCTTCCGCATCGATCCGCTCAAGATCGATTTCACCAAGGTCGCGGACGTGATGTCGGCCAGCTATGCGGCGCGTTTCAATATCCTGCCGGTGGAACTGGGAGCGGGCACGTTGGTCGTGGCGACGGCCGATCCGTTCCGCACCGAATGGCAGGACGAGATCGCGCGCCTCTCGCGCCGCCGCATCGAGCTCGTGATCGCGAATCCGCTCGACATCGCGCAATACATCTCGCAATTCTTCAGCCTCGCGAAATCCATCCGCGACGCGAACAAGTCCAGCGGCCAGGACGTCGCCCTGCGCAACAACTTCGAGCAGCTGGTCGAACTGGGCAAGACGAATAAACAGGTCGACGCGAACGACCAGCACATCGTCAACATCGTCGACTGGCTGTGGAGCTACGCGTTCGAACAGCGCGCGTCCGACATCCACCTGGAACCGAAGCGCGACGCCGGCGCGATCCGCTTCCGCATCGACGGCGTGCTGCACCAGGTGTACCAGGTGCCGGCCGTCGTGATGATCGCCATGACGGCCCGCATCAAGCTGCTGGGCCGCATGGACGTGATCGAAAAACGCCGCCCGCAGGACGGCCGCATCAAGACGCGCACGAACGACGGCCAGGAAGTCGAGCTGCGCCTGTCGACGATGCCGACGGCGTTCGGCGAAAAACTCGTGATGCGCATCTTCGACCCGGAAGTCGTCGTCAAGACGCTGCCGGAACTGGGCTTCCCACCCGACGACGCGGCACGCTGGGATGCGCTGACGAAGCGTGCGCACGGCATCATCCTCGTCACCGGTCCCACCGGCTCCGGCAAGACGACGACGCTGTACACCACGCTGAAGGCGCTCGCCACGAGCGAAGTCAACGTGTGCACGGTCGAGGACCCGATCGAGATGGTCGAGCCGTCGTTCAACCAGATGCAGGTGCAGCCGGGCATCGACCTGTCGTTCGCCGACGGCGTGCGCGCGCTGATGCGGCAGGACCCGGACATCATCATGGTCGGCGAGATCCGCGACCTGGAGACGGCCGAGATGGCGATCCAGGCCGCGCTGACCGGCCACCTGGTGCTGTCGACCTTGCACACGAACGACGCGCCGTCCGCCGTCATGCGCTTGCTGGAACTGGGCGTGCCCTACTATCTGCTGGAAGCGACCTTGATCGGCATCATGGCCCAGCGCCTCGTGCGCACGCTATGCCCGCACTGCAAGGCCGCCGACGGCGAACTGTCGGACGACGTCTGGCAGGCCCTGGGTGGCACCTGGAACCTGCCGAAGCCGACGACCGTGTACCGGCCGATCGGCTGCCCGGAATGCCGTCAGACGGGATACCGCGGCCGCACCGGCCTGTACGAACTCGTCACCGTGACGGAAAATTTCTCGCAATTGCTGCAGGAAAAGACGGACCTGGCCGCGCTGCGCCAGCAAAGCGTGGCCGACGGCATGAAACCGCTGCGCATCGCCGGAGCCTACAAGGTGGCCGAGGGCGTGACGACGGCGGAGGAAGTGCTGAAGTCCACCGTGGCGCACTGATTTACGTTACCTCTGGCGTAAATCAAAACGGCCCGCTATAATGCGTGCCTTCTTCGGGTCGTTAGCTCAGTTGGTAGAGCAGCGGACTTTTAATCCGTTGGTCGCTGGTTCGAGCCCAGCACGGCCTACCACGAATTTGCGGTATCAAATCAAGGCGTTACGAGTAATCGTGACGCCTTTTTTTGTGTCTGCAGCAGTTCCCTCTTCTACTACTGTGCCGTACTTGTGACGCGCAGCAGCCTGTCGACTACGGGCGTGGCCAACGACTTGCGCGTTCGCTTGCATATCCGTCCACTAAATGACGAGGCGGCAAAGGCTTTCCTACCAGTCTGATATACGTTCTGTTCGCCGTCTGACAACGCGGAGAAAGCCGAAGAAACAGCAGCATTGGGCTGCGCGAGCGTCTGCGATTCGACCGTGATCGGTTCACCTACAATCAATCGGACGCTCAAATCCCCCGTTTGCCGCCCGCACGATACGGCTTAGAGGCTGGAATGTCTTCCTTCAGCTGTGACGCGTGGATCAGCATGGGCGCTACGAATATCAGCTTGCGTTCGAGCTTCCCATGCCCGCAAGGCTGCATCCGGAAGTGCCCGCGGCGCCAATGCGGCGCCACGGTACTGCTCCCCACATGGACAGTACCCTCGTGGGGCAGGTCGTCCGGGCCAACCCGAATGCCGTTGTACAGGGATTCAGCGCGTTGAAGCAATCGGGCGCGCTTCTTGACCCCGAGTCCGGCGATGCGCCGCATCGCTTCATCGCATTCGCGATGCTCGACGCTACGAGCCTGCCTGAGCGCCATGTAGAGGGAGACCTTGACCACATAGCTCACCGCTGCGTACATGGGCTTGTAGAAGGTCTCGACCGACCGCCTCTTCGCCGTGTCGAGAACCCGGTTGAGCCATTCGCCCAGAGGCTTGTCGTCACGCTCAGTATCGCCAAGCAGGGTGACCTGGCCGCTAAAGCAGTCATGACGCTGGCTGATGAAAATGAGCTCGAGCGTCCACTGATTCCATCGCCGTAGCGGTTCGATGGCGGCGTGAAAAAGCAGAACACGCCGTCGAACAGACGGTCCGGCAAGTCCGAGTCCGGTGCCTTCAGGTGGCGGGCAGCCTCCGGACCGAACCTGAGATATTGCGCAGGAAAGGGAGGCGCAACCATCTTCATGGGCAGGTCCAGGTCCATGTCGGAATTGAGCAGCAGCGTCTCGAGCGCCGGCGTCGCCTCGATGATCGCCCCTTTCTGCAGTCCGTACTTCAGGTTTGCGCTGATCGATATGGCCGGTACGCGCGCGTCGACTTGGGCACGTGCTTCCGCTTCCAGGCTGTCATGTTTACCTGCACGCATGGCGTTAAGCTGGTGCTCGATCTCCTGGCGGATGCTCCAGCACGTCGCCTCCGGGCCCGCCCACCGCGTCCCTTCCGGACCGCTGCCGAGTGCCTGCTTCCAGGCGTCGAATGCGCCTTAGTTCCGGAACTGGACCGGATGCGGGCGGCCATGTAGTCTGCCGACGCGGATCTTCTTCAAGGCCGGGCCGACCTCGAAGCGCTCCACAGCGCGGCATTCGGGTAACTGCTCTTTGCCGGCCTGAGAACAATGTCCATTCGCGTAGTTTTTCCGTTGGATACGTGCTTGCGCATGCTCTCCCTTTGTTTTGCGCTGCTTGCTGGCAATCAAACGAAAAATGTAGAACCCGCCCGTCAGTTCACATTGCGATCAATCAAGCTGAGCAAAATCAGCACGTATGGCGAAAGTTCGCTGCACTGCCGCTGCCCATCAGGACAACAGCAGAGCCCGGTTCTTGCTTATTATCAAGGCCGTCTGAAAGCGCTTGGTTACCTTAGCCGATGGAAATTTGACAGCTTTACACCATCGGAGGCAACACATGGACGGAAGCCAAGCGATCGCGGCGGGAGCTGCACTATCGCCGTTCGGTCACGATGCGCAGCACGACCGCCTGATGCGCCTGGACTTCCCGCGCAACGACGGTCCGGATCGCATCCTCCTGCCAAACCGCCTCAAGGCGCACGAGGAAGTCTCGCGGTGCTTCCGCTTCGAGGTCGAACTCCTGTCGGACGACACGCGGATTCCCCTGAAGGCGATGATGGCCAGGATGGTCACGATCTCGCTCGTGCGCGAGGACGGATCGCTGCGCTACTTCAACGGCTATGTCACCGAATTCCGTTTCCTTCGCACCGATGGTGGCTTCGCGTTCTACCACATGGTGCTCGAGCCCTGGCTGGCATTCGCGAAGCTGCGCAAGGACAACCGTTCGTTCCTCGGCAAGAGCGTCATCGAAATTACCGAACTCACCTGTGCCCATTACCGTCAGAACGACTGGAATCCGGTCATCGTTGGCGAGTATCCGCGGCTGACCTGCGCCAACCAGTACAACGAGACCGATTACAACCACCTGCACCGGCGCTGGGAGGAGATCGGACTGCACTATTACTACGAGCACCGGGCCGACGGGCACACGCTCTTTCTCAGCGACCGGAGCACGCTCGCCCAGCCCATCGATCCGACCGGGATCGACGACTCCGGCGAGATCCCATTCCGCGACCAGGCCGGCTCTCTCGAGGATGACGGTATCCGCGAATGGAGTCCGGTGCGCCGCCTCGGCTCCGGCCAGATGACCCTGGCCAGCTTCGACTACAAGAACCCGGTCGAGCAGCGCTCGACTGCCGAGTCCCTGAACAATCAAGGCGACGTCTATCCCTATGAAATCTACGAGAACACGGGCGCGTACGGTTTTCGCACCCACAACGACGGCGAACGGCTCGCCTATCAGCGCATGGGCGAGGTTGATGCGAACACGCAAACCTTCGAAGCGCGCGGCAACGATCGCACTGCCCAGCCGGGCCGGTGCTTCAAGCTCGGCGGTCACTTCAGCGCCGAACTGCGCGTTCCCAAGCGCGGCGAGCCGGCCAAGCCCAGCATCCGCGACCGCGACTACCTGATCCTGTCCGTCGACCACGAAGCCAGCAACAACTACCAGGCCGGGCCGGGCGCGCCATCGCATTACGAAAACACGTTCCGCTGCGTACGCAAGGACATCCAGTGGCGCCCGGGTCGCCACTACAACAGCCAGCCCTGCGTCTATCACGGCATCCAGAGCGCCATCGTGGCCGGCCCGGCCGGCGCCGAGATCCATACCGATGGCTACGGGCGGGTCAAGGTCCAGTTCCACTGGGACCGGCTGGGCAAGCGCGACGAGAACAGCTCGGCCTGGGTACGCGTGATGTCGCCGGGCGCCGGCGTCGAGTTCGGGCATATCCGCCTCCCGCGGGTGGGCGAGGAAGTGGGCGTGGTCTTCGTCAACGGGAACATCGACCATCCGCTGATTCTTGGGGCGCTGTACAACTACACCCACATGCCGCCGTGGCGGTTGCCTGAGCAGCAGGCCTTGAGCGGCCTGCGCAGCCGCGAGCTGCAGTCGGGCGCAGCGAGCGGACGTGGCAATCACCTGGTACTGGACGATACCCCGGGCAAGATCCAGGCGCAGTTGAAGAGCGACCATCAATGTAGCCAGCTGTCGCTTGGGCACATTACCCGTGTCGAGGATACTAGCGGACGCAAGGATGAGCGCGGGGAAGGCTGGGAAATCGCCACCAATGCTTGGGGCGTGGCGCGTGCCGGCAAAGGGATGCTGCTGACCACGGAAGCGCGCAACAATGCCGCTCTACACAGCAAGGATATGGGCGAAACCGTCGAGCGCCTGTCTGCAGCCAGCGATATTCACGAGAACTTGGCAGAAACGGCCAGACTGAACAATACGCAAGATTCACCGGCGCAGCAGGGTGCCGTGGCCGACATCATCAAAAAGCAAAATGACGGCATCAGAGGTAACACTGCCGGCGCCGCCAAGTTCCCGGAACTGGCCCAACCGCACTTGGTGTTGTCCAGCCCAGTCGGCCTCACATCTTCCGCAGCCCAGTCGACACACATCGCCAGCGGTGAGCATACCGCACTAACCACCGGCCGTAGCCTGTCGATTGCGAGCGGTGACAGCCTGTTCGCCAGCATCCGTCAGACCTTCCGCCTGTTCGTTCACAAGGCCGGCATGAAGCTGGTTGCCTCGGCAGGAAACATCGACATGGAGGCGCTGTCGGACAGCATCAACCTTCTAGCCAAGATAAACATTACGCAAGGCGCCAATACGATCACTATTACTGCGAAGGAAGAAATAGTGATCAATGGCGGGGGGAGCTATGCGAAGTTCACCGCCGGCGGAATTGAACACGGCACCTATGGAACCTTCGTCGCGCATGCGGCAACGCACAGCTTCGTTGACGCCAAGAACATGGAAGCCAAAGTAGTGATCCCTGGTCAGGGCGGTCACGATCCGAAAGGCACTTTTATCTTCTCGGCATAAACGGACGACGCAATCAAGATGATCATTACCTATCCCATCCATATTCCTTATACCAAGGGAAGCCAGCAGCGGGTAATGCCCGATTCTATTTTCAATAACAGCGAAATCCTGAGCGGATCCTATCCGGTGGGAAAGAACCGCTTTTGGCACGGTGGGGTGCACATTCATCCGAGTGACCGCTCCACGCCAATCCGAGCAATCGCCGACGGCGAATTGGTGGCCTACCGCTACGACGAAGCCGACTCCACCGATGCCTATTTCGACAAGGTGCCGTACTCGCGTAGCTTCGTGCTGCTCAAGCATGAAGCTGAACTCGGCCAGACCACTCTCGGCACCGCTAAGCTGACCTTTTACTCGCTCTACATGCACTTGCGTGCATGGGGCGAGGTCAAGGACCAGAAAGGTGTGCAAGCAGTTAACTTCCTTCGAAAAACCGTAGCGGAACATGCGCAACTTGACAAGAACGGCCGTCCGGTGTTTGGCAAACACAAACGTCCGGCCGTCGTAAAAGCTTATGTCGAATCCGTTGCGCTAACCGCCGATGGCACCTGCCATGGTGGCAACGGTTACGGGCGCGTACAGCGTGGCGATATCCTGGGTTACTGCGGCAGCATTCCCGACAATGTGACCACGCCGTCGCGTGGCATCCATTTCGAAATCTTCTTCGACGATGTTGCATTCGTGGACAACGCGATGAAAACGGTGTGGGGCCGCTGCATCCTTACCAGCGAACTGGAGGTATTAGAGGAATTGCAGGCCAAGGAGGCGATCACCGTTGATCTCACCAAGCCTCTGGCCCTAGCCCATGAGGATTCTGGAAGTGGTTTCAGAAAAATTACTATTGGCAAGCAGTCATATTGGGTAAGCGACGACCAGATTACCGGCGTGGACGTTGATGTGCCAGACCCAAAGAACAAGAAGCAGACAGTCAAACAGACGCAGCACCATGCGAATACTTCAGAATTGCGATGCTATAGGAAAAATCCGGTCAAAAACCGCAAGACATTGGGTAAGGGCATCTCGATCGTGCCTTGGACTGATCCATGGATGAGAGCCGGTGAATTTCGCGAAGAAATAGTGGACGGCAAAAGCTGGGTGCAGGTGTACGTACCTGGCACCAACGACTTGTACTGGGCCGACAAATCCGCACTCCATTACACCAGCGACGCCGACTGGCGAAGTTTTTGCAAGGTCGAAGAGCATGGCTTGTTCAGCAGCGATGGTTTTATTGACGACGATGGTATCCGGAAGCTATTCGATGCTTACGAAAAAAATCGCACTGACAAGAATCTCAGTGCGCTGTCCGGGGACCAAGATAAACTGCGGCACCTGATCACCCGCCACCCGACCGAGTGGAGCAAACAGGACATTGCGAAACGCTTCGGGCGAGTCACGCAGGAAGATTTCGGCGCCTCTAAATTGACACCTGAGCAGTTCACCAAGCTGACTGCGCATATAGAACGCCTCTCGTTCTGGGAACAAGTGCCGGGCTTGCCCTCCGCCACGATGTTGTGGCATGCACATCCAGTCAAGTTTATTGAGCACTTGGCGAAGTGCATGTGGCTTTCAAAAGATGAACTGGAGCAAATTTATCCAGAAAAAGTCGGCTCAGACGAAGAGATTAGCCACGGTACTCCATCCGAGGTACGAGAAAAATACCGTTTGGATATCAACAAGTGCTGCTACCGTTATGGCATCAACTCACGGCTGCGCCAAGCTCACTTCTTCGGCCAAGGTGCCGTCGAAAGTTTCAGCCTCAACCAGATGCTAGAAAACGATTCAGGCACAAAATACGAGAACAGTAAGGTGCTTGGAAATTGCCAGCCAGGCGATGGCCCCCGTTTCAAAGGGCGCGGCTTCAAGCAACTGACTGGTCGCTTTAACTATGCAGGATACTGGTGCTTTAGAGGTTGGCTAAAAAAAGGCAAAGATTTCGATGTTGGTTGGGAGCATGATTCTACGAAACGTTACCCGCCGATAGAAAAGCCGGAGCGATTGATTGAAAACAGTTTCAATAGCATAGACGCCGGCTGTTGGTACGCTACCGTATTTCGAAATGGCACAGTGGCTGCTATGGATTTGGACGATGTCACAAAAGTTACTACGGCGATCAATGGGGGCGAAAACGGTCTTAAGGCACGGACGAAATTCACCAACCGGATGAGGAAGGTCCTATTATGAGAATATCAGTCTTAGCAGTATGCTTGACAATCTCATTGTCGGCATCCCAAGCACAGTCGGCGGCGCCATTCAGCTACAAGGTCGAAGATAACAAGCCAGTCAAAGAAGCGTCAGTTCAAACAGTGTCGTTTGACAAGATCGCCGGCATGGACCAGGGCGCTGTCAAAAGAGTTAATGCTGCCTTGATAGCAGCTTCTGCCGCATTCGGCAGAGAGGCCAAGAAATGCGGTGTCGCTGCTCAGGGGCACCCGTGGGAATACAAATCAGCTCTTGAAAAGGTCTTGCTATCCGAACGGTATATGAGCGTTGTTTTCACCAAGTCAACTGTTTGCGCCGGATCTCCCGACATAGAAAAAGAAGCTCGTGTATTTTCGCTCCCAAATGGCAATCTCGTCCCAGCCAAAGCCTTATTCAAGCGAGTCTTCCCAACAGCGAAACTCGCCACCGGCGTCTCGAAGAACAAAGAGTTAATAGATTTAGATGAGGAAATGGTTGAGTCCTTGATTAACGACAGTAAAGTGGCATTAAAAAGCTATGACAGCCGGTGCGAATTTTACCTAAAAAATAGCTCGTATCGAATTTGGATGGACGGAAAAAACTTAATCCTATTCCCTGAATTTATACAACCTCAATCTTTCTGCCAGAAAGAATATTTGATTCAACCCGAGGATTGAATTTTCATGTCGCTCAAGATTATTGTAGTTGGGGACTCGACTGATCACGGCGGTAAGGTGATCAGCGGCTCGCCACTGCACGATGTGGACGGGAAGCCCATTGCGCGGCTTGGCGACCAAGTGGAGTGCCCGCAGCTCTACCCGGGCGGTAAACCGCACGGGGTCAACAAAATCATCACTGCCAACCCCACCTTGACCGTGGGGGGCGTTGCCGTAGCTGTGGAAAACTGTATTACTGAATGCGGATGCAAGTTGATCGGCACGCACCGGGCCAGTGTGGGCTGAATGATTCCAGCGGTCGAGGATGTTTTACGCAAGGCGGTCATTGCGCAGACCAGGAAGTTCGTCGTATCCGTCAAGGTAAACAACCATGCGACCTGATCATGGGTTCAACGTCCGCGCTCTGATAAGTTGCGGCGCGGGGTTCCAAGCACGTTCCCTACGGCACCAAAAATAACCGATGGCCCTGCTTTTCAATGTGCCGTACTTGTGACGTGACTCCCGATAAGTACCATCCCTCCCCTTGAGTGTGACTGCTTATCGCATCTGGCAAGCGTTGCAAGTCATTGATTAATAAAGGTTATTCGTACCGACCCAGCGACTTTTAATCCGTTGGTCGCTGGTTCGAGCCCAGCACGGCCTACCAAGATTCAACGAAAACGCCAGCTTTCATGAGCTGGCGTTTTTGTTTTTGCCCTTCAGAATATCTTGTTGCCCTTCAGCAACCAATTAGCATCCCCGGCTACTTATACTTGGTAGCGTCAATACGACAACCGAACATCGTATCCGCCATCCGCCGGGAGCCATCATGCGTACCTTGTCGACCCTGCTTGCCGCCACGTTTGCCGCCGCCTTCGTCCTGGGCAGCTTCGCGATCACCGCCGCGACGCCGCCGGTACGCGCGGACCGACGCGGACGCTAGCCGGACGGCGGCCGAGCCGCTATAATGCTGCCTCTTCGGGTCGTTAGCTCAGTTGGTAGAGCAGCGGACTTTTAATCCGTTGGTCGCTGGTTCGAGCCCAGCACGGCCTACCACGAATACTCAGAAAGCCCACGGCCTGGTCCGTGGGCTTTTTGTTTTCCAGGATTTTCAGATCCACTCCATGCCCAGCGCATTGGCAATATGACATTGTTGCCATAACATAGATAGCCGCCGTCGCAGGGAGGGATTTCGTGCCAACGTCCACCGCATTCGACCGCGCGAGGCGCACGCTGTCCCGGATTGCCTTCGTCGCCGCCCTCCACGCGCTGGTCCTGTTCGCTTTCGTGACCGCCGATCGCATCGTGCTTCCGCAGACGCCGTACACCGTCATGCTGCTGTCCAACGTCGCGCCGCAGGTCGCCGAGCCACCTCCATCTCCCCCGCTGCCGCCGCGGCGCAAGAACAAGCCCCGGCCGCCGGCGCGTGAAACCGCAGCGCCGCCGCCGCGCGACATCGAGGTCGTGCCGCGCACGGAAGTGGCAGCCACCATCGTCGCTATTCCCACGCAGGTGGAACTGGCCGGCGGCAAGCCTGACGGCACCGGCACCGCCGGGGCGGGCGACCAAGGCGAGGGAGTGGGCGGCGGCGCTGGCGGCCGCGTTCCCGTCAAGGTGCGGGCCGTCGTCAATCCCGATAACTGCGAACGCCCGCGGCTGCCGCGGTTCGCCGAAGAGCGCCGGGTCGCCGGCAACGTCATCCTGGCGGTGCTGATCAACGTCGATGGCTGGGTGACGGATGCGCGCGTCGCCCGCTCGAGCGGCGAACCCATCCTCGACCGGACCGCGCTGGCCGCTGCGCGCAAATGCCATTTCGTGGCGGCCACGATCGACAAGGTCCCGGTCCCGTCGTGGGAACCTTTCCGTTTTTCGTGGGTAAACCGGTGACGTCCTATCCCTTGCATTGCGGCAAAGACATGTATACAGTGTACACATGACCACGAAAGAACGCATTCTCGCAATCGCCATCAGCGAACTCGAAGCAAAGGGACTGGACGGCCTAAGCCTGCGCGCCGTCGGCCAGAAAGCCGGCATCACGCCGATGGCCGTGTACCGCCACTTCGCGGACAAGGCCGCCCTGTTGCAGGCCGTGGGCGCCCATGCGCTCGAGATGTGGCAACGCCGTGTCCAGATGTTCGCCGGCCTGCCGCTGCTGGCCGGATTCGACGCCCTCGCGACGGCCTTCGTCGATTTCGCGCTGGACGAACCGGCGCTGTTCGACGCCGCCTTCGTGCTCAAGACACGCGCCGAACGCATCTACCCGGAAGACTTCGAAGCGGGACGTTCTCCGGTCATCGGCGGCTTCGCGCAGCGCCTCGCGGAGGGCCAGGCGGCGGGACTCGTGCGCGCCGGGCCGCCGCTGGAACTGGCGATGGGCGTGTGGGGCGTGCTGCAGGGACTCGTGGACCTGCACCGCTCCGGACGGTTCAACCTGTCGCGGACCGAATTCACGGCGCTGTGCCTGCGCTCGGCGGCGCGCATCTACCTGAAGGGAGAGCAAGAATGACGCGATGGCACATCCTTACCGCGCTGCTGTGCGGCGCCGTGCTGGCAATCAGCCGCGACACGGGACAGTTCGGCTGGCTGGCGCTCGCGGCGTTCGTGCCGCTGCTGGTGATGGCCCTGCGCGCGCCGCGCCCACGGGACGTCGCCCTCCTGCTGTTCGTGCCCGCATGGATGGGCGAGGCGGGCCCCATGTGGTTCTATGGCCGGCTCCTGCCGATGGTCTATGGCCTCGCGGTCGCCCAGGCGCTCGTGTTCATGCTCGCGGCCCTGTTCATGCGCGCCCTGTATCGGCGCTTTCCGGCCGGCGTGGCCCCGCTCGGATTCGCCGCGATGCTCGCCGCCATCGATTACCTGCACAGCCTCGTGTCGCCGAACGGCAGCTTCTTCGCCCTCGGCTACACGCTGGTCGACGTCGTGCCGCTGCTGCAGACGGCAGCGCTGGCCGGCGTGGCCGGCCTCTCCTTCCTTGCGGCCGTCATTCCCGCCGGGCTCGCCGTCCTGTACGTGAGGCCGCGCGACCTGTCCGGGACCCTCGCATGGTCGGTGCCCGTGCTTGCGGCGCTGGCCTACGGCGTGTGGCAGCTGGCGCAGCCGGCCGGGCCAACCGTGCGCATCGCGCTGCTGAGCGACGACCGTTACGCCGGGCGCGTGTTCAATCACCCCGAGGCGGCACCGGAAGTCGCGGCCGCGTTCGCGCGCCAGGTCGCCGCGGCGGCCGCGCACGCGCCGGCGGCCATCGTCGTGCCGGAAAAAATCCTGGCGGCCGGCACGGTCCTCGCGCCGCCGGCGGGCAGCGTCGTCGTCGCCGGTCTCGACGGGCCCGCGCCCCAGGGCGGCCGGCTGAACATCGCCGCGCTGTACCGGCCCGGCGCGCCTGTCGACACCTACCTGAAGAAGCGCATGGTGCCGGGCTACGAAGCGGACTACGTGCGGGGCACCGGCGAACTGGTGACGCGGCTCGGCGACGTGCATGCCGGCATCGCGATCTGCAAGGACATGGATTTCGCCCAGGACCTGCGCCTGTACGGCCGGCGCGACGTCGGCCTGATGCTGGTGCCCGCGTGGGACTTCGACCGCGACGCCTACCTGCACGGCCGCATGGCCGTCGTGCGCGGCGTCGAAAACGGATTCGCCGTCGCGCGCTCGGCCTCGCAGGGCCTGATGACGCTGAGCGATGCGCACGGCCGCATCGTCGCCGAACGCCGCACGGCGCACGCCCCCCGCATGCTCGTCGGCGACCTGCCGACGGGGCGCGGCGGCACGGTCTACAGCCGCATCGGCGACGTGTTCGCCCAGGTTGCCGTGGCGGCCTGGCTGGTGTTGCTGGCCCTGCTGGCCTGGCGCTGGCGGCGTGTTCAGGACAGGCCGGCACGCCGCATGTAGATATCGAGCGCGTCGACGTGGGCGGAGCCGGCGATGGCGCCGACGTAGCCGTCCGGACGCACCAGCACGAGTTCCCCGGGCTGCAATCCATAGGCCGCCTCGGCCTGGCCATGCACGTCCACCACGTCGCCGCGCGCGCCGAACAGGTGCACGCGCAGGCCCGCGCGCCGCAACGCCTCCGCGACGCCGGGCGGCACGTCCCGCCCCAGCAGGGTCCAATGCGGCCCCGCGAACAGCGTGAAGAGCCGGGTGGATTGCCCGCCCGCACCCAGCACGACGGCATCCGGCGCCCGCTCGCCGGCCTGCACACCGTGTGCACGCGCCGGCTGCGCGAACGCCAGGGGCGAATCGGGGTACGCCAGGTCGAGCTGCCGCGTCTCGCGCCCGCGGCGCATTTCTCCGCCGCGGCGCGCGGCGTCCAGCAGCGCCGTGGACAGCTGCAGCATCGCGGCGGCGACGGGGCGGCGCTCCGCCTCGTACGTGTCCAGCAGATCGTCCGGCGCGCCCGCGAGCACGGCCGCCAGCTTCCAGCCGAGGTTGTACGCGTCCTGCACGCTGGTGTTCAATCCCTGCCCGCCCGTGGGCGGATGCGTGTGGGCGGCGTCGCCGGCAAGGAAGACGCGTCCCACGCGATAGCGGTCGGCCAGGCGTGCGTTCATCGTGTACGCCGAGGCCCAGGACACGCTGTCCACGTGCACGTCGTCGCGGCCGGTCCGGTCCGTGACCAACGCGTCGAGAGCCTGCGCCGACAGGTCGACGTCGCCCTCGGGCGGAACCGGCGCCTGGATCTGGAACAGGTCCGTGCCCGCGAGCGGACACACCTCGAGCCGGCGCGCCATGTCGTCCCCGTTGAAGCGATGCCAGGCGTCGCGATCAAGGCCCGTCAGGGCGGCGTCCGCCACCAGTGCCCGCACGCCCAGCGTCTTGCCGGGGAAGCCGACGCCGAGCAGATGGCGTACCGTGCTGCGCCCGCCGTCCGTGCCGATGACGTAGCGCGCGCGCAGGCGCGACTCGCCGCCGCGGCCCGCGAGCGTGACCGTGACGCCATCCGCGTCCTGCTCCAGGCCCGTGAGCGCAAGGCCGAATTCGACCCGCTGTCCCAGCTCCAGCAGGCGTTCGCGCATCACTTGCTCGGTCAGGGATTGCGACAGCATCAGCGGCGTGGCGTAGGGCTCCGCCGGCGTCGCCGCCTGCGCCGCGGCGGTCGGGGCATCGGCATGGCTGCCGTCCGCGGCGTGGATGCGCTGGGGCGGATACGGCCCACCCAGCGCCACCGCCCGGTCGACGATGCCGAGGTCCTCGAAGACTTCGAGCGTGCGGGGCTGGATGCCCTTGCCGCGCGAGCCGTGGAATGGCGTGTCCTGCCGCTCGACCAGGCGGAACTGGACGTTCCGCCGCGCCAGGTCAAGGGCCAGGGTCAGGCCGGCGGCACCCGCGCCGCAAATCAGTACATCGGTATCGAAGTCCATGTCGCTCTCCCAGTGTCTTATGTGTAAAATGCACATAACTGGAGAGGAGTATATGGCAACGAAAAATAATGTGCAAGATACACATATATCGGCGCGGCTGCGTGAATTGCACACGTCGCTGATCGGCATCGTCAGCGCGATGAACCGGCCGCAACGCGACGAGGAGCTTATCCGCCAGGCCGGCGTCCGCCTGGACCGGGCACTGTTTCCGCTGCTGGTCGGGATCGAGCGGCTGGGGCCGATCGGCGTCGTCGAGCTGGCCGAACGGTCGGGACGCGACTACACCACCGTCAGCCGCCAGGTGGCCAAGCTGAACAGCCTGGGCCTCGTGGAACGGCGCGCTTCCGACGCGGATGCGCGGGTCCGCCTGGCCTCGATCACCCCCAAGGGCAAGGCCATGACGGACGCGCTCGACGCCGCGCGCGACAAGATGGCCCGCGCCGTCTTCGCGTCGTGGGACAAGGAGGATTTCGACAACCTGGTGCGGCTGATGCGCCGGCTGGCCGACGCGATCGACCAGCCGCCGGCCCCGCCCGGCGATGCGGGCTGACCGGCCGGCGCCTCAGCGCTGCGCCATCTTCGCCGTCACCACGATGATCTGCGCGAGGCGCGGATCGGTAACGTCGCTCGGCACATAGCTCATCATCATGTCGTCGCGGGTGTCGCCCTTGTTGAATTCCATGATCACGTTGCCGTCGCGCGAAACGAAGCGGTCGGGCGATTGCGCGATGAGGCGCATCGGACGCTGCTTGTCGATCTGGGCGACGATGCCGTCGCGCGCCGGCTTCACCTTCAGGCGCCAGCCGTTCGACAACGCGTACGCGCCGCTGACGTCCTCGGCCTGGTAGTCCCAGATGCGGAATGCCGGACGCGGCTGCGCGGTCACCTCGACGCGCGAGATCGGCGTGTCGTCATTGATCGGATAATTCCCGGACTGCGCGCCGGCACCGGGCGCGAACAACAGCAGGGATGCGGAAAGTGCCAAGGGAAGCGGACGCATGATGTCTCCTTCGGATCGTGGTGGACAATGCCGCGGTCCGGGTCTTTGCCGGCGGCGGCAATTCAGTCTAGGGCGCCGGTTGGCAGCCACAAGGACGGCGAGGGCCGCATCACGAAACAGTCTGTATTTACGCTAAATCAGATCGATGAGAAATGACACGCATGCGCCGGCGACGGGCGGAATCCCGTATCGCTATGCGCGGCTGCGCGATCGGATATGCACGTCATCGCGGCGTGCTGAATGACCCGTCAAGCGGATGCGTCGCCGTCTACCACGACACGGTTGCGGCCACCACGCTTTGCCGCATACAAGGCCTTGTCCGCGGCCTCGATCAATGCGGGAACCTCATGCAGGCGTTCACGATCAAAGCTTGCGACACCGATGCTCAGCGTGACCATCGGCCAGTGGGCCGCGGGCGCGTGCGGCAGCGCCAGTCCGGCCACGTGGTCGCGGATCGCGTTGGCGTGCAGCCTGGCCTGCTCGAGCGACGTGTCCGGCAGGATCGCCGCGAATTCCTCGCCACCATAGCGTGCCGCCACGTCGGCCGGGCGCTTGAGTTTGGCAGCGAGGGCTTGCGCCACGGTGGACAGGCAGGCGTCGCCCTGCTGGTGGCCGAAGTGGTCGTTGTAGGCCTTGAAGGAATCGATGTCGATCAGCAGCAGCGACAGCTCGCCCTTCGCGCGTTGCGCGCGACGCAGTTCGCGGTCCAGCGCGACGTCGAAGTAGCGGCGGTTGGCGATGCCGGTCAGGCCGTCGACGTAGGACCGGGCGCGCAGCGATTCCGCGTGGTCGAGGAGACGCTTTTCGCGTTCCACGGCACCGCTGACGTCGCGGATCTCGATCATGCAATAGCGCTGCTCGCCATCGCGGAACGGCGTCACCGTCACGGCCTGGTCGATGCGCGGCCCGTCGAAGCTGCCAGTCTCGCGCAGGGGAAATGGGGCCCGGCTTTCCGATTGCGGGATGGTCGTGCTCGCGCCATCGGCCGATGGCGACAATGCGGCCAGCACGGCCGCTTCGACGCGCGACCCGCGCAGTTCGGGGAACACCTCGAACAGCGAGCGCTCGCGCACGCGCGCGGCGGCGCGCGCGGAACGCGGCACCATCCAGCCGTTCCAGAGCACGATCTTGTGGTGGGCGTCCAGCACGATGATCCCGCTGTTGACGAGATTCAGGGCGCGCAGGGAGAAGTCGGTGGCGGTATCGGAGTCGGTCGGGATCACGGCACAAATTAATATCTGAAAATCAACTGATCATACCGGAAATCAATGTCTATGCGGCACTTTGGAAGGCCGACATTTGCTTGGGCACCTCAGCAATTGTTGCCAATTTTCACGAAAGCACTTGGCCGTGTCCCGATGAGCCGCTATAATGCTGCCCGTCGGGTCGTTAGCTCAGTTGGTAGAGCAGCGGACTTTTAATCCGTTGGTCGCTGGTTCGAGCCCAGCACGGCCTACCACGAACACCAGAAAGCCCATGAACTTCGGTTCGTGGGCTTTTTGCTTTTCCGCTCTCTGTCAGATTCTTCCTATCCCTCCTCTCGGAATTAGTTGCACCGGCCAATTAATTGGTTCTAGTCAACAAATTCAGTATTGCACGTCTTTACACTGGGCCGCTCGGGCGCTCTGCCAAGCATTCCCTCAAGGACCTGCCATGTTGCCGAACAAGGAAACGTCTCCATCCCGTCACCTGTCGCGTGCGATCGGCCTCCTGGCGGCTGGCGTCCAGGCCGGCGCACTGGCGCAGCAAGGTCCCGATTTGAACGCCCTGCCCCTCGAACAATTGCTCAACCTCGAGGTCGTCACGGCGTCGAAGATTCCGCAGAAGATCAGCGAGGCACCGTCGTCCGTCACCGTGATCACGGCCGAGGACATCCGCCAGCGCGGCTATCGCACGCTCACGGAGGTGCTGCAGAGCGTGCCCGGCATGACGGTGTCCTACGACCGCAACTACAACTACGCGAACATCCGCGGCCTGGGCAATCCGGGCGACCTGAACACGCGGCTGCTGGTCCTGATCGACGGCCGGCGCCTGAACGACGTCGTCTACGACCAGGGCGCCATCGGCACCGAGTTCCCGATCGACCTGGCCCTCATCGACCGCGTCGAGTTCGTGCCGGGTCCCGGTTCCGCCATCTACGGCAGCAGCGCGTTCTTCGGCGTGGTGAACGTGCTCACGAAAAGCGGTGGGGCCCTCAACGGGCAGACCGTCAGCGTGGGCCGGTTCACGGGCCGCGGCCGCGAAGTGCGCAACACGTACGGCAGCGGGACGCCGGGCGGCACCGAGCTGCTGCTGGGCGCGTCGGTGTACGACAGTCCGGGGCGCGACGTGTACTTTCCCGAATACGACGACGCGGCCAGCAACCACGGCGTCGCCACCGGGATCGACTACGACCGCTATCGCCGGCTGTTCGCGAAACTGAGCGCGGGCGGCGTCGTGGCCGAGGCCTATTTCGGCAGCCGCACGAAAGGCATTCCGACGGCGTCGTACGGCCAGCAGTTCAACGATCCGCGCAGCTGGTCGCTGGACGAATACGCGGGCGCCGCCCTGTCCTGGCACCGCGCCGTCTCGGAGACGCTCGACCTGTTCGCCGGCGTGAGCGTCGCGCGCTACCGCTACAAGACCCTCAACGTGACCGGGTCCGCAAGCGAGGGGCCGACGCCCAGCATCGATACGGCCGAGAGCCTCAGCAGCGGTGCGGAGGTGCGCGTGACCAGCAGCGCGCTGCGCGGCCACAAGCTCATCGCCGGCGCGGAATACACGCGCGACAGCAAGCGGCAGATGGCGAACTACGACGTCGATCCGTACCTGCTCAACCTCGACGTCGCCCATCCCAAGCGGCAGGCCGCCGTCTACCTGCAGGACGAGATGCGGCTCGGCGAGAAGCTCATCCTGAACACGGGCGTGCGCCACGACTACGATTCCGAAGGCGGCGCCACGACGAATCCGCGCGTGGCCCTGCTCTACAAGACGGCGAGCCAGGTGACGCTCAAGGCCTTGTACGGCACGGCCTTCCGCTCCGCCAACGCCTACGAACGCTATTACACGTTCGACTTCCGGGCGAATCCGGCGCTGCGCTCGGAGCACATCAAGACCTATGAACTGATCGCGGAATATTTTCCGACCGACCGCTTCCGCGCCACCGCCTCCGTCTTCCAGTACCGCATGCGCGACATGCTGGCGCTGGCCACCGATCCGGTCAACGGCATGCTGGTCTTCTCGAACATCGAGGCCGCCCGCGCCACGGGCATCGAAGTGGAAGCGGAATGGCTGCGCGAGGACGGCAGCGCCGTCAAGGGCAGCGCGAACGTGCAGTCGGCGCGCAACGACGCCGGTGGCGCATGGCTGCCCAATTCGCCGCGCCGGCTGTTCAAGCTGAATGTCGCGCTGCCGCCGCTTGGCGACCACCTGCGCGCGCATGCCGAGTACCGCTACACGAGCCGGCGCCGCACGGTGCGCGGCGGCGAGGTGGGCGGCTTCGGTCTCGTCGACCTGAATCTCGTCGGCACCCTGGGCTCGCACGTGGAGCTGTCCGCGGGCGTGCTCAACGTCTTCGCCAAACGCCATGCCGATTCCGCCAGCGAGGAACACTACGACAACGGCACGCCGCCGCGCCACCTCGGCGCGATCGGACAGGACGGGCGCACGCTGCGTTTCATGGCGACTGTCAGGTTCTGACGATGATGCGGCCCAGCCTCGCACGCCTCCTGCTCCTGTGCTGCCTGCTGCCGGCGGTTGCCCATGCCCAGGCGGCCGACGAATACGCGGCCAAGGCGGCGTTCATCTACAACATCGCGCAGTTCAGCACCCTGCCGAACATGAACGGCGTCGTGCGCCTGTGCGTGCTGGGGCGCGATCCGTTCGGCAGCGCGCTCGCCACGCTCGAAGGCAAGCCGCTCGGGAATGCGCGCCTGTCCATCGTGTATCCGCACTCGGGTCCGGAGGCGCTGATGCAATGCCACATCCTGTACATCAGCGCGTCGGAGTCCGACGACATGACGGCGCTCGCCGACAGCGCCCGCGCGGCCGGCGTGCTGACGATCGCCGATACGCGGGGCGCCGCGCGCAAGGGCGTGATGCTCGAACTGGTGCTGGACGACCGGCGCATCGCCTTCGAATTCAACGGCGCCGCGGCGCGCGGTGCCGGCGTCGTGCTCAGCTCCAAGGTGCTGCGGCTGGCGCGCGCCATCTATTAGACCCGGAAGGCCCGCATGGAACAACTCATCGAATGGATCAACCGGCAGGCACTGAGCACCAAGCTCAAATGGACCTACCTCGTCACGAGCGGCGGCGTGATGCTGCTGTCGACGCTGTTCCTGATCGGCATCCAGCTGTACTTCTTCACGGCCGCGCTGGTGCGCCAGACGCAATCGCAGGCGACGATGGCGGGCGAGAACCTGACGGCCGCCATGGCCTTCGCCGATGCCGAGGCGGCCGGCGACATCCTGTCCGCGCTGCGCGTGGCGCCGGACGTGCAATCGGCCGTCGCCTATGACGCGAAAGGCAAGGCGTTCGTCACCTTCGTGCGCGATCCGCAGTCGCCGCCCGCCGCGCACGACCCGCGTGCGCGCGAGACGGAGGTGGATGTCCGCGGCGTCAGCGTCACGCGCCGCATCCAGGTCGGCAGCCGCCTGCTCGGCACCGTGGTCGTGCGCAGCAGCGTGACGAGCGTGTACCGCCAGCTCGCGCTGTACCTCGCGCTGGCGCTGCCGATGACGCTGGCCCTGCTCAGCCTCTCGTACTACGCGCTGTCGCGCCTGCAGCGCTATTTCACGGCCCCGATCCGGGCGCTGTCGGCGGTGAGCGAGCAGATCTCGCGCCAGGGCGATTATTCGCTGCGCGCCGAGGTGTCGCAGGCGGCGGACATCGGCCTGCTGGCGCGCACGTTCAACGGCATGCTGGACCGCATCCAGAAGCGCGAACTGGAACTGGAAGCGGAGATCAACGAACGCAAGCGCATCGAGGTCAAGCTGGACCGGCTGGCGCACTACGATCCCGTCACGCAGCTCAACAACCGGCACTTCTTCAACGAGCGGCTGGAATCGGTCCTCGCGCGCGCCCGCAAGTTCGACGAGCGCACGATCCTGATGTTCATCGACCTGGACAACTTCAAGACCGTCAACGACACGCTCGGCCACGACATCGGCGACGAGCTGCTGCGCCTCGTGTCGCGCCGGCTGTCGGAGACGCTGCGCTTCGGCGACGTGCTGTCGCGCATCGGCGGCGACGAATTCGGGATCATCCTCGAGAACGTGAGCCAGGTCGGCGTCGCGTCGCTGATCGCGGAAAAATGCCTGCTCAAGCTGGCCGACCCGATCCACATCCACGGCCACGACATCCACATCGGCGCGTCGATCGGCATCAGCGTGTACCCGGACGACGCGACCGACATGCACGCGCTGCTGAAATACGCGGACACCGCGATGTACTACGCGAAGAACGGCGGCAAGAACGCGTGGCGCATGTTCACGCCCAGCATGCGCGACGACGCCCATAAACGCTTCAAGCTGGACAACAACCTGCGGCGCGCGCTGGAACGCGACGAGTTCGTGCTGCACTACCAGCCGCAGGTCGACCTCAAGACGGGCGACATCGTCGGCGTCGAAGCGCTGATCCGCTGGATCCATCCGCAGCTGGGCATGGTCAGCCCCAACGACTTCATCCCCGTCGCGGAGGACACGGGCCTCATCGTGCCGATCGGCGAATGGGTACTGCGCGAAGCGTGCCGCGACCTGAAGCGCTGGCACGCGGAAAACCACCTGCTCCGCATGGCCGTCAACCTGTCCGGCCGCCAGCTCAAGGAAAACAACCTCGTCGCGGCCGTGCTGGCGACCTTGCGCGAGGCCGACGTCGACCCGTGCTGGCTCGAACTGGAACTGACGGAGAGCATGCTGATGGACGCGTCCACCGACATCGTCGACCGCCTGCACGCCCTGACGGACGCCGGCATCCAGCTCGCGATCGACGACTTCGGCACGGGCTATTCGTCGATGAGCTACCTGAAGACCTTCCCCGTGCGCGCACTGAAGGTAGACCGCAGCTTCGTGCGCGGCCTGCCGCAGGATCCGGAAGACGCGGCCATCACGCGCGCCATCATCGCGATGGCCAGGAGTCTCAGGATGGAGATCGTGGCCGAGGGCATCGAGACGCAGGAACAGCACGACTTCCTGCGCGCGCACGGCTGCGACAAATCGCAGGGCTACCTGTACGGCCGGCCGTGCCCGGCCGCGCAGATCGGGCAGTTGCTCGCGCGCTCGGGCGCGGGCATCTGCGCCGTCGACTGAGACCCGATCACCACTCGACCACGACGGACGTCATGGCCGGCAGCGCCAGCGGCGCGCGCAGGTCGACGGCGGCGCCGGTCAGCACGTTGCGGCCCTGGCGCGCCTGCTTGACCATGCCGGCGAAGCGCGCCAGGTCCAGCTGCGTGGCCTGCGGATTCTTGTTCAACACGACCATCACCGTCTGCCTGCCGTCGTGGCGGAAATAGACGTAGTGGCCGTCGCTGGGCATGTAGTGCGTCAGCTTGCCGGTCTTGACGGCGGAACTGGTCTTGCGCCAGTTGAACAGCGTGCGCACGAGGTGCTGCATGTCGCGCTGGGCGTCCGTCAGGCCCGTGCCCGTGAACGCGTTCACGGTGTCGCCCGCCCAGCCGCCCGGCATGTCCGCGCGCAGCACGCCGTCGGTACGCTGCTTCGGTCCCTGGATCAGCATCTCGGTCCCGTAGAACACCTGCGGGATGCCGCGCGTCGTCGCCATCAGGATCAGGTCCGTCTTCAACAGGTCGACGTTGCCGTCCACCTGCGCCAGCGCCCGCGGGCGGTCGTGGTTGTCCGGGAAGACCATCAGCTTCAGCGGATCCGCGTACAGGTAGTCGGCCGCGATGGTTTCGTAGATCCTGATGAGTCCCTGGCCGCTGTCTTCCGGCGCCGTCAGCGCTTTCGGGGCCGCGTCGACGAGCGGGAAGTCCATCACGGACGGCAGCTCGGAACGGAAGCCGTCGCGGTTGACCACGCCCTTCTGCCAGTACGCGACCATGTACGGGCGGTCGTCCATCTCCTCGCCGACGACGTTCAGGTGCGGATACTCCGCGCGCACGGCGCGGTTCCAGTCGTTCAGGAAGGCCGGGTCGGCGTACGAATACGTGTCTTCGCGGATGCCGGACAGGTTCGCGTACTCGATCCACCACAGCGTATTCTGGATCAGGTAGCGGGCCACCAGCTTGTTCTTCTGGTTCACGTCCGGCATCGTCGTATCGAACCAGCCGTCGACGAAGCCGGCCTTGTCTTCCGGCGCCGCGTGGATGTCCTGGGCCACCGTGTGCTGGTTGTTGGTCTTGACGAACCGCGTGCCATGGTTGATCCAGTCGGACGACGGCATGTCGTGCATCCACCAGTGGCCCGTGCCGATATGGTTCACCACGACGTCGTGGATGACGCCGATGCCGCGCGCATTCGCCGCCGCCACGTAGTTGCGGTAGTCCTCGTTGCTGCCGAAGCGCGGATCGATCTTGTAGTAATCGGTCAGCGCATAGCCGTGGTACGAGTACGCCTGCTGGTTGTTTTCCAGCAGCGGCGTGGGCCAGACCATCGTGAACCCGAGGTTGCGGATGTAATCGAGCTGCGCCTGCATGCCCGCCAGGTCGCCGCCGTGGCGCCCGTCCGGATTGCCGCGGTCGCTCTTTTCGCGCATGCCCGCATCGTCGTTGGCCGGGTTCCCGTTCGCAAAGCGGTCGGGCACGATCAGGTAGACGGCGTCGCCGGAATCGAAGCCGCGCCGTGCCGCCGAATCCTTGCGGCGCGCGTCGAGGCGATACGGGACGGTCGTCACCACGTCCTTGCCGCGCTTGAACTGCAGTTTCAGTTCACCGGGCTTCGTCGTCGCGCCGATCTTCAGGTTCACGAACAGGAAGTTCGGATTGTCCGTACGCTCCACGCTGGCGATGCGCACGCCTGGGTAAGCCAGCGCCGGCTCCAGTTCGGCGATCTTTTCGCCATGCACCATCACCTGCAGGTCGGACGACTTCATGCCGACCCACCAGTTCATCGGTTCCACGTGCTGGATGGCGTACGGCGCGGCGCCGGCCCACAGCGCGGGCAGCATGGCCGAGATGGCCAGGACGAGCTTCTTCATGTTATCTCCATAGTAATTTGTAGTAAAGTAACATGATCATAGATAGTAATTCAAACCATATCGGGTATTTTTTGTAGTTTTACTTCGTTAAGCGATCCAGGCGGAAATACAGTAAGCTGTACCCCCCATGCCGCAGACCATCCTCACCCCCGTCCACCACGAACTGATCATCAAGAAAAGCCGCTTCATCGCCTGCATCCAGCCGATGCCCGACCGGGCCGGCGCGCAGAAGATCGTCGCCGGGCTCAAGGCTGCGCATCCCGGCGCCGCGCACGTGTGCTGGGCGCTGCTGGCGGGCGGGCAATCGGCCGCCGTCGACGATGGGGAGCCCAGCGGCACGGCCGGCCGGCCCATGCTGGACGTGCTGCGCCACCAGGACCTGGAAGGTGTACTGGCGACCGTCGTGCGCTATTTCGGCGGCGTCAAGCTGGGTGCGGGGGGCCTCGTGCGCGCCTACACGGACAGCGTCGCCCAGGCGCTGCTGGGTGCGCAGAAAATCGCCATCATCCGCCAGCGCCACCTGCGCTGCGACGCGCCCTACCCGCTCGAAGGTCTCATTCGCCGCGAACTGGACACCGCCGGCGCCACGCTCGATGCCGTCCAGCATGCGGACGCCGTCTCGTTCGCCTTCCACCTGCCGGACGACAAGGCCGCGGCGCTGATCGCCCGGCTGAGCGAGGCCGGCAATGGCCGCATCCATTGGCGCGCGGAAAACGACGACCCGCAAGCAGACTCGGCCTGATACCGCTATCATGTGAGGCTATACCGGACATCACGACTCAAAAGCGGACTCGCCTGACGCGAGCCGCCATAATGTCCGGCTTCCTCCAGCAAAGACTACACACATGATCAAGAAAAGCCTGGCGCCCCTGGCCCTGGGCGGTTTCGGTATCGGCATGACGGAATTCGTCATGATGGGCATCCTGCCCGATATCGCGACCGGCCTCGACATTTCCATTCCCCAAGCGGGCTATCTGATTTCGGCGTATGCGGTCGGCGTGGTCGTCGGCGCGCCGACGCTCGTCAGCATGCTGTCGCACCGCCCGGCGCGCAGCGTGCTGATCTGGTTCATGCTGATGTTCACGGCATTCAACGCGCTCTCGGCCTTCGCACCGAACTTCCACACGATGCTGCTGTTCCGCTTCCTGGCCGGCCTGCCGCACGGCGCCTTCTTCGGCGTGGGCGCCGTCGTCGCCACGCGTCTCGCGGACAAGGGCAAGGAGGCGGCCGCGCTCGCCAGCATGTTCTCCGGCCTGACCATCGCGAACGTGCTGGGCGTACCGGCCGGCACCTGGCTCGGCCACAACATGAGCTGGCGCTTCGTGTTCCTGATCGTGGCCGTGATCGGCCTCGCGACGATGATCATGCTGCACAAGCTGATCCCGTATTTCGAGGCGACGCCGGGTGCGGGCCTGCGCCAGGACCTGAAGATCTTCCGCAAGCCGAACCTGTGGCTCGCGCTGGGCATCACGTCGATCGGCACGGGCGGCTTCTTCGCCTGGCTCAGCTACATCGCCCCGCTGCTGACGGACGTGACGCACTTCCACGCGAATACGATCCCGCTGATCATGACGGCGGTCGGCGTCGGCATGACGGTCGGCGTGAACGTGGGCGGCAAGCTGGCGGACCGCGTGCCGCCGCTGACCGCGATCATCATCCTCCTGATCACGATGGTCGCGCTGCTGTGCATGAACGCGCTGCTGGCGTCGTCGCAGCCGGCGATGATGGTGCTGGCGTTCGCCGTCGGCGCGAACGCGCTGGCGCTGGGCCCGCCGATCCAGATGCTGCTGATCGAGCACTCGCGCGAAGCGGAGATGCTGGGCTCGTCGCTGGGCCAGTCCGGCTTCAATATCGGCAATGCGCTGGGTGCGTTCCTCGGCGGGATTCCGCTGACGCTGGGCTATTCGTATGCGTCGCCGCAATGGGTGGCGGCGAGCCTCGCGCTGTCCGGCGTGGTGCTGGCGCTCGCGATGCGGGCGCATGGCCGCCGCGTCGCGGTGGCGCTGCCTGCTTGAAACACCGACGGATCAGGCGCGGCGGCGCTTCCGTCTCGCCACACCCGCCGCCGCGAGCCCGGCCAGCACCAGCGCGATGCTGCCCGGTTCCGGCACTTGCGCCGACGCCGCGTCGGTGCCCTTCTCGAGCTTCAATCCGGCGATATCGACCGGATTGAAGTAGTGGTTCGAATTCACCTGCACCGTGGACGACCAGGTATCGACGACCACGTTCCCGTTGATGACGCCCCAGTTCGCCGACTGCGTCGCATACGGCGCCAGCACGCTGCCGATCACGCCGCGCACGTCGATGGTCTTCGCTTCGTAAAAATTAAACAGCACGTTGTAGCCGGCGAGCGGCTCGAAGCTGATGCCGCCATTGTTGAAGGTGCCCGCGTTGCCGCTCACATTGAAGACGAGCGTCTCGCCCGGCACCAGCTTGTCCAGCGTCCAGCTGCTGGAAGTGGCGAACAGGTCGGACGACACGTTGAAGATGTCGACGCCGCCGCGGCCGCTGCCCGTCACCTGCACGCCGCTCCACAAACGCGTGACGGCGCCCGTCGGATCGAGGGCGGACAGTGCGTCGGCGACGCCCTTGTAGTAGCTCGTCGCCCCGTTGAAGTCGACCGGATTGGTGGCGGCCATCTGCGGCGTCGCGGCCCACGTCAGCCCGGTGGTGCCGCCGACATACGCTTTGCCGTTCTCGATCGAACCGCCCGTCAACGACAGGTTGCCGCCCGCGACCAGCGCATAGCCGTCCTTGCCGAATGCGTTCTTGCCGTTATGGTTGATCGAATAGCTGGACACCGTCACATTGCCGCCCGCCACGACCGCGCCTTCAACGTCGCTGGACGGCGCCGTGAAGTCGTGGATCGCGTACAGGTTCGCGCCGCCGACCGGCGCCATCAAATCCAGTACGGTCGCGTGGGCGGAACCGGAACCGAGGACGGCGATGGCGAGGGCAAGCGGGGCAATACGCATGATATTTCTCAATAGAAATGTATGATTCTCTACAGTATCATCGTTTCCGGCAATTTCGCTAGAATTTTTCCTCTTATTCCCCCTGCATGGCCGCCGTGCTCGTCACCGTGGCAAATTCGCCATGCAGGCTCGCGACCGCCGTCGCATGCATCTGCTCCGCGCTGAACCACGTGCCATCCGGCCCCGTGCGCTCATGCGTGGCGCAGGCATCCTCGACGAGGAACGTTTGAAAGCCTAGATTGCCGGCCATGCGCGCCGTCGTCGACACGCAGTGGTCCGTCGTCAGGCCGCACAGCACGACCGTCTCGATGCCGCCCGCGCGCAACCGCGCCTCCAGGTCCGTGCCGATGAAGGCACTGTTCACATCCTTCGGAATGACGATCTCGCCCGGCAGCGGCTGCGCTTCCGGCTTGAACGCGTGGCCCGGCGTGCCCGGATGGAACGCGCCCTTGTCGCTGCGCGAGCCATGCTGGACGTGGAACAGCGGCCGTCCCGCTTTTCTCCAGGCGGCCAGCAACGCGGCGATGTTTTGCTCGGCCTGGGGGTGATTGCGTCGGCCCCAGCGCGGGTCGAGGAAGCCCTGCTGGACGTCGATGATGACCAGGGCGGCATTGGCGAAGGTGTGCATGGGTATCCTTTCATGAAAAACCACATGGTCGCCGCCGCACCGCCATGACGCTACCGAAATGCCGGATAATTGCCGGTTCATCCATGACAGATTTCGATGGCTCATGAAGCTCAGCCAACTTCACATGCTCGTCGCGGTGGCGGACCACGGCAGCTTCAGCGCCGCCGCGGCGGAACTCGGGTGCACGCAGTCGCGCATCAGCCATGCGATCGCGGAACTCGAACGCGAACTGGACACGCGCCTGCTTGCGCGCGCACGTGACGGCTCGCTGCCCACCGAGGCCGGCCTGCGCGTGCTGGACAAGGCGCGCGCGATGCTGCGGCTCGAAGACGCCCTCCGCGCCAGCGTGCGTGACGACGACGCCATCGAAGGCCGGGTGCGCATCGCGTGCTTCCGCAGCATCGGCACGCACCTGCTGCCGTATGTCGCCGAAGCGCTGGCGGCCCGCCATCCGCAGCTCGTGCTCGACATCGACGACGGCTGCAACGACCGCCTGGAAGTCGTCGCCGCGCTGCGCGCCGGCCGCGCGGACGTCGGCATCGCCCAGTTGCCCGTGGAAGACGGCTTCGTCGTCCATCCGTACGTGGCCGACGACTACGTGCTGGTCGTCCCGGCCGCGCGCGCGTTCACGCTGCCCGTGACGTGGGACCAGCTGGACGGCCTGCCGTTCATCCGCCTCGGCTGCTCGGGCGCGGACGCGATCCTCGCCCGCTGCCGCGCGGCCGGCCTCGCCGCCACGGCCGAGCGCACGCTGGGCAACGACACGAGCATCGCGGCGATGGTGGCGCGGGGCATGGGCTGGTCGATCCTGCCGCGCCTCGCGACGTATCCCGAGCCGGACGAGGTGCGCGTGCTGCCCCTGCCGATCCCCGCCCGGCGCCAGTTCGCGCTGGCGGGAGCGCGCGACACGATGCGTAGCAGGCATGTAAAAGCCGTGCTGGACGTGCTGCGCGACCGCCGGGTGCTGGCGGCCACGCGCGCCGGCCAGGCAGGCATCCTGCGCTGGACATGACACGCTGCGCAGCGTGCCCGATTACATGTGCGGCAGCCACATGCCGGCCGTCGCCACGACGACGCCCGCACCCGTCGCCAGCGCCAGCCCGGACATGACGAACGCCATGCCCCATTGCCGGAGCGCGCCGCCGCGCGCACGGCAATACAGGTACAGTTCAAGGACGGCCAGCGGCAGCAGGAACTGCGCGAACGCGAGGAAGCTGAGGAACGGACCACGAAACGTGTCGGCGTCGAACCCGGCGGGTCCGCGGTTCAGCGCCAGCCAGAACATCAGTCCGACCCGGAAGAACCAGACACCGCCGACCGCAAGAAACAGGCGCACCGCCCAGCGGCGGTGCGCCGCGACGTCGCCCGCGACGATCCGCTGCAGCGCCAGCGCCGCGCAGGCCACGACGACGACACCGTTGAGGCTCGTACCCAGGTGCTGGACGACGTCGCCCACGGCGCCACGCCACCAGACCATGTAGATGCCCGTGACGCCCGCGACGACGGCGGCGCCGAGATAGAACCTGCCGTTCCAGCGGTGGAACGCGGGCATGCGGGCACGCAGCCGGGGAACCAGTTGCAGCGCGCCGCTGCACATGACGAGGGCGGCCACCAGCACGTGGGCAATGGTGGCGGCGTTGCCGGCGGGGTCGCCGTCCACGTGCCCGTGCGTCATCACCGTGTTCCATTGCCCGCTGTGCCCGCGCAGCAGCGCGCCGCCATACAGCGCCACGATATACGCCGCGAACACGAGCTGTCCGGCCACCGTGACCAGGAACCACAGCGTCGTCGCCCACCGCAACGCGCGGGCAGCCGATGCGTGCGAGGTGCCTGCGCCCCGTACCGCGAGGAATGCACTACTGGGTACCATCATGCTTCTCCATGGAGTGATCGATGCCGCAAGGTAGCCGCGCCCACGCTCCCGGCCAAGGCGGCCGGCGCAACCATGCGACCAATGACGGTTTCGGGGGCTTGAATGGCGGTCGCGTTGCAGGTATCGTGGTTCGATGTCTGCGACGACACCTCTTCCACGCCCGGCCACGAACCTCCTGCCGACGGCACGCCAGTGCGCCGTCGTCGCCATCTTCACGCTATCGCTGTCCTGGCTGCTGCACGTGCTGAGCGGCACTCCGTATCTCGGCGTCTTCGGCCGGATCGGCTTCATCGGCGCGGCCCTGCTGATGGCATACTCGATTGCCGGAGGCGTCCATCCGCGCTGGATGGGGGCGGGCCCCGCCCGCCTCGCGGCGGTCGTCCTGACGGCGCCCGTGGCGGCCCTGGTCACGGCGCTGGCAACGCAACGGGGCCGTTTTCTCGCCTACCTCGGGGATACCCAGACGCTGGTCGGACACGTTCTCATGGTGGTCCTGTCGATCTTTTTCGGCGTGCTGTTTTCCCTGGTCGCGATGCGCAACGAGCGCAAGGCCCGCGAGCGCGCCGACCAGCTCGGGATCGAACTGGAAAAGAACCGGCTCGAGCGCGAACTGCTGGATGCCCGTTTGCGCATGCTGCATGCGCAAATCGAACCGCATTTCCTGTTCAATACACTTTCCAATGTCGAGGCCCTGGTCGCGGCCGGCTCCCCCAACGCGGGCCCGGTCCTGCGGCACCTCATCGCCTACCTGCGGGCGGCCATGCCGCGCCTGAACGATGCGGATGCCACCCTGGAGACGGAACTGCAACTGGTCCGTTCCTACCTGGAGCTGATGCAGCTCCGCATGCCGGACCGTCTTCGATTCACGGTGTCGGCTCCCGCCGGCGCGGGAACGCTGCGCTTTCCCGCCATGGCGCTCCTCACGCTGGTCGAGAACGCGATCCGTCACGGTATCGACCCGAACATCGATGGCGGACGCATCGACGTGGGCGGCCGCCTCGACGACACGGCCGGAAAGCTGGTTTTGTGGGTCCACGATACCGGCAAGGGAATGTCCGAAACCGCGCAGCCCGGCACCGGGCTGTCGAACCTGCGCACCCGCCTGCACGCGTTCTACGGCGACGGCACACGCGTCGACCTGCATGAGGTGGAGCCGCATGGCCTGCGCGTCGAACTGCACTTTTACGCTGGAGGGAAAGCATGAAGCGGTACACCGGGCTCATCGCCGACGACGAGCCGCTGCTGCGGGAACGCCTGCGCACCCATCTCGCCGTGTTGTGGCCCGCGCTGGAGCTGCTCGACGACGCGCGCAACGGCCCCGAGGCGCTCGACCTGTTCGACCTGCACCGGCCCGACGTCGTCTTCCTCGACATCCACATGCCCGGCCAGAACGGCATCGACGTCGCGCGCCAGCTTGCACGCCGCGCCCATCTCGTATTCGTTACGGCGTACGAGCAGTACGCCGTGCAGGCGTTCCAGCAGGGCGCCATCGACTACGTCGTCAAGCCGATCGACCGGGCGCGCCTGGCCGATACCGTCGAACGCCTGCAACGTCAACTGGCCCTGCCGCTCCAGCCGGATGCCGCACTGGAGGCCATGCTCGACCAGCTCGCCGGCAGGCTGGGACAGCGCATGACACCATCCTTGCCCTGGCTACAATGGATCAAGGCGTCGGTCGGCAACAGCTTGCGGCTGATCCCGGTGGACCAGGTACGCTTCCTGCGAGCCGACGACAAGTACACGCGCGTCGTATGGGAAGAAGGCGAGGCGCTGATCCGCAAGAGCATCCGCGAACTGGCGGAGCAGCTGGACCCCGCGCGTTTCGTGCAGACGCACCGGTCCGTGATCGTCAACCTCGGATGCGTGAGCGAGGTCGTCAGGGGCGTGAACGAGACGGCCGACCTGCACATCCGCGGCAGCAGCGAGGTCTTGCCCGTCAGCCGTCATTACCTGTACCACTTCCGGCAAATGTAGGCGCGAACGGCTGCCATGACCTCCGAGGTCATGCCGGCATGACCTCGCACGTGATTGAGCGCGATGCGCCCACCCGCCACACTGTGGTCTCCGATTACCAGGGAGACCACCATGTCCGACCAGATCCTCAAAGCCCGCGCGCTGCGCGCACTGCACACGCCGGGCGCGCCGCTCGTTCTCTTCAACTGCTGGGATGCCGGCAGCGCGCAAGCCGTCGCCGCCGCCGGCGCGCGGGCGATCGCCACGGCCAGCTGGGCCGTCGCCGCCGCCAACGGGTATGACGACGGCGAACAGCTGCCCCTTGACCTGGCCATCGCCAACATCGCACGCATCGCCCGCGCCGTCACCTTGCCCGTGACCGTCGACCTGGAGCGCGGCTACGGCGCCACGCCGACCGGGGTCGCCGACACCGTCGCGCAAGCGATCCGCGCCGGCGCCGTCGGCTGCAACCTCGAAGACGGCAGCGCGGCCGGCGGCTTGCGCGATCCCGGCGAACAGGCCGCGCGCCTGCAAGCGGCACGCGACGCCGCCGACGGGTTCGACGTCCCGCTCTTCATCAACGCCCGCACGGACGGCTTCCTGCTCGCGGCACCGGGCGATCACGACGACGTCCTGCTCGACGCCACCCTGGCGCGCGCCCGCGTGTACGCCGCGCACGGGGCCGATGGCCTGTTCGTGCCGGGCCTCGTCGATGCGGCGCTGATCGAACGGCTCGTGCAGGCATCGCCCCTGCCCGTCAACCTGATGGCCGCCGCCGGCACGCCACCCCTGGCCACGTTGCGCGCCCTCGGCGTCGCGCGCCTGAGCCACGGCCCCGGCCCGTACCTGCAGGCGATGCGCGCACTGGAAGACGCCGCGCGCGGCGGCGCCGCATGATGCCGGCCCGGCTCGCGCTCGCGGCGGCGCTCATGCTGCCCTCCGCATTCACGTCGGCATCCGACCACCTGGATTCGCCGAAGGTCATCGCGGACCCGCGCGTGGATATCGGCGACATCTACGCGTGGACCTCGGCCGACGGCCGCCGGCTGAATCTCGTGATGACCGTCGTCGGCCACGCGCTCGACAGGAATGCGGAATACGCGTTCCACATCGACAGCGGCCCGCGCTTTCCCGACACGACGGCCCGCACCGACATCGTGTGCCGCTTCGCGTCGAAGACGCAGGCGGACTGCCTGATCGGCCGCGACGAAACCATCCAGGGCGACCCGGGCCGGCTTGCGGGACTCGCGAGCGCGAGCGGCCGCAGCCGGCTGTTCGCGGGCCTGCGCGACGACCCGTTCTTCAACAACGTGAAGGGTTCGCGCGCCGCGTTCGACCTGGCCGCGGCGGCGCTCCCTCGCGTGGCGCGCGATGCGGCGGGCTGTCCCGCGTACACGCCGGCGCAGACGGCCGCGATCCTCGACCAGTGGCGCCACACGGACGGCGGCCCCGCCCGCAATTTTCTTGCGGGCTGGACGCCGATGGCGATCGTGCTCGAGGTCGACCTGGGCCTCGTCAACCGTGGCGGCCCCGTGCTGGCGGTGTGGGCCGATACGCGCGTCGACGACGTCCGCATCGACCGCATGGGCCGGCCGCTGACGGGCAACGGCCTGCTCGCGCACCTGGGCAGCGACGAGGACGCCGACGCCTACAAGCTCCGCTACAACGCGGCGACACCGGAGACGGCGGCCGAATTCGTGCCCGTCATCGCAAAGTCGCTCGCGCTGTACGACGGCTACGACGGCCGCTGCGGCAACCAGCTCATGATCGACGCCGCCGCGCCGCCCGGGCAGCGCTACCTGCCGCTGGCCCGGTTGCTGGCCGACGACCGGCTGTGGGTCGACAGCGCGGTCGCCACGTGCACGCAGTTGTTCGGCGTGGAGCTCGGGCTGCACGACTGCGGCGGCCGGACACTCCATTACGACGCGGTGAACGTGTACCGCTCGCTGCTCGCCGGCGGGACGAACGATGCGGTCACGGACGGCGTGCGCGCGGACGACCAGCCGCACTCGGACACGGTGTTCCCGTTCCTGTGAGGGTGTGCCTGTTCCTCATCCTGTGCCTGTGCATGCATGCCCGCGCACACGACTTCTGGGTCAATCCGGACAGCTTCGTCGTGTCGGTGGGCGCCAGCACCGCCCTCAGCATGCAGGTCGGCCACGGCGACGCGCGCCGCACGTCGATGATCCCGTCGCGCCGCATCCAGCGCTTCGCCGCATGGACGCCGGCCGGCGAGATCATCGACCTGCGCAACGACGGCAGGCTCGCGCCCGCGGAGCCGGGCCTGCATCTGCTGGTACTGGAAACGGACGCGGACGCGCTGAGCCATCTGCCGGCCGACCGGTTCGACGCCTACGTGCGGGAAGAAGGCTTGTGGCCCGCGGCGGCCGCGCGCGGACGCGATGTCTTCGAACGTTACCGGCGCGTGGCGAAGGCGCTCGTGCAGGCCGGCGCGCCCGGCGAAGGCAGCCAGGACCTGGCCATGAAGCGCCTCGGCCTGCCGCTGGAAATCGTGTTGATGACATCGCCGTCGGACGGCGGCATGCTGGCGGCGCAAGTCATGTTCAAAGGCTGTCCGTTGCGGCGCGCACTAGTAAAACTGACGGACCTCGACCACGACGCGCAGCCCGTCGCCGCGCAGGTCACGGATGGCGAAGGCCTCGTGCGGCTGCATCGTCCGCCGCCGGGCCACTGGCTGCTGAACGTCGTGTGGACCACGCCGCTGGGCGGTGACGAAGGCATCGACTACGACACGATCTTTTCGAGCCTGTCCTTCGGGATCGACCCATGACCTCGGACGTCATGGCCCGGCGCCGCGCGGCCGGGTTATCATCGGCGGATGACGCCTCTCGACCTCGCCCCCGTCCCCGTCGGCCTGCTCCTGCGCGAATGGCGCGCGGCGCGGCGCCTGAGCCAGCTCGACCTGTCGCTGGACGCGAACATCTCCGCCCGCCACCTCAGCTGCATCGAAACGGGCAAGGCGCAGCCCAGCAGGACGCTGCTGATGCGCCTGGCCGACGTGCTGGACATGCCGCTGCGCGAACGTAACGCGCTGCTGCGCGCGGGCGGTTATGCGCCGAGCTATCCGGAGACGGGGCTCGACACGCCGGCCATGGGCCGCATCAACCAGGCGATCGATTTCATCCTGCGCCAGCAGGAACCGTATCCCGCGTTCCTCATGAACCGGCACTGGGACATCCTCGCGACGAACCAGGCGGCGCAGCGCGTGAACGGTTTCGTGCTCGACGGGCGGGCGAGCAGGCACGCGAACATGCTGCGCGCCGTGTTCGATCCGGACGACCTGCGGGGCGCGCTGGCGAACTGGGACGACGTGGGCGGCACGCTGATCGGCCACCTGCACGCACTGGTCGCGGGGTCGCCGACGGATACGAAGGCGCGGGCGCTGCTGGACGAGATCCTCGCGTATCCGAACGTGCCGTCGCGCTGGCGGCTGCGCGACCTCGATACGCCGCCGGCGCCGCTGCTGACGACGGAATTCCGTCACCGCGGGGTGACGCTGAGCTTCTTTTCGACGATCACGACGTTCGGCACGCCGCGCGACGTCACCATCGACGGGCTGCACATCGAATCGTGCTTTCCGATGGACGAGGCGACGGCGCAGTTCTGCCGCCAGCTCGGCGGCTGAAGTCCGTCAGACGAGCAGCGCGCCGCCCATCGACGCGGCGATCTCCGACGCTTCCTCGATCATGCGCTGGAGGGTCTCCTCGTCCAGCAGGTAGTCGAGCGCGCTCTCGCTGTGTTCGGGCAAGGGCGCGCGCGCGGTGCCGAGCGGCGACGGCACGCTGGCGTACATGTTCGCCAGCAGCAGCGTGTCGAGCAGCGAAGCGGGCGGCATGTGCAGCCAGGCGCCGCGCAGCTCGAAGATCGCCTCGGCGACCGGATCGGGCAGCGCCAGCTTGCGCGCCACTTCGCGCGTGACGACGTCCTCGCACAGCTCGGCCCATTTTTCCGGATCGTCGTCCAGCAGGCCCGGGAAGCCGTCGGCGCGCGACAGCAGGTAAAAGCCGCCGACCTCGTGGACGATGCCGGCGAACATCGCCGTGTCCGGATTGACGAAGGTGACGTGACGCGCGAACACATGGGCCAGCGCGGCCACCTGCACCGTGTGTTCCCACAGCTGCTCGGCCTTGGCGCGCAGGTCCGGATCCTCGATGCGGGCGCCGAACTGGCGCACGACGAGGCTCGCGACGAGCATCTGCAGGTTGCGGTAGCCGACCCGCGTCACGGCCGAGCGCACGTTGGTGACGGGACGCCCGCTCGTGTTGAACGTCGAGGAATTGGCCAGCGCCACCGTGCGCGCCGCCAGCTGCGGCTCGCCCAGCACGAGGCGGATCGCGTCCTCCAGGTGGCAATCGGGGTCGTTGAGCGCGTGCTGCAGGCGCAGCACCGCGTTCACGCTGGTCGGGAAGGAAATCTCACCGCGCGCCGCCTGGGCGGCGATGGTTCCAAAAGCTTCGAGTCTGTTCACGGCCGCGATTATACCGTGCCGTATCCAACGTAAATGCGTTTCCGGCGGCTTCGTGACAACTTGTGGTAGATCAGCAAAAAAAACAGCCCGCCAACTTCGGCGGGCCGCAGGGGGCGGACAGCGGATGGCTTATTTGACCTTGATGGCGCTCTTGACGCTGGATACGCCGTCGACGCCCTTCGCGACTTTCACGGCTTTGTCGGCCTCGTCCTTCGAATTCACGAAGCCGCTGAGCATCACGACGCCCTTTTCCGTCTCGACATGGATGCCGAGCGAATCGAGGTTCGGTTCCTTGACGAGGCCGGCCTTCACCTTGGTGGTGATGGCGGTATCGGAGGCGGCCACGCGGGTCTTGCCGGCGGTGTCGCGGGTCTTGTCGGCGGTGGTGTCGCCCGCACGGTCCATCGCGTTGTCGGTCTTCCGGGCGACGGCCGAACCGGCCTCCTTCGTCTTCTCGACGGCCGAGTGCGCCACTTCCTTCGTCTTTTCAGCAACGGTCACGGCCGCGGCCTTCACTTTGTCGCCCGCGGTCGCGGCAGTGTCGCGCGTCTTTGATGCCGCATCGGCGGCATTCTCGCGCACGGCCGACGGTTTCGTTTCAACGAGGCAACCCGTCTTCGCATCGGCGCCCATCTGCGCGCACTTGTCGACGGCGGCCGCCTTGGCCGGGTCGCGCGTGTCGGTGCTGGTCACGAGGCCACCGCCGGAAGCCTGGCTGCCGCCGCCGCTGGCGCCGCTGCTCATCGTGCCTGCGCGGTCGGCCTTGGCGTCGGCCAGCGCGGCCGTGTGCACGGATTTCGCGTTATCCATGCAGCTGTCCTTGTCGGCGCCGCTCTTCGCGTCGCACTTGGCCTTGGCCAGGTCGTACTCGGCGTCGGCGACGTTGGTGCGCGTGCGGGCGCGGCCGGCTGCCGTGTTGTTGTACTTGGACAGTGCATCGGCCTCGGTGCGGGTGCGCGCCAGCCGGGCGTCGGCCATGCAGATGTCCTTGTCGTTGCCGCTCCTGGCGTCGCATTTCGCTGCCGCCGCCCGGTATTCCGACTCCGCTTTCTGGGTGAGATTGCGGTAGGTCGCCGGGTCGTGGTTGAGTGCCGCAGTCGGTGCCGCGGCGAAGCTCGCGCCTGCAGCCGTCGCGAGCAAGGTCGCAATCAGCGTTTTCATGGTCTTGTCCCTGTGTTGTTTGTTGTGACAGCCAGATTTAACGCCCGCACGCCAGGGACCTCTGTGCGGCAACGAACGCTAGTCTCAATCGTCGCTCAGCAGCCCCTCGCGCCACAACGGCGCCGCGTCCTCGAACGGCTTGCCGGCACTGCCGAAGCGGGCGCCGTCGCGCGCGAGGCGCACCCACGCGCGGGTGTCGTGGCCGTTGCGCGCGACCGGCTGGTCGTGCCTGAGCTTTTCCAGCCACGCGTAGATGCGGCCGTAGTCGCCGGGGTGGCGATCGTGCGTCCAGGCCAGCGCCACCAGGTCGGCATAGCCTTCCTCGCGGCGGGTTTCGCGCATCGCCTTCGACGCCGCCAGCAGCGACGGATCGTCCGCCGTCTCCTCGTTCACCTCGACGAAGCCGGCCGGCAGCGCATGCCACGCGCCCTGCGCATAGCGCCAGCAATGGCCGATCTCGTGGGCCGCCATCGCCTCGATCAATTCGCCCTGCTCGGCCGCCGGCACGCCTTCCAGCTGGCGCTCGGCATCCGGATTGCCGCGCAGCGACAGCACGAGCTTGCAGCGGCCGCCCGCGAATCCCATCGCCATCGGCACGTCGTTCGGACCGGCCTGCGGCTGGACGACGACATCGATGGGCAGGCTCAGGCTGCGCGAGTACGCGAGGACGGGGAGCGCGGCGCCGAGCCAGCGCTGCTCCAGCGGCGTGAGGTCGGCGGCGGCGGCGGGAAGGGTTGCGCACAGCAGCGCTGCGGCGAGGACGGCTTTGGACATGGAGGACTTCCCGTTGGATATTTAAAATGCCTAACGGCAATTTTAAATCCGGTTGAAGCCCCTTTTTCAGCAATATTTTTGCGCCTGTTTAAAAGCGTAATCTTGCCTATCCGGCCACGCGCGCCTCGCTGGGCGGATGCCCGATGACGCGTTTGAAAGCACGGCTGAACGACGCCTCGGAGTCGTAGCCGAGCCGGTTCGCGACGGTCGCCACGCGCATGCCGTCGCGCGCGATCCAGTGGCGCGCCTGGAACATCTTGACCTTGGCCACGTACTTCGCGGGCGTCTCGCCGACGGCGCTGGAAAACTTGTCGATGAAGCTCGACCGCGACGCGCCCATCACGCCGGCCAGTTCGCTCACCGACCAGTCGCGCTCCGGCTGGCGGTGGATCGCCGCCAGCACGCGCCCGATCTGCGGACAACGCACGGCCGCGATCCATCCGCTCGCATCGCTGCACGCGCATTCGACCCACGCGCGGATGATGCTGGCGGCCAGCACGTCCGCCAGCCGCGCCAGGATGCCGCAGGCGCCGATGCGGTCGAGGGCGACTTCGCGCTCCATCGCTTCCAGCATCGCATGCACGGCCGGGTCGCGCTGGCCCAGGTCGGCGGCGCGCATCGCCTCCGGCATCATCGCCAGCAGCGGGTGCAGCGGGTCGAGATTGAAGCGCATCGCCCCGCAGAACAGGACCTGCTCCGCCGCCGCGTCCTGCGGACCGGCGCCGCTCACGAGGTACAAGTTCTCCGACACGGCCTTGCGCGCCAGCGAGTCGATCTCCACCGCCGGCAGGTCCGGACTGCTGGCCATCACGTGCGCCGTGCCATGCGGCAGCAGCACGGCGTCGCCGGGATTCAGCTGCAGCCATCCCTTCGTGGCCGTGTGCATCCAGCAGCTGCCCTGCGCGACGAAGTGGAAGCTTGCCTCCCGCTTGGCGGGGAACGCGACGGCCCACGGTTCGCGCATCACGCAGCGGCCGTATTCGACGCCGTCGAGGCGTAGCCCGAGGAGGATTTCGGTCAGGGCGTCCTGGCCGGTCTTCGGATCCCTGTTTGGACGAATGGTCATGAGATTCGGATTGAATGGCATGGAAAGTCCAGAATCTTAACCCTACACTGCCATCTCCACAACATCCCGAGGTATCCGATGAACGAATCCACCTGCATCGACGCAGACGCACATGTCACACCGCCGCGCATCACGGCCCAGGCGCAAGACGCGAACTGGGGCGGTATCGCCAGCCTGGCGCTGGGCGTGTTCGGCCTCGTGACGGCCGAGTTCCTGCCGGCCAGCCTGCTGACGGCGATGGCCGCCGACCTCGGCGTCTCGGACGGCGCCGCCGGCCAGGCCGTCACCGCCACCGCGGCGGTGGGCGCCGCGGCCGCGCTGACCATCCCCGTCCTCACGCGGAATCTCGACCGCAAGCGGGTGATCCTCGCGCTGACGTCGCTGCTGGTGCTGTCCAACGTGCTCGCCGCGACGGCGCACAGCCTGCCGGTACTGATCGCGGCGCGGGCGCTGCTGGGCATTGGCCTCGGCGGCTTCTGGTCGATGGCCGCCGCGCTCGCGATGCGCCTCGTCCCGGAGCATTTGTTTGCACGGGCCATGTCGCTCATCCTCACCGGCGTGTCCGTCGCCACCGTGTGCGCGGCGCCGATCGGCGCGTACATGGGCGACTTGTGGGGCTGGCGCAGCGCGTTCGTGGCCGCCGGCGTCGTCAGCGTCGTCACCCTGGGCGCGCAATGCCTCACCGTTCCCGCGCTGCCGCCGAAGGACAACCCGAACGTCAAAGTCCTGTTCGAACTGCTGGGCCGGACCAACGTGCGCGTCGCCCTGCTCGCCGTGCTGCTCGTGATTTCCGGGCACTTCGCCGGCTTCACCTACATCCGCCCGTTCATGGAACAGGTCACGCACCTGTCGGTCAGCACGATCTCCGCCGCCCTGCTGGCCTACGGCATCGCAGGCTTCTTCGGCAATATCGCCGGCGGCTTCCTGGCCGAACGCAGCGAGCGCCTCGCCATCGTCGCGGGCGCCGCCCTGATCGCGCTGCTGGCCGCCACGCTGTGGGTCGCCGGCACGTCGGTCCCCGTGACCATCGCGGCGATCGCGGCGTGGGGCTTCGCGTTCGGCGCCTTCCCGATCGGCTTCCAGACCTGGATCGTGCGCGCCGCGCCGGACCAGGCCGAGGGCGCGGGCGGGCTGCTCGTCGCGGCATTCCAGATCGCCATCGCCAGCGGCGCCGTCGGCGGCGGCATCCTCGTCGACCGGATCGGCGCGCCGGGCGGCCCCATCTTCGCCACCGTCGCGCTCACGCTCGGCGCACTGCTCGTCGTGCGCTACGGCCCGCGTCCCGCATCCCGTTAAGGAGACCACCATGACGAATCGCCGTATCGTCCTTGCCGCCCATCCGCAAGGCGTTCCGACCCCGACGGATTTCCGTCTCGAGGACACGCCGGTCCCGGTGCCGCAGGACGGCCAGGTGCTGCTGCGCACCGAATGGCTGTCGCTCGACCCGTACATGCGCAACCTGATGGAACAGGTCGGCCCCGGCTACGCCGATCCCGTGCCGCTGGGCGCGACGATGGTTGGGGGCACGATCAGCCGCGTGGTCGAGTCGCGCCATCCAGGTTTCCGGGCGGGCGACCTCGTCGTCGGCGCCGCCGGTTGGCAGGAGTACGCGCTGTCGGACGCCAGCGGCCTGATGCCCGTGGGCGATCTGGCGCGGCCGTCGCTGGCGCTGGGCACGCTCGGCATGCCGGGCTTCACGGCGTACGTCGGGCTGCTCGACATCGGCATGCCGAAGCCCGGCGAGACGGTGGTCGTCGCGGCGGCCACCGGCGCCGTCGGCTCGGTGGTGGGCCAGATCGCGCAGATCAAGGGCGCGCGCGTCGTCGGCATCGCCGGTAGTCCGGACAAATGCCGGTACGCGGTGGAAGAACTGGGATTCGATGCGTGCGTGGACCATCGCGATCCGCGCTTCGCCGGGCTGCTGGCGGCCGCGTGCCCGGACGGCATCGACGTGTATTTCGAGAACGTGGGCGGCGCCGTGTTCGATGCCGTGCAGCCGCTGTTGAACGTGAACGCGCGCGTGCCCGTGTGCGGCTTCATCTCGCACTACAACGGCGGCGTTGCCGAAGGCCCGGACCGTCTTGCGACGTGGATGGCGACCCTGCTGTCGAAACGCATCCGCATGCAGGGTTTCATCATCCTGGACCACTACGGGACGCGCTTCGACGCCTTCCGCGACGACATGGCCGGCTGGCTCGCGGCCGGCAGGATCAAGGTGAAGGAAGACGTCGTCGACGGCCTGGAAAACGCCCCCGCCGCGTTCATCGGCCTGCTGCAGGGGCGGAACTTCGGCAAGCTCGTGGTACGGCTTTGATCACGCGGCGGCGATACGCTCCTGGCGCGCGACCGGCACGACGGCGAGGCTTGCGGACGGCCGCGCCGCCTGCGTATCCAGTTTGAAAATGCTGACGAGGCGCGCGAGGTTCGCGGCTTCGTCCTGCAGCGCGGACGCCGCCGCGCCGGCCTGCTCGACGAGCGCCGCGTTCTGCTGCGTCGCTTCGTCCATCTGGCCGATGGCGCGGTTGACCTGTTCGATGCCGGCGCTCTGCTCCTGGCTCGCATGGCTGATCTCGGCCATGATGTCCGTCACGCGCTTGACGCTCGTGACGATCTCTTCCATCGTGCTGCCCGCCTCGTCGACGAGCTTGGCGCCGTCGTCGACCTTGGCGACCGAATCGCTGATCAGCGTCTTGATTTCCTTCGCGGCCGCGGCCGAACGTTGCGCCAGGCTGCGCACCTCGCCCGCGACGACGGCGAAGCCCCGTCCCTGCTCGCCCGCACGGGCCGCCTCGACGGCAGCGTTCAGCGCGAGGATATTGGTCTGGAACGCGATGCCGTCGATGACGCTGATGATCTCGGCGATCTGCTTCGACGAGTCGTTGATCGACGCCATCGTCTGCACGACCTGCGCCACGACGGCGCCGCCGCGCCGGGCCACGCTCGATGCCGACTCGGCGAGGGCGTTCGCCTGGCGCGCGTTGTCCGCGTTCTGGCGCACGGTGCCCGTCAATTCTTCCATCGACGACGCCGTCTCTTCCAGGGTGCCGGCCTGGCGCTCGCTGCGCTCGGACAGGTCCTGGTTGCCGGCCGCGATTTCCGTCGACGCATTCGCGATCGTGAGCGTACCCGCGCGCACCTGGCTGACGATGTTCACGAGGCTGTCGCGCATGCCCTTCATCGCGTACAGCAGGCTGGAACGATCCTCGGCCCGCGTCTCGATCGGGACAGACAGGTCGCCGGCCGCGATGGCGCCCGCGATCCCGACGGCGTAGTCCGGCTGGCCGCCCAGCTGGCGCAGCAGGCCGTGGCTGATGAACCAGGCCGCGGCCGCGCCGGCGGCGGCGGCGACGGCGAGGATCGCGAGCATCCAGGCAAAGAAGCTGTGCGACAGCGCGCGCGCCTGCGCGGCCGCGTCGTTGTTCAGCTTTTCTTCCAGGTCGATGAGGCGGTTGACGCTGGCGAGCCAGTCGACGAAGGCGGGGCCGGCCTGCTTGTCCAGCAATGCCGTCGCCTCCGCCGTGTTGTCGGCCTGGCGCAGGGCGATGAGTTGCGCGATCAGCGGCTGCGTGCGGGCTTCGACGTCCTTGATCGCGGCCAGCGCCTGTTTTTCTTCCGGCAGGATGTCGCTGCGCGCGGCGAACAGCCGGTCGAGCGGCGCGGCCGAGCGCTGGTAGTCGTCGTCCAGTTTCTTGATCAGGTCGGCGTGGCGCTGGGCCGTCGGGGCCGTGGAAGCCAGCACGACGTCGCGGATGGCGATCGAGCGGTCGTGCACGCTGCCGCGGAAATTGATCGCATAACGTTGCTTGACGCTGTTGACGTCGTTGATGCGGATGAGGATGTCGTCGATCTGGCCGACACGGTGGATGGCGAGGCCGGCCAGCACCGCCATGAGGGCGAGGACGCTGCCGAAACCATAAGCCAGTCGTTTGCCGATCGTGAGTCCAGTAGTTGTCATTGTGTGCTCGCGTGATGGGATCGGAATAAATATTTCCAATAGGAAACGATTCCAAATATAGCACACAAATGCCAAATTTGATGTTGGGGCAGGTCCAATACCTGCCCTTTGGCAGGGTTTTATTGCCGAAAATAGCGACGTCGTTCCCGCGAAGGCGGGAACCCATACTGAGTATCCTGTTCGGCTCAACATGGATCCCCGCTTGCGCGAGGATGACGGTATGACGGTGTAATCAGCGGTGCGCGGGCACCAGCTTCGCCGCCGTCGCGAACGCCGGCCGGATATCGTTCGGGACGGCCTTCATCTTGTCCAGCGCCTTCTGCACGTCCGGACGAATGACGACGTAGCGCTTCATCAGATCCTGCGCGCGGGCATAATCGCCGGTGGCTTCGATCGTCAGGAACTCGCGGTCGAGATCCGCCACCGCGCCCTTGATCTTCGCGAAGTCGACGGAGAACGTGCCGTCGCCGTGCGACACGAAGCCGCCCTTGTCGAGCAGGTAGTTCATCTGGATGGCCATGCCGCGCGCGTGCGAATCCGTCAGGCCGAAGTGCAGGGTGCGGAATGCCGATGCGAGGTAGGTGTTGTACAGCTTGCGCTCGGCCACCGTGCCCTGCCCCAGCGACGCCTTCAGCTGGCCCTTGTCCATCATATAGGTGAGCGCCCACAGGCCGGTGACGTCGGCCTTCGCTTCCTCGATGGTCGAGTAGGCATCCTTCAGGTCCTGGCGCGGCGTGGACGGCTGGCCGTTCTGCGTCGTCGCGTGCGGGCCCAGGCCGTGCATGATCTCGTGCGCGAGGATGTGCGTGAAGAACGAGTCGAAATCGAGATCTTTCTGGTCGGCCGGACGCAGCACGAGCTTCGAGATCGGCGTCAGGGTCGCCTCGAACTTGGCTTCCTGGACGTTTTTCAGCATCACGCGCTTGGAGCCGCGCTGGCGGATGATGCGCTCGTCGTTCGGCAGGTTGTAGGCGGCCGTCTGCACGCCCATGTTGCCATCGCCGGCGCCGTAGACCTGGTTCACGACGACCATCGGCGCGATCGCCCCGACCTTCGGATTGCGGTATCTGGCATCGAGCGGCAGGTTGTTTTCCAGCTCCTGCATGTGCTTGCCGAAGAAGTTCAGCTTCTCCGTCTCCTTCTGGTCGCGCACGTTCACATACGCTTCGAACGCGGCCTTGTAGCCGAACAGTTCGTCGTTGTACGTCTCGTACGGGCCGATGGTGACGTCGACCGGGGAATCCAGGTCCATCCACGCGAAGTCGGAGGCGAGGTAGTCGTTCGACAGGAAGGCGTCGGCGCGCAGGTCAAGGAATTTTTTCAGCGACGCGTTATCGGTGGCGTTCGCGGCCTCCTTCAGCAGCCTGGACAGCTTCTGCAGCTCGGTGCGGTACTCGTCCGAGTATTTTACGATCGTGAATTTGCCGGCCTTGTCCTTGCGGATCACGGTGAAGAACCACTGCGCCTGTTCCTTGTCGGCGGCCGGCAGGCCGTTCATCCACGTCTCGAGTTCCTGCTTGCTCGCGCCTTCCGGATAAAAGTTCGCGCCGGCCGGCTTCTCGGCGGGGATCTTGATGCCGGCGTATTCGGCGGGCATGAAGGATTCGTTGCCGTCGATGATAGACCACGGGCCCTTGTTCAGCCAGAAGTAGTCGCGGCGGGCCTTGCCCAGCGGCGTGGCGTCCTTGTGCAGCGCGGCCCACAGCGCCTCGTTGCCGGACCAGCGCTGGCGCAGCTGCAGCGTGTCGACGATTTTCGCCGCTTCGATCAGCTTGGCGATGGCGACGCGGTCGCCGGCCGACAGTCTGGCCGTGTCGGCCGTCAGGTCGACGGGGGCGAAGCGCCTGGCCATCGTCTGCAGTTGCGGGGCGGTGGCGGGGGCGGCATGGACAGTGGCGCACAGGGTCGCTGCGGCCAGGGCCAGGGGGGCGAGGAGGTGCTTCATCGGGGTCCCTTGTGAGGTTGGCAATCGGGGGATTGTAATCCTGTTCAAGGGAAATTGGGGGGCTAGTGCCGGGGGCCCTAGCCCGCCTTCGCAGGGACGACGAATTTATACGTTGCGTATGAATCGTCGCCCCCGCGCAGGCGGGGGCCCAAGTTGTTAGCGAGCCGCTACCGTAGCTTCAGCCTTACCCTGCGTCCACCCGCCACCCAGCGCCCGCGCCACCGACACCGCCGCCAGCAAGCGCTGCGTACGGATCTGCGCGGCCGCACGGTCCGCAGCCAGCGCGGAACGCTGGGCATCGGTAACGTCCAGGTACGTCGACACGCCGCGGTCGAAGCGCGCCTGCGCCACCAGCACGGCGCGCGCGGCGGCCTGCTGCGCCTGCACCTGCACGTCGCCCTGCTTCTGGCGCTGCTGCACGTCCGACAGCGCATCTTCCACGTCGCGCAGCGCCGTCAGCAGGCGGCCTTCGTGGTTCGCGACGGCCTCGTCGTAGCGCGCCCTGGCCAGCTTCACGTTGGCCTCGATGCGGCCGCCCTCGAACACCGGCAGCGACAGCGCGAGCGGTCCGAACGAGAACTGGCGCGCGCTGCCCTTGGCCAGGTTGCTCAGCGTCTCGGACGCATAGCCGAAATTCCCCGTCAGCGACAGGCTCGGGTAGTACGCGACTTCGGCCACGCCCACCTGCGCATTGAACGCCTTCAGGGTGGCGACGCTCGCGGCGAGGTCCGGCCGCTGGCCCAGCAGGCTCGCCGGCAGGCCGACGGGGATCGCGGGCGGCTGCGGCAGCGCGGTGCCCGCGGCCGGGGCCACGATAGCCTCGCTCGGCGATGCGCCCACCAGCACGGCCAGCGCGTGTTCCAGCGTGTTGCGCTGGCGCTGGGCTTCCTGGATGTCCGCCTCGGCGTTCGCGCGCTCGATGCGGGTGCGCGAGACATCGAGCTCGTTCGACAGGCCCGCGTTGAAGCGCGCCTCGATCAGCTGCTGCGATTCGCGGCGCGTGGCCAGCGCATCGTTCAGGATGGCGATATCGGCATCGAGGCCGCGCAGCTGCCAGTACGTCGTCGCGACCTGGCCGGACAGCATCAGCATGACGCCGTCGCGGTCGTCCTGCGCGGCCAGCGCCTGGGCGTCGGCCGCTTCCACGGCGCGGCGCACGCGGCCCCACAGATCGAGCTCGTACGAGAAATTGGCACCGACCGAAAACTCGTTACCCTTGATCGAACGGCCGCCGAACGTCACGCCCATCGGCGTTTCGGCCGACGTGCGCGAGTTCGATACGCCGGCGGAGACGCCGACGGTGGGCAACTGGCTGGCGCGCGTCACGCCCAGCTGCGCCTGCGCCTGCACGAGGCGCTGCGCGGCGGCGCGCACGTTCGGGTTGTCGCGCAGGGCGCGCTCTTCCAGCTGGCTCAGGGTCGCATCGCCGAACACGGTCCACCATGCAGCCGGCAGGCGTGCCGCCTGGTCTTGCGGCTCGGCCGCGGCGTGACGGAAGGCCGGCGTATCGATGCCTTTCGGCGCGACGAAATCGCTGCCCACGGTGCCGCAGGCGGACAGCAGCGCAGGGACGGTCAATGCGGCGGCCAGCGCGACCGCAGATTTGATATAAACAGTTTTCATACTTTATCCAATTATCCTTGGTTCAGTGGCCACCGCCACCGCCGCCGCTGGGCGACTTGAGCTTGTCCGAGAACCACAGCGGAATGATCGCCACGAGCAGGATCATGCCGACGATGAAGAAGCCGTCGTTGTAGGCCATCACGAACGACTCGCGCCGCACGATGCGGTCGATCGCGCCGATGGCCTGCTGGGCCGCCGTCGCCGGGTCGAAACCCTTGGCGAGGAACGATTGCGTCAGCGCGTCGAGGCGGGCCTGCGTGGCGGCGGAGACGAGCGACACCGACTCGCCCAGGCGCTCCGAGTGGAAGTGCTCGCGGTTCGTGAGGGCCGTCGCCAGCAGGGCGATGCCGACCGAGCCGCCCAGGTTGCGGGTCATGTTGAACAGGCTCGATGCCGACGTCATGTCCTTCGGCGGGATCCCGGCCATGGCGAAGTTCGACAGCGTCAGCATCACGAACGGCTGGCCCAGCGCGCGGATGATCTGCGACAGCATCAGCTGGTCGTAGCCGGTGGTCGCATCCATGTACGCGTTCATCAGGCACGACACGCCGAACAGCCCGAGGCCGAAGGAGCACAGGATGCGGTTGTCGATCTTCTGCGACAGGCGCGCGACGAACGGCATCACGAACAGCTGCGGCAGGCCGACCCACGCGATCACTTCACCGATCTGCATCGGCGAGTAGCCGGCGATCTGTCCCAGGAACAGCGGCAGCAGGAACGACGAGCCATACAGGCCCATGCCGATGACGGCCGACAGCACCGTCGCGACGAGGAAGTTGCGCTGGCCGTACAGGCGCAGGTTGACGAACGGCTCCGGCCGCGAAAAGCCGATCACGATCCAGCCGAGGATGCCGACCAGCGCCAGCGAGGCGAACGTGATGATGAAGCCGGACTCGAACCAGTCCTTCGAATTGCCCTCTTCCAGGAAGATCGTCAGGCTCGCGAGGCCCACCGCCATGAACGCGATGCCGAGCCAGTCGGCCTTGACCAGCGCCTTCAGGTCCATGGGCTCGCGATCGATGCCCCAGTACATGCCGGCGATCAGGAGCACGCCCGGCACCCAGTTGATGTAGAAGATCGACGGCCAGCCGTACAACTCGGTCAGGTAGCCGCCCAGGGTCGGGCCCATCGCGGGCGCCAGCGTGGCGGTCAGGCCGAACATGGCCATGCCGACGGCGCGCTTGGCCGGGGGCAGGCGCGTCATCACGAGGGTCATCGCCATCGGGATCAGCGCGCCGCCCGTAAAGCCCTGCATCATGCGGAACACGATCATGCTGGACAGGCTCCAGGCCGCGCCGCACAGCGTGGAGAACCCGAGGAACAGCGCCGTCGTGAGCATCAGGTAGCGGCGCTGGCCGAGGGCGCGCACGAACAGCGCCGTCATCGGGATCACCACGATCTCGGCGCACAGGTAGGCGGTCGAGATCCACGAACCCTCTTCCTGCGTGGCCGACAGGGAGCCGAGGATGTCGCGCAGCGAAGAGTTGGTGATCTGGATGTCGAGCACCGCCATGAAGGCGCCGAGCATGCCGGCCAGCACCGCGATCCAGGTGCGCGCGTCGATGTGCGCACCGTTCGCCGGGGCCCCCGCGGGCGCGTTGTGCGCCATCGGTTTGGTGATCGTCGTGGACATCACGGTTCCTCGGTTATTTGGCGGCGGACTTCTGGCGCAGGTCGATCTCGACCACGGTCGACATGCCCGGCACGAGGCGGCCCGCGTACTTCTTGAGGTCTTCCGGCGCGAACGTGATCTTCACGGGCACGCGCTGGACGATCTTGGTGAAGTTGCCGGTCGCGTTATCGGCCGGCAGCAGCGCGAACTGGTTGCCCGACGCCGGTGCGAAGCTGTCCACGCGGCCGACCAGTTCGTGCTTCGGCAGCGCGTCCACTTCGATGCTGACCTGCTGGCCCGGCACGATGCCCGGCAGCTGCGTTTCCTTGAAGTTGGCCACGACCCACACGTCGTCCTGCACGATGGCGGCCAGCTGCTGGCCCGGCTGCACGCGCGCGCCGACTTCCACGCTGCGCTTGCCGATGCGGCCGGATACCGGCGACACGATGCGGTTGTAGCCGAGCTGCTGCTGGGCGTCCTTCAACTGCGCCTCCAGCACTTTCACCTGCGCCTTGAGCACCTCGCGCGCCGACGTTGCGGCGGCGATCTGGGCCTGGGCGGCGCTGGCGTTGTCGCGGCGGGCCGTGACGTCGGCCGTGGCGCCCGCACGGGCGGCCGTGGCGGCATCGACTTCGGCTTTCGAGACGGCCTTCATCTGCGTGTTGTACAGCTGGCCGTAGCGCTCGGCGTCCTGCCTGGCGCGCACGAGGTTGGCCTGGGCCTGCACCACCTGCGCCTGCGCGGCCGAGGCCTGCGCCCTGGCCTGCTGGATCGCGGCGTCGGCCTGCACGACCTGTTGCTGCACGCTGGCGATCTGGGCCTGGATCTGCTCGACCTTCACGCCCTGGTCGGCCGGGTCCAGCTCGGCCAGCACGTCGCCGGCCTTGATGACCTGGTTATCCTCGAACAGCACCTTGGTCACGACGCCCGGGATGCGCGACGACACGGGGTGCACGTGGCCCGTGACGTAGGCATTTTCGGTCTCGACGAAGTTATGGCTGCGGTACCACATGCGGCCACCGGCGGCCAGCGCGGCGGCGGCGATCAGGCCCACCACGATCAGCACGCGCTTCGGAGGCCCCTTGGCGGCAGTGGCTGGTGCGGCCGGCGGGACGGCTGCGGCCGGCTTGTGGTCGACCGTGGTTTGCGTATCAGGCATGTGTAACTCCGAAAGAAATGAAATTAGTCCATCGCATTATTCGACAAGTTTTTGCCAAAGTCAAGAAATGAAACGGTTGCATTTCATTAGAGATTCCACTAGCATGGAGCCCATGGACAAACATATGCATGACGCATCCGAATGCCCCGGCAAGGGCGCGGGCCGGCCCAAGGCCGCCGACGTCGAGGCACGCACGCAGGAGTTGCTGCATATCGCGGGCACCCTGTTTCTCAAGAACGGCTATACGAAGACGAGCCTCGAATCGATCGCCCGCGCGGCGCACGTCGCGGTGCGCACGATCTATGTGAAATTCGGCGGCAAGGAAGGCCTGCTGGCCGCGGTGCTGGCCGCCAAGCGCCACCGCTTCTTCCGCAGCCAGCCGATGGAGACGGACACCCGTCCGCTGCGCGACATCATCGACGACTTCGCGCACCAGATGTACGCACTGATCACGTCGCAGGAAGCGATCGACCTGCAGCGCATCGTGCTGGCCGAGGCGCCGACGAATCCGGAACTGGCCGAGGCATTCTGGAACAGCGGTCCGCGCATGACGCGCGAGATGCTGGCCCGCTTCTTCGCCCGCCCGGACATCCGCGGCCAACTGCGCCCCGGCCTGCCGCTCGACCTGCTGCCCTGCCACCTGATGAGCACAATCACGGGGGAACTGGCCATGAACCTCATGCGTCCGCATCGCGCCATCGACCCGGAAAAGGCAAAGCGCGACCTCGAAGGCCGGCTCGAATTGTTCTATTACAGCATCCTGCCGCCAAGCACTTAATTCTTTTGGCAAACACAATGTGCGTCATCGCACCGACCTGATCGGTGGGAACGCCTTAGCCTGAGGTCTTTGAAGGAGGATGTCATGAACAACAATACAAATACCAGGACGGCAGTTCGCCGCAAGGAGGGTGCATGAGCAAGTCGTCCCGTTATGAATGGCGCGACCAGCAGGCCGCGCTGCACGAACGCATGAAGGGCTTCCTCGCCAACCCGAGCAATGAACAGCTCGAGGCCGTCGTCGCCGAGATGCGGGCGTATGCGGATGCCGCACAGAGCGGCAGTATCGAGATTCCGCAGGCCTGGACTGCTTACAGTTGAGTTGAACGCCTGGTGGGCTCGCATTTCAAGCCCCTGGCTTGAAATGCCCCACCCTCCATTTCACGACACGCCACCGCATTTCACACCGCTCTACTGCATCTCGTCGCATCGCGCCCATCGCGCTAACGCACCCGGATACATTGCCTCCATCACAACGACACAGATGGAGCTTCCGATGATCCGCACCGCCCTCCTCGCCCTGGCTTTCACGACCCCGCTCGCAACCGCCGCCGATCTCGTCGTCCACGTCGACAACGTCAAATCGACGTCGGGCCAGGTCATGGTCGCCCTGTACGACAACGCCGACGCCTTCCTCAAGCACCCGGTCCGCGCGGAAAAGGCGAAGGCCGACAAGGCCGGCACGACGCTCGTGTTCCACGACGTCGCACCGGGCGACTATGGTTTCGCGGTGTTTCAGGATATCAATGACAACGGCCGCATGGACCGCAACCTGATGGGCATCCCGACCGAGCCGATCGCGTTCAGCAACAACGCCCAGGGCCGCATGGGCCCGCCGGACTTCGCCGCCGTCAAGCTGGCCGTGCCGGCCGCCGGCCTGGACACCGCCGTGACCCTGCGCTGAGAGGCCGCCATGCAACGCCGCCACTTCCTCAAAGCCGGCCTCGGTGTCGCCGCCCTCGGCATCACCGGCTTCGCCCGCGCCGACGCCCGCACGACGTACCAGCGCTTCCACGCCGCCCTCGCCCGCGATGCCGAGTTGACGGTGTACGCGAACCTGGAAGGCAGCCAGCAGGGCCACGCCCACGTCGAAGGCCGGATCCCGGACGAGTTGCAAGGCACGTTCTTCCGCAACGGTCCAGGCCGCTTCGAACTGGGCGGCGAGCGTTACCACCACTGGTTCGACGGCGACGGCTACGCCCAGGCCTGGCGCATCGAAGGCGGCACGGTGACGCACCAGGGCCGCTTCGTCGAGACCCGTAAATTCCTCGACGAATCCGCCGCCGGCCAGTTCCTGTATCCCGCCTTCGGCACGGACATCGCGCGGCGCGGCTTTCGCGACAACGACAGCCTGAACACGGCCAATACGAACCTGCTGCCGTTCAACGATCGCCTGTACGCACTGTGGGAAGGCGGTTCCGCGACGGAGCTCGATCCCGCGACCCTCGCCACCATCGGCATCCACACGTGGCGCGACGACCTCGCCGCGATGCCGTTCTCCGCGCATCCGAAGATCGAGCCGGACGGCACCCTGTGGAACTTCGGCGCCCTGCCAGGCGGCGACAGGCTCGCCCTGTACCGCATCGGTGCCGACGGCAAGGTGCTGCAGGCGGGCGCGGTCGAGGTGCCGAAGCTCGCGCTGCAGCACGATTTCGCCGTCAGCGCGCGCCACCTCGTGTTCGTCGTGCCGCCGTACGACATCTCGGATGATGCCACCCTGAGCCTGGCCGACCGCCACGTGTGGGCGGGGGAAAAACGCGGCGCCCGCATCGTCGTGGTCGCCAAGGACACGCTCACGATCCGCCGCGTCTACGACCTGCCGCCGCGCATGGCGTTCCACTTCGGGAATGCGTGGGACGAGGCCGGCGGCAACGTCACGCAGGTCGACCTCGTCCTGCACGACGGCGACTTTCTGAAAGCGACAAGCCGCGTGATGGAAGGCGAACGCGAACCGAACCGGCCCGCCCTGCACGCCGCCATGCGCATCCGCCTCGATCACGCCGGCGGCAAGGTGGCGGCGACCCGCCTGCTCGACGGCGCCGAATTCCCGCGCGTGATGCCGCAGGTCGTCGCGCGGCGCCACGGCCGTCTCGCCATGCTGTCCAGCGATGCGCGGAACACGTCGCTGATGCTGGACACGGTGAACGTCGTCGACGTGGAGCGTGGCCGCACGGACAGCTGGCGCTTCGCTGCCGGCTGGCGTGCCGAGGAGCACGTGCTCGTGCCGCGCCAGGGCGATCGGTCCGAAACGGATGGCTGGCTCGTGGGCGTCGCGCAGGACACGAACACGGCCACGAGCGCCTTGAGCGTGTTCGACGCGGCGCGCGTGGCCGAGGGGCCGGTGGCGCTGGCCCGGCTGCCCTATCGCACACCGCATTGCTTCCATGGTAACTTTCTGGCTGTTTGAGACAGGAACACCATGACCACACCCGCCACGCCCTCGATGCACCCGCTGGAATCGTTCGCGCCCTTCCGACGCTGGCGCCCTTCGCCGCTGCGCAACCTCGTCTACACGTTCGTATGGAACGGCATCATCGGCGTCGCGCTGGCGTGCGTGGCGCTCCTGTTCGGCAGCCGCGCGCCGGTCGCCACGCTGCTGACGGAAATGCTGTTCGCGTCGAACGTGATCGGCTTCCTCATCCACGGCGTGGTGCACCTGCTGCGCCGCATCGCGCCCGGACGCGACAGCGCGGCGATGCGGGCCGCCAGGGTGCTGCTGACCGCGTGTTGCGCCCTGCTCGGTCTGGCCGTCACGGACGCCGTCCTCGGTGGCCGCAGCACCTTCGACGCGCTGCTGCACACGGGCCTGATGGCGCGCTACCTGCCGGGCGCCATCGTGGTCGCGCTGCTGATGGCCGGCGTGCTCACGGCCGGCGAGCGCCGCGTCGCGCGCGAGATCGAGGCGGCGCGCCAGCAGGAGCAGATCGCCGAGGCCGCGCGCCTGCTCGCGGAAGCGCAGCTGCGCACCCTGCAGGCGCAGATCGAACCGCACTTCCTGTACAACACGCTGGCCAACGTCGTGAGCCTGATCGGTTCCGACCCGGTCCGGGCCCGCCACATGCTCGAGCGCCTGATCGATTTCCTGCGCGCGAGCCTGTCGGCCAGCCGTGCGGAACACGCCACGCTCGGCGCCGAGATCGACCTCGCGCGCGCCTATCTCGACCTGCTGACGGTCCGCATGGGCGCCCGGCTGCGCTACCGCATCGACGTGGACGACGCCTGCCGCGCCGCCGCCATCGCGCCCATGCTGATCCAGCCGCTGGTCGAAAACGCCGTCATGCACGGCATCGAGCCGAAAGTGGATGGCGGCACGATCGTCGTGCGGGCGCGCCGGACGGAGGCGGGTTTGTGCGTGGAAGTGGCCGACGACGGGGCGGGCTTGACGACCACTGCGCCGCGCCCGGGCGGCGGCGTCGGCCTGTCGAACCTGCGCGAGCGCCTGCGCACCTTGCATGGAAATCTTGCTAAGATACAATTGCTCGAAAATCAAGACGGAGGCGTCACCTCGCGTCTGATCCTGCCCGCATAACGTTTTACCGAGGTGCCATCATCGACCCCATCCGCGCCCTGCTTGCCGACGACGAACCGCACCTGCTGGCCTACCTCGAAGAACAACTGGCCACCGCCTGGCCGGAACTGCGCATCGTCGGCCGCGCCGGCAACGGCATCGAAGCGCTGCGCCTCGTCGACGAGCTGACGCCCGACATCCTGTTCCTCGACATCCAGATGCCCGGCCTGAACGGCCTCGATCTCGCTGCCCGCCTCGTCGATGAGAAGAATGCGCCGCGCGTCGTGTTCACGACCGCGCACGAGGCGTACGCGCTGCAGGCGTTCGAGCACGCCGCGTTCGACTACCTGCTGAAACCCATTCGCCTGGAGCGGCTGCAGCGGACGGTCGTACGGTTGAAGGAAACGCTGTCCGCCCCCGCGCCCGCGGCGCCGTCCGCCGACATGCTGGCCGGCCTGCTGCGCCAGCTCGGCATGGCGCCCGCCGCGCCCGCAGCCGCGCCGGCGCAGGCCGCGCCGCTGCAGTGGATCCGCGCCGCGCAAGGCCAGGAGACGCGGCTGATCGCCATCGACGAAGTCATCTACTTCCAGAGCAACGACAAGTACACGAGCGTGTTCGTGGCCGACGGCGAGCACCTGATCCGCACGCCAATGCGCCAGCTGCGCGACCAGCTCGACCCGCAGCAGTTCTGGCAGATCCACCGCGGCGTGATCGTCGCCGCGCGCCACGTGGCCGGCACGCGCACGGACTTCCGCGGCCGGCTACTGGTCAAACTGAAGGGCCGCGACGAACAACTGGTCGTCAGCCGCAACTACGCCGACCTGTTCCGCCAGATGTAAATCCCACATTGCGAAAAGGCCTTTCACGATCTGCTTCGCCTTTGCGAAAAGGTCGTGCATAATAGCGGCTGTCCTATGTCTTATATAAGACTTAGTCGTAAGGCAACATACGACGTTTGTGGCCGCCGGATCGATGTTTGACGGAGTATGATCCTCGATCTGTTCACCACCATTGGCGCGTGGCCCGGACAGCCGATGTTTTTTTAGTATTAGAACTCCAAACCCTCCCGCACATCGAGGAACCAGCGTATGAGCAGTGATCAGACCATCATCTATACCCTAACCGACGAGGCGCCCCTGCTGGCCACCCACGCCTTCCTGCCCGTCGTCGAGACGTTTGCCAAACCCGCCGGCATCCGCATCGAAGAGAGCGACATCTCCGTCGCGGCGCGTATCCTGGCGGTCTTCGCCGACCGCCTGTCGCCGGACCAGCGCGTGCCGGACACGCTGTCGGAACTCGGCAAGAAGACGCTGCAGCCGGACGCCAACATCATCAAGCTGCCGAACATCTCGGCATCGGTGGGCCAGCTGCAGGCAGCCATCAAGGAACTCCAGGGCAAGGGCTACAACCTCCCGGACTACCCGGCCGATCCGAAGACGGACGAAGAAAAAGAGATCAAGGCCCGCTACGGCAAGTGCATCGGCTCGTCCGTGAACCCGGTCCTGCGCGAAGGTAACTCGGACCGCCGCGCGCCGAAGGCCGTCAAGGAATACGCCCGCAAGAACCCCCACTCGATGGGCGAATGGTCGCAGGCATCGCGCACGCACGTGTCGCACATGACCCACGGTGACTTCTACCACGGCGAAAAGTCGATGACGCTCGACCGCGCGCGCGACGTCAAGATGGAACTGATCACCAGGAGCGGCGAGACCATCGTGCTGAAGCCGAAGGTCTCCCTGCTGGACGGCGAGATCATCGACTCGATGTTCATGAGCCGCAAGGCCCTGCTCGAGTTCTACGAACAGCAGATCGAAGACGCGCACAAGACCGGCGTGATGTTCTCGCTGCACGTGAAGGCGACCATGATGAAGGTGTCGCACCCGATCGTGTTCGGCCACGCGGTCCGCACCTTCTACAAGGAAGCCTTCGAGAAGCACGGCGAACTGCTGAACAGCCTGGGCGTGAACGTCAACAACGGCATGGCCGACCTGTACAACAAGATCGCCAAGCTGCCGGATTCGCAGCGCGAAGAAATCATCCGCGACATCCACGCCTGCCAGGAACACCGCCCGGCGCTGGCGATGGTCGACTCGGCCAAGGGCATCACCAACTTCCACTCGCCGAACGACGTGATCGTCGATGCATCGATGCCGGCGATGATCCGCGCCGGCGGCAAGATGTACGGCGCCGACGGCCGCCTGAAGGAAGTCAAGGCCGTGATCCCGGAATCGACGTTCGCCCGCATCTACCAGGAGATCATCAACTTCTGCAAATGGCATGGCGCCTTCGACCCGCGCACGATGGGCACCGTCCCGAACGTCGGCCTGATGGCCCAGCAGGCCGAGGAATACGGCTCGCACGACAAGACCTTCGAAGTGCAGGAAGACGGCGTCGCCAACATCACCGACCTGGCAACGGGCGAAGTGCTGCTGTCGCAGAACGTCGAGAAGGGCGACATCTGGCGCATGTGCCAGGTGAAGGACGCACCGATCCGCGACTGGGTCAAGCTGGCCGTCACCCGCGCCCGCAACTCCGGCATGCCGGCCGTGTTCTGGCTGGACCCGTACCGTCCGCACGAGAATGAACTGATCAAGAAGGTCAAGACGTACCTGAAGGATCACGACACGGAAGGCCTGGACATCCAGATCATGTCGCAGGTGCGCGCGATGCGCTTCACGCTGGAGCGCGCGTTCCGCGGCCTGGACACCATCTCGGTGACCGGCAACATCCTGCGCGACTACCTGACCGACCTGTTCCCGATCCTGGAACTGGGCACCAGCGCCAAGATGCTGTCGATCGTCCCGCTGATGGCCGGCGGCGGCATGTACGAAACGGGCGCCGGCGGTTCGGCACCGAAGCACGTGCAGCAGCTGACCGAAGAAAACCACCTGCGCTGGGACTCGCTGGGCGAATTCCTCGCGCTGGCCGTGAGCTTCGAAGACCTGGGCCTCAAGACCGGCAACGCGAAAGCCAAGCTGCTGGCCAAGACCCTGGACGCCGCCACCGGCAAGCTGCTGGACAACCGCAAGTCGCCGTCGCCGAAGACCGGTGAACTCGACAACCGCGGCAGCCAGTTCTACCTGTCGATGTTCTGGGCCCAGGAACTGGCACAGCAGACGGAAGACGCCGAACTGGCCGCGTACTTCGCGCCGCTGGCCAAGCAACTGGCCGAGAACGAGCAGAAGATCGTGTCCGAACTGATCGAGATCCAGGGCAAGCCGGTCGACATCGGCGGCTACTACAAGCCGGACAATGCCAAGGTCAAGGCCGTGATGCGTCCGAGCGCGACCTTCAACAAGGCACTGGAAAGCGTCGGCGCCTGATAGCGTCCTGCACCCGGTAGTCCTCTGAAAAACCCCGGTTCCGCATCCTGCGGGCCGGGGTTTTGTTTTTTCCGGCTTTTTAATTGGTCAAGCCACTTTCAATTCTGGTCTAAAAATATTTCAACTGGTCCGACCAATTTAGATAACCTCGTGCTAACATTTCCCGACCTGGCGGCCCGGCATCCGGCCAGGCACCGCCATGGCTCATCGGGAATAACAATGAAAACGACTACAATCTTGGAGACCCTGGTCCTGGCAGCCCTTGCCAGCGGCCAGGCACAGGCAGCACCGCTTTCCCTGCAAGACGCCCACATTACCGCCACCTACAACGGCAGCGCGGCCGACGTCCTCGGACTCGACCACCTGTTCGCCCAGGAACCCGGCAGCAACACCAGCACGCTCGACCCGACCGACGGCGGCGTCGAATTCCTCACGGCCGACTTCCTGTTCGGCTTCGATTTCGCCAAGGACGGCATGCTCACGATCTACGAGAACATGCCCGTCCCCACCGGCGACTACAAGCTGACCTTCGACTTCGGCGCGACGCTCCCCGCCGCCATCACGCGCTTCACGCTGCTGGACGGCAGCGCGGTCGACGGCGTGCCCGGTTTAAGCATCCTCGACGGGCACACCATCGCCGTCGACCTGGGCGGGCTCGCGTGGCATGGCGACTACGGTTCGATCACGGCGCGGATCGGCGCCGCGGACGTCCCCGAACCCGCGGTTCCCGCCCTGCTGCTGGCCGGCGCCGCCGGTCTCGCATTCAGCCGCCGCCGCGCCTGAGCCGCCCTCTGCCAAGGAGACATCCATGAGATACGCACGTATCGGGGCGGCGCTCGCGCTCGCCGCGCTCTGCCTTACCGTCAATGGCGCCACCGCCGCCACGGATCCGGCCCGCGCCACCGCGCCGCTCGACGGCTGGGCGAGCCAGGGCGGCGGCACCGTCGCCGGCGCCAATGCCGCCACCGACCAGATCTACACCGTGACGAACCGCGCGCAGCTGCTCGCGGCCATCGCCAACGGCGGCACGACGCCCAAGATCATCAAGCTGTCCGGCCTCGTCGACATGACGGAAGGCCGGCCGTACACGAGTACCGCCGACCAGTCCGCGCGCGGCGCGATCCGCCTCAAGAACAACACGACCCTGATCGGCGACGGCGCCAATTCCGGCCTGGTCAACGGCCACATCATCCTGTCGAACGTCAGCCAGATCATCATCCGCAACCTCAAGATCCAGAACCCGTGCGACGTCGCCCCCGTGTGGGACCCGACCGACGGCTCGACCGGCAACTGGAACGCGGCCTATGACGCCATCGGCATCTCGGGCTCGGACCACGTGTGGATCGACCACAACTCGTTCACCGACGCGCCGGTCACGGACAACTTCCTGCCCATCGAGAACGGCCACGTGAAGCAGTGCCACGACGGCGCCGTCGACATCACCAACGCGTCCGACTACGTGACGGTGTCGTACAACGTGTTCGGTGAACACGACAAGAACAACCTGATCGGCTCGAGCGCTTCGGCCACGGCGGACGAGGGCAAGCTGCGCGTCACCTTCAGCAACAACGTGTTCCGCGCGATCCAGTCGCGCGCGCCGCGCGTGCGCTTCGGCCAGGTCCACCTCTTCAACAACTACTACACGGGCAGCAAGACGGCCGACGTATACAAGAACAGCTACAGCGTGGGCCCCGGCGCGAATGCGAAGATCCTATCGAACGCGAACGTGTTCGAGATCGCGGGCGCGAGCGGCTGCGACAGCGTGGTCAGGAATCCGGGCGACGCCACGGCCGGCACCTTCAAGGACACCGGCTCGCTGCTGAACGGCGCGGCGCTGGGGGCATGCGCCGTATCCGGCGCGACGACGTGGACCCCGCCTTACGCCTACACGCCGCGCCCGGCCGCCCTCGTGAAGGCGAACGCGCTGGCGCAGGCCGGCGGCGGCAAGCTGGCGACCGCAATCACCGGAACGGGCAAGACCACCATCGACACGGGCCCCACGCTGAACTGCCCCGTCACCGGCCTGTACTTCTGCGACGATTTCCAGTCCGGCAGCGCGGCCAAGTGGAATTTGCTGCCCGTGGCCGGCCCGAACGGCAGTTTCGGCGTGACGGATGAAGCGGCGGGCAGCGCCAGCAAGGTGCTGCAGTACACGGCCGCGACGACGGGCGGCGTGCTTGCGCTCGTGAAGCCGGACGCCTTTACCGGCGTCCCTTCAGCCGACTATTACGTGGAAGCGCGCATCCGCCCGATGGCCAACGGCACGACGGGCAACAAGCAGCTGTACCTCGTCGCGCGCTACGTCGATGCGGCCAACTGGTATGGCGCGGGCCTGAACGTCCAGAACAGCACGACGAGCACGCAGGTCGAGATCGCGCGCATGCTGAACGGGACGCTCAGCCGCCCGAAACAGGTCAAGATGCCGATCGCGATGGATGCCCAGTTCTACACGGTCCGCTTCGAAATGATCGGCACCACGCTCACCGTCTACCTGGACGGGAAGAACCTCGGCAGCGTGACCGATGCGTCGTTCGCGCAGCGCGGCCTGATCGGCCTGTACACGGCCAATAAATCGTTCCAGGTCGACGACGTGCGCGTGGGCGACCCGCGCCAGAAACCCGTGCAGCTGACGCTCGATCCGGCCGCGACGGCCTACACGGCCGAAGCGGGCGATGCGCCGCTCACGATCGCCGTCACCGCCGTCACGGCGGACGGCACCGCCGACAGTTTCACCGTCGCGTCCAGCAATCCGGCCGTCGTCGGCGCGAGCGCGAACGGCAACACCGTCACCCTGACGCCGCTGTCCGCCGGCACCGCCAGCATCATGTTCACGAGCGGCTCCGACCCAAGCCTCACGCGCACGATCGCGGCGACCATCGGCGCGCAATTCGTCCAGCCCACGCAGACGTACGCGCTTGCGGGCGCCAGCAGCCCGGCCGCGCAGGCGGGCGCGGTGAACGTCGACACGGTGTTGAAACTGACGTTCGACAGTCCGCCCACGCTGGGCGCCAACGGCAGCATCCGCATCTTCCGCAAGGCCGACGATGCCCTGGTCGACGTGATCCGCACCAGCGGCGAGACGGATGCCCTCGGCTACCCGGGCCAGGCGCTCGTGCGGCGCGTGAACACGGCGCCGATCCGCATCGACGGCAACACGGTGCGCATCGCGCCGCACTCGGGCAAGCTCGCCTACGGCACCGAATACTATGTCGCGATCGCCGACGGGGTGTTCACCAACACGACGCTGGGCGGCCTGCCGTTCGTCGGCATCGGCAGGCTCGGTGGCTGGTCGTTCACGACGAAGGTGGCTCCGCCGGCCGCGGGCACGATCACCGTCGACGACGACGGCACGGCCGACTTCCGCACCGTGCAGGGCGCGCTGAACTACGCGATGCAGAATTTCGCGAAGACGGCGCCCGTGACGATCGCCGTGAAGAACGGCACCTACGACGAGCTGCTGTACCTGAACGGCAAGGACAACGTCACGATCAAGGGCGAGAGCCGCGACGGCGCCGTGATCCGCTACACGAACAACGAGACGCTGAACCCGGGCACCGGGTCGAGCCAGTCGCCGACGGTGGCCGGTTCGCCCGCGGGCGGACGGGCCGTGATGCTGGTCGAGAACGCGGACATGCTCGTGCTCGACACGCTCACGATCGACAACACGACGATCCGTTCAGCCTCGATCTCGGGCCAGGCGGAGACGCTGTACTTCAACAGCGACACGCGCCTCGTCGCGAAGCACGCGAACTTCACGAGCGAACAGGACACGCTGAACCTGAAGGGCTGGGCGTGGTTCTACGACACGCTCGTCGCGGGCAACGTCGACTTCATCTGGGGCAGCAGCCACGCGGCCCTGTTCGAGAACAGCGAGATCCGCAGCGTGGGCGACAGCGCCAACGCATCGAGCGGCGGCTACGTGCTGCAGGCGCGCGTGCCGGTGGCGACGGACATCGGCTACGTCTTCCTGAACAGCGCGCTGACGCACGGCCCCGGCCCCGGTCCGAACCACGGCGACGTGCCGGCCGGCGCGACGTATCTGGCGCGCAGCCCGGGGTCGACGGGCACGTGGGACAACGTCGCCTTCGTGAACTGCCGGATGGATGTCCACGTGGCGCCGGCCGGCTGGGCGGGCCAGGGTGTCAATAACCAGCCGGCGCCGAATCCGGCCGTGGCGAGCGCGGACGCGGGCTGGCGCGAGTACGGCAGCACGACGCTGGCCGGCACGCCGCTCGACCTGCGCACGCGCGTGGGCGGCTACGTGCTGTCCGATGCCGACGTGGCGAACCGTTTCGCGACGCGCGCCAGGGTCTTTGCGGCCTACGGCGGCGGCGCGGGGTGGGATCCGCAGCCGTGATCAGGGCAAGCCCTGCACGTAGCCCTCTTTCGGATAATCGATGACGTAGTCGACGTCGAAACGGGCCGTCTCGTTGGGCTTCAGCGTGCGCATCCAGCCGACCAGTCCACGCCGCTGCTCCCAGTCGCGGACGTCCGGCTCCGGACGCAGGGCCGTCTTGACGGTCACCTTGTCCGATTCGCTGACGGGCGTGGGTTCGAGCACGAGCACGTCGATCGGCTGGCGATGGGTGCTCGTCACGACATACGTCTGCGCGATGCGGCGCTGGTTGGCGCCGTTGAAGAAGCCCGCCTGGCCCGACTTGCGGTCGCGCTCCTCGACCTTCACGCGCACGAGCGGGTCGCGTCCGAACGCCAGGCGGAAGCGCTCGCCCGCCTGCGGGTCCCAGCGCAGCGCGCCGACATAGGTGCCGTCGCGCTGCAGCTGTACCTGGCCGGGCAGCCAGACGCCGTCGGGACGCGCCGCCTGCGCCGTCAGGACCGCCGCATCATTGCCGCTCCTCGGCGCGACGACAACGCGCTGCTCCGCCTTCAAGGTCTGGCGCGCCAGGCTGACGGCGATCTCGCGGCCGTCCGACGCCAGCGTGACGCGGGCCGGCACCTCGAATTCGGTCGTGAAATTCCCCTGCGATTCCAGGATGGGGGCGATGTAATCGTCCGCGTCGGCGGCGGGCGGTGGCGGTGGCGCCGCGGGCGCCGGTGCGGGCATGGCGCGGAACATGGCAGTGGTGGGGGCGACGATATTCCCGGTGGGCGGCTGGTAATCCAGCAGCCACGGCATCGGATCGGGCGCGACCACGACGAGGCTCGGCTGCCCGGTCGACAGGCGCAGCTTCACATTGGTCCAGTCCTCGCCCGTCTTTTGCGAAATGGTCGCCATCCGTTCGAGGTCGATGGTGGATGCGCTGGAATCCAGCGCGGCGCGGTACGCCGGCTTCCAGCCCGCGCGCTCGACCTGGTAAGTCAGCACCAGCTTGCCGCCCTGCCGGGCCGCCACCTGCACCGTGATCGTCCGGCCGGCACGCGCGCCGGCGCGCGCCTGCGCGAGCTCGCGCTGCGCGGCGTCGAGCTGCTTCGTCAACGCGCGCTTCTTCGTCTCGTCGTTGCGCACGCGCTCGAGCGCATCGAAGGCGCCCTTGCGGATCGCGTCGAGCGTGCCGGCCAGGTTCTTCGCATCGACCGGCGCGGGCTTGTCGCCGCCCGTGCCCAGCTTCTCGAGATAGCCTTGCACGATCTGGGCCGACTTGATGTCCGCATCGATCGCGGCGACCTGGTCCTGCAGCGCCTGCACCTTCGCCTCGAGATCGGCCTCGCGCGCGCTCGGGCTGTCGGCCCGCGCCTGGTCGCGCGTGACGACCTGCCCGACCTGGATACCGGCATCGGCCTGCAGCCGGACGGTGTCCTTGTCGAAGTTGGCGGGCAGGCCCGTGATCTCGACCTGCGTCGCGCCGGCCGTCACCTGCGCGACGCGCTCCACCGTGGCGCTGCCGGGATACAGGGTGACGCTCTGGATGGGGGCTTCGGTTGCGGCGGCGGTCGCCACCGCGGCGGCCGTCACCACGAATGCCAGTCCGATTGGCCATGCCTGCTTGAATTCCATGATTCTCCTTCGGGATTGAACCCGTCGAGCTTAGCAAATGGCGCTGTCGAAAAAGCCGCGAAATGTAACGATGTCAACCATCATCTTATGACAACGTTGTTGTTGTACAATTTCTTTTGCGACAAGTCGCACACCTCACTCTCCGGGAGATCACACCATGTTTCGTAAATGCTTCGCCGAGTTCCTCGGCACGTTCTGGCTCGTGCTGGGCGGCTGCGGCAGCGCCGTGCTGGCCGCCAAATTCGCCGACGTCGGCATCGGCCTCGCGGGCGTCTCGCTCGCGTTCGGCCTGACCGTGCTGACCGGCGCCTATGCGTTCGGCCCCGTATCGGGCGGCCATTTCAATCCGGCCGTCACGGTCGGCCTGTGGGCGGGCGGCCGCTTCCCCGCTCGCAATATCGTGCCGTACGTCGTCGTGCAGGTATGCGGGGCGATCGCCGCGGCAGGCGTCCTGTATGCGATCGCGAGCGGCAAGCCGGGCTTCGACCTCGCGGGCGGCTTTGCCTCGAACGGCTACGGCGAACACTCGCCGGGCGGCTACTCGCTCGGCGCGGCCCTCGTCACCGAATTCGTGATGACGTTCATGTTCGTGCTGATCATCCTCGGCGCGACGCATACCCGCGCACCGGTGGGCTTTGCCGGTCTCGCGATCGGGCTCGCGCTGACGCTGATCCACCTGATCAGCATCCCCGTCACCAACACGTCCGTCAACCCGGCCCGCAGCACGGGCCAGGCGCTGTTCGTCGGCGGCTGGGCGGTCGCGCAACTGTGGCTGTTCTGGCTCGCGCCGCTGGTGGGCGGCGTGCTGGGCGGCGCCGTGTACCGCATCCTGCTCGAACGCGACGAGACCGAGCCGGCGATGGAAGGACGTCCGGTCCGCACCTGAACGCCGGCCGCACACGGCGCATAGGCGGGCTGCTGCACGATTTTGCTGGCGGCCCGCCGCGCGGCACCTAGAATGGTGAAAGCGTCACGCCCGCGGGCGCGGTGACGTGGCGCCCTCATCTCGGGAGGTTGCCATGTATCGTAAATGTCTCGCCGAATTCATCGGCACGTTCTGGCTCGTGCTGGGCGGCTGCGGCAGCGCCGTGCTGGCCGCGACATTCCCCGACGTCGGCATCGGCTTCACCGGCGTCGCACTGGCCTTCGGGCTCACCGTGCTGACGGGCGCCTACGCGCTCGGTCCGGTCTCCGGCGGCCACTTCAATCCGGCCGTGACCGTCGGTCTCTGGGCGGGCGGCCGCTTTCCCGCCCGCCAGATCGGCCCGTACATCCTCGTGCAGGTGGCCGGGGCCATCGCGGCGGCGGCCGTCCTGTACGCCATCGCGAGCGGCAAGCCGGGCTTCGATGCGGCGGCCGGCTTCGCCGCCAACGGCTATGGCGCGCACTCGCCCGGCAACTACTCGCTGGGGTCGGCGCTGGTCACCGAAGTGGTCATGACGTTCATGTTCGTACTGATCATCCTCGGCGCGACGCACACGCGGGCGCCGGTCGGGTTTGCCGGCCTCGCGATCGGGTTGGCGCTGACGCTGATCCACCTGATCAGCATCCCCGTGACCAACACGTCCGTCAATCCGGCCCGCAGCACGGGGCCCGCGCTGTTCGCCGGCACCTGGGCGCTCGCGCAGTTGTGGCTGTTCTGGCTCGCGCCGCTGCTGGGCGGTGCATTGGCCGGCATGTTGTACCGCGCCGTGCTGGAACGCGAGGTGTCCGAGCCTGCGGTGGAAGGCCAGCCAGACGTGGGACTGCGGCCGGCCCACCGCTGATCAGCGTGCCGACGCGCTCGAACGTGCCCAGCAGGCGCGCCGCGTTGGCGGTGCCGGCCAGCAGCGACTGCGCGGGCGTCAGGCCGTTCTCGACCATGTAGCGGAACTCGCGCGCATTCGTGCCGTGCGCGATCGGCACGCCGATCTGCACGGCGTGGCGGAACGTCTGGCGCAGGTGCGCCGCGGCGGCGCGGCCCCACGCGTGCGACTCGCCGATCACGGCATTCATTTCCTCCTGCGACAGCTCCGGCGCATCGACGGGATCCGACAGCGACAGCACGCCGCCCGACGGCATGAACTTGATGACGTTGGCGCCGTACTTGATCTGGTAGCGCACCGCGGCGCGGCACTCTTCCGGCCCGTTGCACACGCCCTGCAGCGGCTCGGCCAGCGGCAGTTTATGCGGCGGGACCGGGTCCTGGTCCGCATGGCCGCCGATGGAGCCGACCGCATGGTTCGACACGAGCATGCGCGGCCCCGGCACCTTGCCCGCGTTCGCGCACGGACGTGAAGCCCGCTTCCAGCGTGATGCGCGCGTAATAGGCGCCGTACAGCGCCTGCTCCGCCGGGAATCGCATCATGTTGTCGAAGAAGTCGCCGTACCAGTTGTCGCTGCCCTGGCCGGACAGGTCGGTAGGAAAGCGCCGATGTTACGCCCGGATATTCTTATTAACAACGTGATCGCATGCTGCGCTGCGGTTACGCGGACTTGCGGCGGCGGCGGATGAGGGCCAGCGCGCCGGCACCCAGGCCGAACGTCGCGATACTGACCGGTTCCGGCACGGCGTTCAGCTGGTCGGTGCTGGCGAACGTGGCGTAGGCGGCGGCATTCGCGGCCTTGAACTGGGCCTGCATGGCGCCGTCGCAGCAGCCTTCGATGCCGTAGATCTTCAGGACGTGGTTGCCGGCCGCAAGATCGAGCGCGCCCTGCAGGCTGCCGTTCGCCGCGCCGTAGCTGTTGGCCCACCACATGTCGTGCGTGTTGTAGCCGAGGGCAACGCCGTCGACGAACAGGGCGCCGCCGAAGCCGAAATCGACGCCGGTGCGGAAGTTCCACGTGCCGGCCTGCGCCGCGGTGACGCCGAAATCGATCGTGGACTCGAAGGCGTAATTGCTGATCCCGCCGAAGTAATCCTTGACCGCCAGGTTGTCGTACACTGCGACGGACTTGCTGCCCTTGTACGCGGCAGGATCGGCGATGGCGGCATCCACGGCCAGCTTGTATGCAGCCGCGTTTGCCTGTGACGCGGGCGATGTGGTCGCCACCTGTACGGTAATGACGCTGGCGTTGGCATCGAGGGCGAAGCTGGCAAGCAGGGCAAGGGCGAGTCGGTAGCGCGCGTTCATCGCAGGTTTCCTTAATTTGTTTAACTTAGATCAATATATCATTCCAAAAAGAATTTTGTCATTACAAAAAGTAATCTTTGTTGTTTATTTATTACTTAACGTCAATACGACGCAACACGACCGGCCAGCCATGACGCCACGCCGCCAATCGGTTTCCGCGAACTTCCTGATGGGTGGAGGCATCCTGCCGCTGGCCCTGTACATCGCCTGGGTCGCCGCCTTCCTGATCACGACCGTGCCCGGCCAGCCGCCCCGCGTCCCGATCATCGATCCGATCGGCATGGTGGGCCTCGGCATGGTCGTGTACCTCGGCTCGTTCATCGTCGCCGGGCTGGGCATCGTGTGGTCGTGGCTGCTGGCGCGGGCTTACCCGGAGCGGCGCACGCGCCGGGCACTGGTCCTGCCCGTCATCGTCATCCTGGTGCTGGTGCTGCCGTTTGTCGTTCCGTGATCAGTTCAATCCGCCGCGCCGCGCCGCGTGCTTGCCCAGCGCCGCCAGATCGAGATCGGCATCGCCCTGCGCGACGGCATCCTGCAAGGTCGACTTCAACGTCTCGCCGAATGCCAGCGGCAAGCCCTTGCCCTGCCCCGCCTCCACCGCGAGGCGCACGTCCTTCAGGCCCAGCGACAGTTTGAAGCCGGCCGGAGAATAGCGCTCCTCGGCGATCATCCCGCCATAGCCTTTGTAGACGGGCGAGCCGGCGAACAGCGTGCTTGTGACGAGGTCGATGAAATTCGCGGCCGGCACGCCGTGGGTACGCGCCAGCGCGGCGCCCTCGCCCGTCGCTTCGATCGCGCAGGCGAGCATCAGGTTGCACGCGAGCTTGATCGCATTCGCCTGTTCCGGCTCGCTGCCGAAGCGCCACGTCTTTTGTCCCATCAGGTCGAACAGGGGCTGCACGCGCGCGATCAATTCGTTGCTGCCGCCGGCGAGGATGTTCAGCTTGCCCGCTGCCGCGACGTCCACGCGGCCCAGCACGGGCGCGGCGACATAGCCCACGCCGCGCTCGACGTGCAGCGCCGCCATCTCGCGCGCGAACGCGACGGAGACGGTGGCCATGTTGACGTGGATGCTGCCGGGCGCCATCGCGGCCAGCACGCCGCCGTCCAGCAGCACGGCGCGCGTCGCGTCGTCGTCCGCGAGCATGGTGAAGACGACGTCGGCGATGCCGCACTCGGCGAGCGTCGCGGCCGGCTTCGCGCCGAGCGCCGCCAGCGCCTGCACGGGCTCCGGGCTGCGGTTCCAGACGTGGACGGGCTGGCCGGACTTCAACAGGTTGGCAGCCATGTGGTGGCCCATGCTGCCCAGGCCGATGAATGCGATGCTCATGCGTGTTCCTTTGTTCGAGTGTCTGCCCGCCTGCGGGCCAAACCGATATTAAACAGTGAAAAGCTTGACGGTGTCGTACCGCGCGCGTTCAACAGGACGAATTTCAAGCCTGCTTATGTTATCGTTAACCTATATATCTTGATATACACAGTAACTATAACAAGCCATATCTCGCATCTTGCGAGATCACGGGCAAGGCGACGGGGACGCCCGGTACGCCCTTGAACGTGACAGTCCCGGCGCCCGATGTCGTGAGGCTGAGGTGTCGCTGGTCATTGATGTTCACTCTTGGAGGGGTACCGATGAAAAATCGTTCTATGCGCATCCGACACATCCTCGCGACACTGTTCCTGGCAAGCACCGCCACGCTGCCGGGTCACGGCACGGCACAGGCCACCGGATTCACGCATCCGGGCACGCCGCTCACCGTGTCCGATCTCGCGACGCTCAAGTCCTACGTCGACCAGGGCAGGCAGCCATGGAAGTCCGGCTATGACCAATTGAAGGCCGATGGCAAATCGCAGTCCACCTACGTCATGGCGGGTCCATTCGCGACCGTGAGCCGCAGCCCCGACATGAATCTCTGGCCATGGCGTAACGACATGATCGCCGTCTGGAATCTGTCGCGGATGTGGTATTTCACCGGCAACGACGCCTACGCAAAGAAAGCGCACGATATCCTGATCGCGTGGGCGACCAACCAGACGGCGTTCTCGGGCAGCGAGTCGATGCTCGACCTGGGCGACTACGCTTACCGGTTCGTGGGCGGCGCGGACATCCTGCGCGGCACCTGGTCGGGTTGGACTGCCAGCGACACGGCCACGGTCAAGGCATATTTCGCCAATGTCCTGATTCCGGCATCGAACCCTTACGGCGAAAACATGTTCGGCGCCGCCAACAAGGGCGCGCTGGCGCTGAATGCGCTCGGATTGATGGCCATCTTCAATGACGACACCGCGTTGCTGGACCAGGTCGTTGCCCAGACGCGCACCCTCGCCCACATCGGCCTGCGCAGTTCCAACGACATCGGCATGCTCGGCGATTCCCTGCGCGACCAGGGCCACGCCCATGGCCAGCTGTTGTCGCTGTCCATGCTCGCCGAAGCGCTGTGGAAACAGGGCATCGACGTCTATGCCGATCTCGACGAGCGCCTGCTGGCGGCAGGCGAATATTTTGCACGGGTGAACGAACTCGCGCCGACGCCGTTCCTCCCGTTCGGCACCACCGACGCCTACTACATCGCCGACAACACCAACCGCGGATGGGGCGGCGGGAACATCGCGCTCAATGTGATCCATGGCGCCTACGCTGTCCGCAAGGGCAGGCCGGCCCCCTACATCGCGCAGCGGCGCCTCTGGATGCCGGTGGACAGCACCAGCTTCATGTTCATGAAGGAGGTCGACACCTCGACGGCCGCGCCCGCCCCGGCGCTCGCCATTCCCGCGACCGTCTCGATCACTTCGGGCTTGAATGATATCGATATCGGAAACAGCACCCCGGCCGGCACGTCGTCGTACGCCAACGGCACATGGACCGTGAAGGGCGCAGGCGCCGACAGCTGGGGCACGGCCGATGGCGGTCACTTCGCCTACAAGGCCCTCACCGGCGACGGCGCGATCATCGCGAAAGTCGAGACGATCCAGAACACCAGCCCGTACGCCAAGGCGGGCGTGATGATGCGCACCGGCCTGGCCCAGGGAGCGGCGCGCGCCACGATGCTCGTGACGAACCAGGTCAAGGTCGAACAGAACATGCCGAACCTTGCTGTCTACGGCGGCACGAACTATGGCAACAAGGCCCTGCCCATCGCGAACACCGTGCCCTCTTACTGGGTGAAGCTCGAGCGCATCGGTAACATGATCACTGGCTACGTGTCTCCCGACGGGACCAACTGGGCCGCGACCGACGTCGGCCGTATCGACGGCACGCTGCCCGCCACGATCTATGCCGGCCTGGCGGTCGTCTCGCATGCCAACGGCACGCTGAACACCTCCACCTTCAGCAACGTCCAGGTCACGGGCGGCAACGGTGGCGCGCCGGGCGTCATCCCGGCCGCGCCCGCCACGCTGCTGGCCGAGCCGGGCGACGGGGCCGTTCCGCTGCGCTGGCAGCAGTCCTTCGGTGCCACCAGCTACACGGTCAAACGCGCCACGTTCAGCGGTGGTCCCTACACGACCATCGCATCGGGCGTCACGGACGGCAGCTACACGGATAATTCGGTGAGCAACGGCATGACCTACTACTACACCGTCACCGCGGCCAACACCGCCGGCACGAGCGCGAATTCTCCCGAGGACAGCGTCACGCCGGTGCATCCGCTGACGAACGTGGCCACCGGCGGCAGTGCCACCGACGGCGCCAGCAACGCGGCCAACGCCGGACTGGCCTTCGACAGGAACTCGGCGACGAAATGGCTCTACGGGGCCCCGACCGGGTGGCTGAAATACGACCTGGGCCACACGGAGACCGTCCTGCGCTACACGGTCATCAGCGCCAGCGACGTGGCCCCGCGCGATCCGAAGGACTGGCAGTTCCAGGGCTCCAACGACGGCACCACGTGGACGACGCTCGACGCGCAAAGCAACCAGGTGTTCGCCAACCGTCTCCAGCCGAAAAGCTACGCGGTCGCGGGCGGAGGCGCGTATCGCTGGTACCGCATCAACATCACGGCCAATAATGGCGATACCGCCTCGACGGCGCTCTCGGAGCTCGGGCTGTTTGCCGCGAAGCCTTGAGACGCGGCAGGGGCTGGGCGTAAAAAAGGCCGGGACGCGCAGTCCCGGTTTTTTCATCGCGTAGCGCGAAAGCGCGCCGCGAGCGCGCACCGCCGGGCTTTGCTATGCTCCCCTGCATCGAACATCGTCCCGGAAAGTCCGAGCATGGGCATCGCCATCGCCGCCTGCGCGTTCCTGCTGATCGCCACGACCGTGATCCACTACGAGGTGCTGCGCCTGATGACGGCCGCGCTGCCCGCATTGCGCATCCCGCCCCGCATGCGGCTCGTGTTCGTGATCGTCGGCGCGTTCGGCGCGCACTTCATCGAAATCCTGCTGTACGGCCTCGCCTACTACCTGCTTGCGACCCGCTTCGGCATCGGCCACATGGGCGACCCCGGCCCGCTGCCGTTCACGCGCTGCCTGTACTTCTCCGCCGAGACCTACACGACACTGGGTTACGGCGACGTCCTGCCGCACGGTGACCTGCGCCTGCTGGCGGGGATACAGGCGCTGAACGGTATGCTGCTCATCGGGTGGACGGCGTCGTACACGTATTTGTCGATGGAGAGGCTGTGGGATGACGCCGGACGGCGCGGCCGCTAGATTGAGACCTCATTCCCTGAACAGATGCACGAACGTCCGGCTCACCGGCAGTTTCTCGCTGCAGCCCTTGATCAGCACCTGCATGCGTTCGGCGTCGAGGCGTTCCGCGGAGGCGACCGCGCTCACGTTCACCACCGTGGCGCGGTGGATCTGCCAGAAGCGGTCCGGATCGAGGTCGCTGATGAGATCCTTCAGCGGCGTGCGCACCAGGGCTTCGTAGTCGCGCAGGACGATGCGCGTGTAGCGGGTGTCGGACTGGAAGAACAGCACCTCGTCGACGTCGATCAGGCGCACCTGGCGGCCGACGCTGGCCTTGATCCAGCGGATACGCTCCTGGCGCACGCCGGGCAGCGCGGCCTTCAGATGGCGCAGCAGGTCGCCCATGTCCGCCCCCGCGGCGGCGGGACGCTGTCCCAGTTTGTCGCGCAGGCGCGCGACCGCCTTGTCAAGCCGGTCGGGCTGCACCGGCTTGAGCAGATAGTCGACCGCGCCGGCGTCGAACGCATCGACGGCGTACTGGTCGTAGGCGGTGACGAATACCACGTGCGCCAGGGTGCCGATGCGCTCGGCGACATCGAGACCGGACAGGCCGGGCATGCGGATGTCGAGAAAGGCGGCGTCCGGCTCGTGCTCCAGGAAGCCGTCCCAGGCGTCGTTGCCGTTTTCGGCCACCAGTACCACGTGCGCCTCGGGCCACGATTGCGCCAGCAGTTCCAGCAGGCGTTCGCGCATCAGGGGCTCGTCTTCGGCGACGAGTATCGTGGGACGTGTAGTCATGGCTGCGCTCATGGCTGAGGATAGGGAATCGTGACGTCGGCGATCAGGCCCGGATCGCCATCGCGCAGCGCCAGGCCGGCGCCGGCGCCGTAAGTCAGGCGCAGGCGATGGCGCAGGTTGTCCAGGCCGGTGCCGCCCTCCCCGGCGGCGGACAGGCTGCTCATGCCCACGCCGCCATCCTGGACGCGGATGCGCACCACGCCGCCGAGCACCTCGGCCGAGACGGCGATCCCGCCGCCGCGCAGCGCCGGCTCGATGCCATGCTTGATCGCGTTCTCGACCAGTGTGAGGACGATCATGCTGGGTATCCGCACCTGCTCGAGCGCGCGCGGCAGGCACAACTCGAAACGCAGGCGAGCGCCAAGCCGTACTTGCATCACCTTCAGATACGACTCGACCAGGCCGAATTCGGCGGCCAGGCCGACCTGTTCGCTGCGGATGTCGCGCATGCTGGAGCGCAGGAAGTCGATCAGGTCGCCGGTCAGCTCGGCCGCGCGCGGGTCGCCGTGCCGGGCCAGCTGCTGCACGGCGCCCAACGTGTTGAACAGGAAGTGCGGCTCGATCTGGGCGCGCAGCAGGCGCAGCTGCGATTCGGCCAGTTCGCGCGCCAGGCGATCGTTTTCAGCCTCGCGCTGCAGCTGCTCGGCGAGCATCTGGTACTGGCGGTAGCGCAGCAGGCTGACGGCCAGCTGCGGCACCCAGATCAGCAGCGCGACGGCCAGCACCCGTCCCAGGTGGCTCGGCAACGCGGTCAACACGACGCGCGCCGGCACGCCATTCACCAACACCTTGAACGCGGCATCGACGACCACCATGACGCCCCAGAACCAGACCATCTGGCGCAGGAATTTGCGCCAGTCCCGGACGATCTTCCGGTAGTTGAACCAGGCATCGAGCGTGGCGACCAGCAGCGTGACCCCGACGACGTTGGCAATGACGATCGAGGCGGCCCAGCCCAGGTCGGGCGCGAGGACATGCCACGCGACTCCGGCCAGGCTGAACAGCATCAGCAGCTTCGCCAGCAACCAGTAGCCGCGCGGGCCGCGGTGGGCTTCGCTGAATTCGCACAGCTGGCGGCGCTCGATCGGCGTCAGCGCGGCCAGCTTGGCGGCCACCTGGCGCCGGATCCCCGACTGTGCCACGGCCGCATGGGCCGGGTTGACGAGCACACCATGCAACTCTTCCTCCCACTCCCGATGCCACTGCACGAGTCTGCGCAACATCCTGCCTCCCGGTCGTTAATTAAATGCAACGATGACAGTCTAGAGCAGTCGGGCCGCGGCGGACAGCATGTCGGGATGAACCACGAATCCAGAGGCATGAACGACGATCCGGGGCATCGACATCGCACTGCATTTTCATAAAGCCGTCTGGGCAATTGCACTATTGACGCACAGAAACAATGTGCCATAGACTCTATTAATGTTAAATTAATTTCACAGAAATATTAAGTTAATGTGACATTGCCGTGCCGCCAAAGGAACCCACCATGACATTACCAATATTGCACCGCCTCGCCGCCACAACCTTGCTGAGCTCTGTCGTACTCTCCGGTCACTGCGCCGGATTCACGCATCCCGGTACCCCGCTGACGCTTTCCGATCTCATGACGCTCAAGTCCTACGTCGATCAAGGCAGGCAGCCGTGGAAGTCCGCCTACGACCAGCTGGCGAACGACGGCAGGGCCAGGCTCACCTACGTCATGGCGGGTCCGTACGCGACCGTGAGCCGCGCCCCCGACGTGAATCTCTGGCCATGGCGCAACGACATGGTCGCGATCTGGAACCTGTCGCGGATGTGGTATTTCACCGGCAACAAGGATTATGCGAAGAAGGCGCACGACATCCTGATGCAGTGGGCCACCGTCCAGACCGGGTTCGCGGGCCGCGAATCGATGCTCGACCTGGGTGACTACGCCTACATGTTCGTGGGCGGCGCGGACATCCTGCGCGGCACCTGGCCGGACTGGACGGACGCCGACACGGCCACCGTGAAAGCCTATTTCGCCAATGTCCTGATTCCGGCATCGAACCCGTATGGCGAGAACATGTTCGGCGCCGCCAACAAGGGCGCGCTGGCCCTGAACGCGCTCGGACTGATGGCCATCTTCAACGACGACACCGCGTTGCTGAACCGGGTCGTCGCCCAGACCCGCACGCTCGCCCACATCGGCCTGCGCAGTTCCAACGACATCGGCATGCTCGGCGACTCCCTGCGCGACCAGGGGCACGCTCATGGTCAACTGAAATCGCTGGTCATGCTCGCCGAGGCGCTGTGGAAGCAAGGCATCGATGTCTATGCCGATTTCGACAACCGCCTGCTGGCGGCGGGCGAATATTTCGCGCGGGTGAACGAGCTCGAGCCCACGCCCTTCCTCCCGTTCGGCACCACCGACGCCTACTACACCGCCGACAACACGAACCGCGGGTGGAACGGCTGGGGAGGCGGGAACATCGTGCTCAACCAGATTTACAACGCCTACGTCAACCGCAAGGGCATGCAGGCACCGTTCATCGCGCAGCGGCGCCAGTGGATGCCGGTGGACAGCGGCAGCTTCGTGTTCCTGAAGGATGTCGACACGTCGACGGCGACGCCCCCGCCGGCGTTGTCCATTGCCGCCACCAGCTCGATCACCTCGGGCTTTGCCGATGCGGACATCGGGGGTGCCGCCCCGGCCGGCTCGGCCACGTACGCCGACGGCACATGGACCGTGAAAGGCGGAGGTGCCGAGATCTGGGGCACGAGCGACAGCTGTCACTTCGCCTACCGAGCTCTCACCGGCGACGGCGCCATCATCGCGAAAGTGGAGTCGCTCCAGAACACCAGTCCGTCCGCGAAAGCAGGCGTCATGATGCGCACGAGCCTTGCGCAGGGCGCCCCGCGCGCCTGGATGGCCGTCACCAACCGGATCCAGGCCGAACAGAACATGCAGAATCTCGCTGTCTACGGCGGCAATAACTACGGAAACAAGGTGCTCCCCATTGCGAGCTCCACCGCCTCATACTGGGTGAAGCTCGAGCGCATCGGCAACATGATCACCGGCTACGTGTCGCCCGACGGTACCAACTGGGCCGCCACCGACGTCGGCCGCATCGACGGCCCGCTGCCCGACACGATCTATGCCGGCCTGGTGGTCGCCTCGGTCGCCAACGGCACGCTGAATACCTCCACCTTCAGCAACGTGCAAATCACGGGCGGCGACGGTGGCGCGCCGGCCGCCATCCCCGCCGCGCCCGCGACGCTGCTGGCCGAGCCGGGCGACGGCGCCGTCCCGCTGCGCTGGCAGCAGTCGTTCGGCGCCACCGGCTACGCGGTGCTGCGCGCCACGTCCAGCGGCGGCCCCTACACGACCATCGCGGCCAACGTCGCGGGTGGCAGCTACATCGACACGTCGGTGGCCAACGGCACGACCTACTACTACGCCATCACGGCGACGAACGCGGCCGGCACGAGCGCGAATTCTCCCGAGGACAGCGCCACGCCGGTACATCCACTGGTAAACGTGGCCACCGGCGGCACGCCCAACGACAGCAGGAACAACGCGGCCAATGCCGGCAACGCCTTCGACCGGAACTCGGGGACGGAATGGTTCTACTCGGGCGTGATGGGCTGGCTGCAGTACGACCTCGGCCACGCGGAGACCGTCCAGCGCTACACGGTCGTCAGCTCCTTCGACAAGATCGGGCGCGATCCGAAGGACTGGCAGTTCCTGGGCTCGAACGACGGCGTCACCTGGACGACGCTCGACACGCAAGCCGGCCAGGCGTTCGCCAACCGCTTCCAGCAGAACAGCTATACGGTCGCGAGTCCGGGCGCGTATCGCTGGTACCGGCTCAATATCACGTCCAATAACGGCGACACCGGCTTTACGGATCTTGGCGAATTCGGGCTGTACGCGGCAAGGCCGTAAGACGCAGGCCACCGTGCCCGGTCGACGTCGGGAGTACGCGACGTCGCCGGGCCAGGACGCAATACCGATACATCAACTATTCCAGGTGACGACGCTGTCCGTGCGCCGCGCTGCCCGCATCATTTCCAGCAGCGGAAACAAATGCGCCGAGAAATCGACCGCTTCCTGCACTTGCGGAAAATGATTCACGCCCTAGGCGGCGTGATGCAATTCGATGTCCTGCGCCAAGGCGAGTGTCGCCGCATGGTGCTTGCCTTCCACCGTCGTCGCTTCCAGTACGCCGATCACGTTGTCCAGCTCGCCGACAGAAAAATAGCCGATGGCCGTGCACTTGCCGAACGGTGCGAGCGCCTTTTGCGCGTGACGGTCGAGCATCAAGACATCGGCAGCCGCTTTCGATTTGAATGTTACAAGCATTGCATATCCTCTTCAAAACCTGGTAACAGGGCCAGTCTAATGGATCGCTTGCAAAAAATTCGTAAAAATTGGGCCGTCACCTTTATGGACTTTCTCCTTCCGTCGTTTGACAAAATCCGAAGGCGAACATACTAAAAATTCATTCTCAATTGTGAAATTGTATGACGTTTTTAAAAAACTTACGAAATACAATTTGTTTTCGACTATGCAAATGCCGAACAGGTTTTTTTCATAGCCGGGTCGCGGCCCGATGCATATTGCATGTCCTGCGGCGATTTACTCACCGATGGCAAACCCGCCATCGCCATTTCGAAAATTCTTGGAGGCTTTTCTAAATGAATTTTTTGTCGACTCACTCTAAAAAATATATCGCCGCTGCAGTCACGGCATTCGCGGCAATTGCAATCCCGGCCCAGGCCACGGACTGCAACACCGTTTGCCAGAATGCTGCGGGCCAGGCAGGGTATAACGCGGCAAAGCTGGCGGAAAAGGATGCGTTGGCATACTGCACTGCCCATTATTACGGCCAGGACGTTAACAACTGCATGAACGGCAAGGTTCCACAGATTCAGGCTGCATACGATCAGGCGTATCAGCAGACGATGACGTCGTGCATGGGTTCCTGCCACTGATCCGTCGCACTGTCCGTCAACCCTTCTTTCCTGCTTCTGCCGGCTACCTGAGAAATCGAAGGTACCGCAATCATCGATAAAAAAGCCGGGACACATGGTCCCGGTTTCCTCTACAGCCTCGTCACGCCTCAATCAGCGCTTGCGTGCCGACGAGCGGCCCACGGGCACCCCACATGCATATCAATCAATTAGCAAAATACATTGCTATGAACTAGCAATTTTTGTGCTACTCTGATTTCACTTCACTGCTCATGCCGTGAAGTCATCGACTCCAACTCACTGCCAAAGGACAAAAATGAAAAAGAAGTGGATCGTCGTACCGTGCTTGCTGCTGCTCGCCACGTTCGGCGCCTGCGCCGCCACGCCCGAGCCGCCGCCCAAGGTTGCCGTCGACAGCGCGATGCGCGTGCAAGCGATCGATGCGCTCGTGGCAAAGCTGAACGATCACTACGTCTTTCCCGACAAGGCCAGGCAAGTCGGGACGGTCCTGCGCCAGCGCCAGCGCGACGGCAAGTACGATGGGATCACGGATGGCGAACAACTGGCAAAACAGCTCACGGCCGACCTTGCCGACGTCCTTCATGACAAGCACTTGTTCGTGGGATTCGACCCCGGTCTGGTGCCGCCCGACCGTGAAGTCGGACCGCGCCCCACGTCGCTGGCCGAGTGGGAACGCATCGCGCCCCCTGAGGTGCGCCAGCGTATCCTCGCGTCCAGCCTTGGCGTGGAAAAAGTCGATCACCTGAACCCCAGGATCGGCTATCTGGAAATTTCCGGCTTCCCGCCGCCGTTCCTGGTGGCCGCAAAATATGCGGCAGCGATGGACAAGCTCGCCGACACCGATGGCCTCATCGTCGACCTGCGCAACAACCACGGCGGCACGCCAGACGGGGTGGCTTTGCTGGTCAGCTATTTCGTCGATGGGCGTACGCGGCTCAACGACATCTGGGAGCGCGATACCGGCGTCGCCACGCAGCATTGGTCGGTCGATCAGCTGGGCGGCAAGCGCTATGGCGGCAAGAAGCCGGTCCTGATCCTGGCTGGTCCCGGCACGATGTCGGCCGGCGAAGACTTCGCGTACACGATGCAGGCACTGAAACGCGCCACCGTGATCGGCGAGCGGACCTGGGGCGGTGCCCACCCCACACGTCCCTTCCGCCTTGCGGACCATTTTTTTGCTGCGATACCCAATGCACGCACCATCAGTCCCATTACCCATACCAACTGGGAAGGCGTGGGCGTCGCACCGGATGTCGCGGCGACGCCGGACAACGCGCTTGCGGTGGCGAAGGACATGCTGCAACGCCGGCTCCAGGAATAAAAAAACCGGGACACATGGTCCCGGCTTGTTACGACGTGCGGCGCCTGGATCAGCGCTTGCGCGGCGGCGGCAGGTCGGTGCAGACGCCTTCGTAGGCTTCCGCCGCCATGCCGATCGACTCGCCGAGGGTCGGGTGCGGGTGGATCGTCTTGCCGATGTCCACGCCGTCCGCGCCCATCTCGATGGCCAGCGCGACTTCGCCGATCATGTCGCCGGCGCTCGTGCCGACGATCGTGCCGCCGATGATGCGGTGGGTCTCGGCGTCGAACAGCAGCTTCGTGAAGCCTTCCGAGCGGCCGTTGGCGACGGCGCGGCCCGATGCGGCCCACGGGAAGTGGCCCTTCTCGACCTTGATGCCCTTGGCTTTCGCTTCGTCTTCGGTCAGGCCGACCCATGCCACTTCCGGATCGGTGTACGCGACCGACGGGATCACCTTCGCATCGAAATAGGCCTTCTCGCCATGCGCGGCTTCCGCGGCGACGTGGGCTTCATGCACGGCCTTGTGCGCCAGCATCGGCTGGCCCACCAGGTCGCCGATGGCGAAGATGTGCGGGACATTCGTGCGCATCTGGCCGTCGACCGGGATGAAGCCGCGGTCGGTGACCGACACGCCCGCTGCTTCCGCGCCGATCTTCTTGCCGTTCGGGCTGCGGCCCACGGCCACCAGCACGAGGTCGTAGACCTGCGCTTCCGGTGCCGGCTGGCCTGCCTCGGCGGCTTCGAACGTGACCTTGATCCCTTCCGGCAGCGCTTCCACGCCGACGGTCTTGGTCTTCAACATGATGTTGTCGAAGCGCGACGCGTTGAACTTCTGCCAGACCTTGACGGCCTCGCGGTCCGCGCCCTGCATCAGGCCATCCATCATCTCGACGACGTCGATGCGCGCACCCAGCGTCGAGTACACGGTCGCCATTTCGAGGCCGATGATGCCGCCGCCGATGACGAGCATGCGCTTCGGCACCTGGCGCAGTTCCAGCGCGCCGGTGGAGTCGACGATGCGCGGATCTTCCGGCACGAACGGCAGCTTCACGACGGCCGAACCGGCCGCGATGATCGCCTTCTGGAACGCGACGACCTTCTTGGCGCCATCGGGTCCGGTCACTTCGATGTGGTTCGGGCTCAGGAATTGTCCGACGCCCTGCACGACGTTGACCTTGCGCGCCTTGGCCATGCCGGCCAGGCCGCCCGTCATCGTCTTGATGACCTTGTCCTTGTACGCGCGCAGCTTGTCGATGTCGACGTCCGGCTTGGCGAACGACACGCCGAGATCGGCCATGTGCGCCGTCTCGTCCATGATGTGCGCCACGTGCAGCAGCGCCTTGGACGGGATGCAGCCCACGTTCAGGCACACGCCGCCCAGCGTCGCGTACTTCTCGACGAGGACGGTGTTCATGCCCAGGTCGGCCGAGCGGAAGGCGGCCGAGTAGCCGCCGGGGCCGGCGCCCAGCACCATCATCTCGCATTCGACGTCGACCGGGCCGCTGTAGCTGGCCGCGTTCGGGATGGGTGCGGCCGGTGCCGACGGGGTCGGGTGGGCCGGTGCGTATGAATCGGCCGGCTTGTTGGCCGGTGCCTGCTCGGCTGCAGCCGGTGCAGCGGCGGCCGCAGGTGCAGCGGCAGCGCCCGCGCCTGCGTCGTCGACGGTCAGCAGCAGCGAGCCTTCGCTCACCTTGTCGCCGACCTTGACCTTCAGTTCCTGCACGACGCCGGCGTGGGTCGACGGGATCTCCATGCTGGCCTTGTCCGATTCGACAGTGACCAGCGACTGGTCAACCTTGATGGTGTCGCCGGGCTTGACCATCAGTTCGATGATTTCGACTTCCTTGAAATCGCCGATATTCGGGACTTTGACTTCAACGGTGCTCATGGGCTCTCCTTACAGCAGCGTCTTGCGCAGGTCGGCCAGGACATCGGCCAGGTAGGTCGTGAAGCGGGCGCCGGCGGCACCGTCGATCACGCGGTGATCGAACGACAGCGACAGCGGCAGCATCAGGCGCGGCTGGAAAGCTTTACCGTCCCACACCGGCTTCATCGAAGACTTGGACAGGCCCAGGATCGCGACTTCCGGCGCGTTGATGATCGGGGTGAACGCGGTACCGCCCAGGCCACCCAGCGACGAGATCGTGAAGGTCGCGCCCTGCATGTTGGCAGGCGACAGCTTGCCTTCGCGCGCCTGTGCGGACAGCTCGCCCATTTCGGTGGCGATCTGCGACACGGACTTCTTGTCGGCGTCCTTGATGACCGGGACGACCAGGCCGTTCGGCGTGTCGGCCGCGAAGCCGATGTTGTAGTACTTCTTGAGGATCAGCTGGCCGTTTGCTTCGTCCAGCGACGCGTTAAAGTTCGGGAACTTCTTCAGCGCGGCAACGGAGGCCTTGATCACGAACGCCAGCATGGTCAGCTTGACCGGCGACTTGGCTTTCGCATACGCGGCATTCGATTCGACGCGCAGGTCTTCCAGGTCGGTGACGTCGGCTTCTTCGAACTGCGTCACGTGCGGGATCATGACCCAGTTGCGGTGCAGGTTCGGGCCGGAGATCTTCTTGATGCGCGACAGCGGCTGCGCTTCGGTCTCGCCGAACTTGGAGAAGTCCAGCGACGGCCACGGCAGCAGGTTCAGGCCTGCGCCACCGCCCGCACCTGCCGGTGCCGCGGTCGGGCCGGCGGCCAGCGCCGACTTGACGAAGCCCTGCACGTCCTGCTGGGTGATGCGGCCCTTCGGACCGGAACCCTTCACCTTGTTCAGGTCGACGCCCAGTTCGCGCGCGAACTTGCGCACGGACGGCGAGGCGTGGGCCGAGGCGAAGCTCGCGGCCGGCGCGGCGGCGGCGGTCGATGCAGGTGCCGGCGCTGCGGCGGGAGCCGGTGCAGGTGCGGCAGCAGGTGCCGGCGCTGGCGCTGCGGCCGGAGCCGGTGCCGGTGCGGCGGCAGCAGGTGCCGGGGCCGGAGCGGCTTCGGCGCCGCCGGCAGCTTCCTCGAGCAGCAGCACGAGCGAGCCTTCGCCGACCTTGTCGCCGACCTTGACCTTCATCTCCTTGACGACGCCCGCATGGCTCGACGGGATCTCCATGCTGGCCTTGTCCGATTCCACCGTGATCAGCGACTGGTCGACCTTGATCGTGTCGCCCGGCTTGACCATCAGCTCGATGATTTCGACTTCCTTGAAGTCACCGATGTCGGGGACTTTGACTTCCACAATGCTCATAGTGTGTTAGCTCCGTATTCTTATCGTTGGCCGAGACAACCGTCATCCCCGCGCACGCGGGGATCCATGCCGAGTTGCACGAAGAAGCATACACGAGCGACTTCGCTACCTCAGTATGGGTTCCCGCCTGCGCGGGAACGACGGCTATTCGAGCATTACTGGGTCACAGGATTCGGCTTGTTCGGATCGATGCCGTACTTGGCGATCGCGTCCGCCACCACCTTCGCGTCGATCTTGCCTTCTTCCGCCAGCGACTTCAGCGCGGCGACCGTGATGTAGTAACGGTTCACCTCGAAGAACTCACGCAGCTTGGCGCGGGTGTCCGAGCGGCCGAAGCCGTCGGTGCCCAGGACCTTGTACGTGCGGCCGCTCGGGACGTAGGCGCGGATCTGCTCGGCGAACAGGCGCATGTAGTCGGTCGTCGCGACGATCGGGCCTTCGGAACCCTGCAGCAGCTGGGTCACGTACGGCACGCGCGGCGCATCAAGCGGGTGCGTAAGGTTCCAGCGGTCGGCGTCCTGGCCGTCGCGGGCCAGCAGCGTCAGCGACGGGCACGACCACACGTCGGCGGCGACACCCCAGTCGTTCTTCAGCAGCTCGGCGGCGAACACGGACTCGCGCAGGATCGTGCCGGAGCCCATCAGCTGCACGCGCTGCTTGGCGTTTTTATCGCCTTCCTGCAGCAGGTACATACCCTTGATGATGCCCTCTTCCGTACCCGGCTTCAGGCCCGGCTGCTCGTAGTTCTCGTTCATGATGGTGATGTAATAGAACACATCCTCCTGCTTCTCCACCATGCGGTGCAGGCCGTTCTGGATGATCACCGCCACTTCGTGCGCATAGGTCGGGTCGTACGGGACGCAGGTCGGGATGGTCGCCGCGAAGATATGGCTGTGGCCATCTTCGTGCTGCAGGCCTTCGCCGTTCAGCGTCGTGCGGCCGGCGGTACCCGCCATCAGGAAGCCGCGGGCGCGGATGTCGCCGGCCAGCCAGGCCAGGTCACCGACGCGCTGCAGGCCGAACATCGAGTAGTACGTGTAGAACGGGATCATCACGCGGTTGTTCGTCGAGTACGACGTCGCCGCGGCGATCCACGAGCACATGCCGCCCGCTTCGTTGATACCCTCTTGCAGGATCTGGCCCGCCTTGTCTTCGCGGTAGTACATCACCTGGTCCTTGTCGACCGGTTCGTACAGCTGGCCTTCCTGGTTGAAGATACCGATCTGGCGGAACAGGCCTTCCATGCCGAACGTACGCGATTCGTCGACCAGGATCGGGACGATGCGCTGGCCCAGGTTCTGGTCCTTCAGCAGCGTGGTCAGCGTACGCACATAGGCTTGCGTCGTCGAGATCTCGCGGCCGGCGGCGGTCGGGTCGGTGACGGCCTTGAAGGTCGACAGCGGCGGGACCGGCAGCTTCTCGTCGGCCTGCTGGCGGCGCTGCGGCAGGTAGCCGCCGAGGGCCTTGCGGCGCTCGTGCAGGTATTTCATTTCAGGCGCGTCGTCGGACGGCTTGAAGAACGGAATCTCGGCCAGCTTGTCGTCCGGGATCGGGATGGCGAAGCGGTCGCGCATTTCGCGGATGGCTTCGTCGTCCAGTTTCTTGGTCTGGTGCGCGGTGTTGCGCGCCTCGCCCGACTTGCCCATGCCGAAGCCCTTGACGGTCTTCACGAGCAGCACGGTCGGGGTGCCCTTGTTTTCCTGGGCGTTCTTGAAGGCCGCGTAGATCTTGTGCGGATCGTGGCCGCCGCGGGTCAGGCGCCAGATGTCGTCGTCGGTCATGTTCGCGACCATCTTCAGCAGCTCGGGGTGCTTGCCGAAGAAGTGCTTGCGCACGTACGCGCCATCCTTTGACTTGTAGTTCTGGTATTCGCCGTCGACGGTTTCCATCATCACGCGCTGCAGGATGCCGTCCTTGTCCTTGGCCAGCAGGGCGTCCCAGCCCGGGCCCCAGATGACCTTGACGACGTTCCAGCCGGCGCCGCGGAAATCGGCTTCCATTTCCTGGATGATCTTGCCGTTGCCGCGCACCGGGCCGTCCAGGCGCTGCAGGTTGCAGTTGATGACCATGACCAGGTTGTCCAGCTTTTCGCGCGCGGCCATGCCGATCGCGCCCATCGATTCCGGCTCGTCCATCTCGCCGTCGCCGCAGAAGACCCAGACCTTGCGGTTGTCGGTCTTGGCGATGCCGCGGGCTTCCAGGTACTTCAGGAAGCGCGCCTGGTAGATCGCCATGATCGGGCCCAGGCCCATCGACACGGTCGGGAACTGCCAGAAGTCCGGCATCAGTTTCGGGTGCGGGTAGGACGACAGGCCCTTGCCGTCGACTTCCTGGCGGAAGTTCAGCAGCTGCTCTTCGGAGAGGCGGCCTTCGAGGAAGGCGCGGGCATAGATGCCGGGCGACGAGTGGCCCTGGATGTACAGCAGGTCGCCGCCGTGGTCTTCGGTCGGGGCGTGCCAGAAATGGTTGAAGCCGATGCCCAGCATGTTCGCCAGCGAGGCGAACGACGAGATGTGGCCACCGAGGTCGCCGTCGAAGCGGTTGGCCTTGACGACCATCGCCATCGCGTTCCAGCGCATCCACGAGCGCAGGCGCTCTTCGTATTCCAGGTTGCCGGGGCAGTGCGCTTCCAGGTGGGTCGGAATCGTGTTCACGTAGGCGGTGTTGCTCGAGAACGGAACGTGGGCGCCGCGGCGGCGCGCCAGGTCGACCAGGCGCTCCAGCAGATAGTGCGCGCGATCGGTACCTTCGAATTCGATGACCGCTTCAAGCGCGTCGAGCCATTCCTTGGTCTCGAGCGTATCCGGGTCGTTGGCGGCTTGTGCCGTCAACTGGTCGAGTTGAGCTGACATTGCTACGTCTCCTTGAGTGTGGTGCCCCACCCGATCCTGATTTCGTCACGGACGTTTGGTGGCGAAAAGACTATCCCTTGAATAAAGCCTGTCGATTCTACCAGTGGAACACGCAATTTTCAAAATATGATATTCGATTTCATAATGTGAGATGAATGCCATGTGATTGGCATAAACATACCGTCGTCCCCGCGGAAGCGGGGACCCATGCCGAGGCATCGAAGTCGACAACGGTTCATTCCTGCGACGTATTCGAGTTCCGATCATCAGCATGGATTCCCGCTTTCGCGGGAATGACGTGCCCATGCCGGCACAAGCACGTCGATAAATATGACAACGAACGCCTCCGGGCGGCGCGCGATACCCTCCTGGGCGCTTATAATTTCGTTTTTGTCCAGCACACGAGCCCCCCGCCATGACCGCCCAATTGATCGATGGAGTCAAACTTTCCCAACAACTGCGCGCCGACATCGCCGCCCGCACCGCCGCCCTCACCGCTGCCGGCCACCAGCCCGGCCTGGCCGTGATCATCGTCGGCGACGATCCGGCCAGCCACGTCTACGTGCGCAACAAGGTCAAGGCCTGCGGCGACGTGGGCTTCCACTCCGTGCTGGAAAAGTACGAGGCCGATTTCTCCGAGCAGGCCCTGCTCGACCGTATCGCCGCGCTGAACGCGGATCCGGCCATCCACGGCATCCTCGTGCAGATGCCGCTGCCGAAGCACATCGACGCATCGAAAGTCATCGAAGCCATCGCCACCAGCAAGGACGTGGACGGCTACTCGGTGCTGTCCGCCGGCGAACTGATGGCCGGCCTGGAAGGCTTCCGCCCGTGCACCCCGTACGGCTGCATGAAGCTGATCGAGACGACCGGCGTGAACCTGCGCGGCAAGCATGCCGTCGTGATCGGCCGCAGCAACACGGTCGGCAAGCCGATGGCGCTGCTGCTCTTGCAACAGAATGCCACCGTCACCATCTGCCATAGCGGTACGCCGGACCTGGGCTACCACACCCGCCAGGCGGACGTCGTCGTGGCCGCCGTCGGCCGCCGCAACACGCTGACGGGCGACATGGTCAAGCCGGGCGCCATCGTCATCGACGTGGGCATCAACCGCAACGACGAAGGCAAGCTGTGCGGCGACGTCGACTTCGACAGCGTCAAGGAAGTCGCCGGCCACATCACGCCGGTGCCGGGTGGCGTGGGTCCGATGACCATCACCATGCTGCTCATGAATACGCTGGAGTCGGCCGAGCGCGTGGCCGAGCGCGCATAACGCCTGTCAATGGCCGGCCCGGGTAAGATGGCGGTGAGATTGAATAAAGGACTCTGACTATGACGACCGAAACGACCAATCCCCTCCTCGACTTTTCCGGGCTGCCCCGGTTCGACCTGATCCGTCCCGAGCACGTGACGCCGGCGATCGAACAGCTGATCGCCGAGGCGCGCACCGCCGTGAGCCAGGCCGAAGCGCCGGCCGACAGCGTCACCTGGGACAACTTCGTCGTCCCCCTCGAGGAAGCGACGGAACGCCTGGGCCGTGCCTGGGGCGTGGTCAACCACCTGAACCACGTGATGGACACGCCCGAGCTGCGTGCCACCTACAACGAGAACCAGCCGAAGATCACCGAGTTCTGGACGGAGCTGGGCCAGAACGAAGCGCTGTTCGACAAATACAAGCAGCTGCGCGCGAGCGCGGACTTCGCGAACCTCGCGCCGGCCCGCAAGCGCATCGTCGAGAACGCCCTGCGCGACTTCCGCCTGGGCGGCGCCGAGCTGCCCGAAAAGCAGAAGGAACGCTTCGCCGAGATCCAGGAAGAGCAGGCGAAGCTGTCCACGCGCTTCTCGGAAAACGTGCTGGACGCGACCAACGACTACAAACTGCTCGTCGCCGACGAAGCGGACCTGTCCGGCCTGCCGGACGACGTCAAGGCGGCCGCACGCGCCGCGGCGGAGCGCGACGGCAAGACGGGCTGGCAATTCAGCCTGCACTTCCCGTCCTATTTCCCGATCCTGCAATTCGCCGACAAGCGCGAGCTGCGCGAACAGATCTACCGCGCCAACGCCACCAAGGCCTCCGAGATGGGCGCCGTGTTCTCCGAGCTGGAAAAATGGGACAACACGGGCAATATCGCCCAGCTGCTGAAACTGCGCGACGAGGAGGCGAAGCTGCTCGACTTCCAGAGCTTCGCGCATGTCTCGCTCGAACCGAAGATGGCCGAGACGCCGGAACACGTGATCGAGTTCCTGGAAGACCTCGCCCGCCGCGCCCGTCCGTACGCCGAGAAGGACCTGGCCGAGCTGCGCGCGTTCGCCAGGGACGAACTGGGCATTGCCGACATGCAGGCGTGGGACGTGGCGTATGCGTCGGAAAAGCTGCGCGAGAAGCGCTACGCGTTCTCCGCGCAGGAAGTGAAGGAATACTTCCCTGAGGCTAAGGTCGTCGCCGGCCTGTTCGGCCTGATCTCGACACTGTTCGACGTGACGATTTCTCCGGACGACGCGCCGGTCTGGCATCCGGACGTGCGTTTCTTCCGCATCGAGAAGAACGGTCAACTCATCGGCCAGTTCTACCTCGACCTGTACGCGCGTCCGGGCAAAGGCCAGGGCGCGTGGATGGACGACGCGCGCGGCCGCCGCCTGACGACGGGCGGCATCGTGCAGACGCCGATCGCCTACCTGACCTGCAACTTCACGCCGCCGGCGGAAGTCGACGGCAAGCTCCAGCCGTCGCTGTTCACGCACGACGAAGTCACCACGCTGTTCCACGAATTCGGCCACGGCCTGCACCACATGCTGACGGAAGTCGACGAGCTGTCGGTGTCCGGCATCTCGGGCGTGGAATGGGATGCCGTCGAGCTGCCGTCGCAGTTCATGGAAAACTTCTGCTGGGAGTGGGACGTCCTGCAAGGCATGACGGCGCACGTGAAAACGGGCGAGCCGCTGCCTCGCGCGCTGTACGACAAGATGCTCGCGGCGAAGAACTTCCAGTCCGGCATGCAGACGCTGCGCCAGGTCGAGTTCTCGCTGATCGACATGCACCTGCACTACGACTTCGACCCGACCAGCCAGAAGACGGTGCAGGAACTGGTCGACGAGGTGCGCACGAAGTTCGCCGTGCTGATCCCGCCGTCGTTCAACCGCTTCCAGCATTCGTTCGGCCACATCTTCGCGGGCGGTTACGCGGCCGGCTATTACAGCTACAAGTGGGCCGAGGTGCTGTCGGCGGACGCGTATGCCGCGTTCGAGGAGGCCGTCGAAGCGGGCGGCGGTTCGCTGCTCGACGAGACGGGCAAGCGCTTCCACCGCGAGATCCTGGCCGTGGGCGGCTCGCGCCCGGCGCTCGAATCGTTCAAGGCCTTCCGCGGCCGCGAACCGACGATCGACGCGCTGCTGCGCCATAACGGGATGCAGGCCTGAGCAATATGCGCGCCGTCGCCGCATTCGCACTCGTCGTTGCCGCTGCCGCCGCGCACGGCCAGACGTACAAGTGGAAGGATGCGGCCGGCGTCGTGCATTACAGCGACACGCCGCCGGCCAAGGGGACGGCGCAGGTGCTGCGCCCCGACAACCGGCCGGAAGCGACGCCGTCGCTGCCGTACGAACTGGCGCGCGCCGCGAAGCTGCACCCCGTGACCTTGTACACGACGGCCCGCTGCGACGCCTGCGACCAGGGCCGCGCCCTGCTGCGCGCGCGCGGCATCCCGTTCGCGGAAAAGACCGTGAACACGGCGGAAGACCGCGAGCAGCTGCACCGCGCCGGCGGCAAGGACGAGCTGCCGCTGCTCGTCGTGGGCAACCGCCCGCTGACGGGCTTCGCGGCCGGCACGTGGAACGAAGCGCTCGATGCCGCGTCTTATCCACGCAAGACAATGCTGCCGCCGGGCTACCGGACCGGCGCCAGCGAGGCCGCCGCCCCGGTGCCGCCGCCGCGCTTGCCGGCGCCACCGGCGCCGGACGAAGCAGCCGCGCAGGCGGAGCGGCAGCAGCCGCGCCAGCAGCCGCAGCCGAAGAAAGCGCCACCGGATTTCCAGTTCTGAGCACAATGCCGACATTGTTCATTTCATCGTTAGCACGAGCACGTCGTTCCCGCGCAGGCGGGAACCCAAGTCTGCACGTGCCGCCGGCTGCGCAAAATTGGCCCCCCGCCTGCGCGGGGGCGACGGTGGTTTATACTCCGAGCTAACATGACCCGGATCGACTTCCACACCAACATCCCCGACAAGCTCAGCTACGTCTGCCGCCTCGCGCGCAAGGCGTACGCGGCGCGCGCGAAGCTCGTCCTGCTGGCCGACAGCCCGGCGCAGGCGGAAGCCCTGAACGAGGCGCTGTGGACGCTGTCCGGCACCGACTTCATCCCGCACGTGATGGCGGGCGATCCCCTCGCGCCGGAGACGCCGGTCATCGTCACGGCCGACGAACGGGTCGAGCTGCCGCATCGCGACATGCTCGTAAACCTGACGCGCCGCACGCCGGCCGGCTTCGAGCAGTTCGCGCGCGTGTTCGAGATCATCTCGACGGACGAGGAAGACGCCGCCGCCGGCCGCGCGCGCTATGTCGCCTACAAGAAGCAGTCCTATCCGTTGACCCACTTCGTGGCGGGACAATCATGAGCGATATTCCCTTCAACGACGAAAGCATCCCCGTCCTCACCGAGGTCGTGGCCGAGACCGCGCCGGCACCCACGGCCGAAGCCCAGCCCGAACCCGGGCAGCCCGCGCCGCGCGAGCTCGACGACGACGCCTGGCGCGCCCTCGAGGAACGCCTCGTCGCGCGCGTGCTCGACCGGTTGCAGGACCGCGTCGAACTGGTACTGGAAGACCAGGTCCGCAGCAGCATGGCGCCCGTGCTGGACCACGTGGTGACGCGGCTCGCGACGGAATTGCGCGACGGGCTGCAGGTGACGGTCGAACAGGTCGTCGCGCGCGCCGTCGCGCAGGAACTCACGCACCTGCGCTCGCGCGATTGAGCGTCATCGCTCTCCCGATTGGAACGCTTTGCGCAAACCATAAATTAGGGTAACTTCGACCTGCGGACATAACATCCTTCCTGGAGAGAACATGCAGGTCACAACGAAACTCATCCCCTTAGCCATCGCCCTCGCCTTCGCGGGCACGGCGAGCGCGCAGCAAGTCGTCAAGATCGGCCATGTGGCGCCGATCTCCGGCCCCAGCGCCCACCTCGGCAAGGACAACGAGAACGCCGCGCGCATGGCGATCGACGAGCTCAACGCGAAGGGCGTCACGCTGAACGGCCAGAAGGTCACGCTGCAACTGATCTCCGAAGACGACGGCGCCGATCCCAAGCAGGGCACGGCGGTGGCGCAGAAGCTCGTCGATGCGAAAGTCAACGGCGTGATCGGCCACCTGAATTCCGGCACCACCGTGCCCGCGTCGAAGATCTACAACGACGCCGGCATCGTGCAGATCTCGCCCGCCACGACGGCCCCCGTCTACACGCGCCAGCATTTCCCCGGCGCATTCCGCGTCGTCGCCAGCGACGCCAAGCTGGGCAGCACGCTGAGCAAGTACGCGATCGACACGCTGCACGCGAAGAACATCGCGATCATCGACGACCGCACGACGTACGGCCAGGGCGTCGCGGACGAATTCGCGAAGGGCCTGAAAAAGCCGGGCATCAAGGTTGTCGGCCGCGAATTCACGAGCGCCACGGCCACCGACTACACGGCGATCCTCACGTCGATCAAGGCGAAGAAGCCGGACCTGATCTTCTTCGGCGGCATGGACTCCGTCGCGGGCCCGATGCTCAAGCAGATGAAGGCGCTCGGCATCACGGCCGTCTTCATGGGCGGCGACGGCATGTGCACGGACGCGCTGGGCCGCCTGGCCGGCGACGGTCTCGGCGAAGGCAGGGTCTATTGCGCGGAAGCGGGCGGCGTGAAAGGTCCGCAGGAAAAAGTCATGGAAGACTTCCGCGCCCGTTACAAGAAGAAGTTCAACATGGACGTGCAGCTGTACGCGCCATACGTCTACGATTCCGTGATGGTGATGGCGACGGCGATGCAGAACGCGAAATCGGCCGATCCCGCCAAGTACCTGCCCGTCCTCAAGAACATCAAGTACGAAGGCGTGACCGGGACGATCCAGTTCGATGCGAACGGCGACATCAAGGATGGCGCGCTGACCCTGTTCACCTACAAGGGCGGCAAGCGCACGAAACTCGACGTGATCCGCTGAGCACGATAAAAAAAGCGCGCCTGCACATGCATGGCGCGCTTTTTTTTATTGAGCGTCGGATCGCGGGATTATTTCTGCGCCAGGACCCACTTGACCAGCGTGTGGGCTTCCGCTTCGCTGACTTGCGGGTTGGCCGGCATCGGGACCGGACCCCAGACACCCGAACCACCCTTCATGACCTTCGCAACCAGTTTGCCTTCGGCATCTTTCTGGCCCGCGTATTTGGCGGCGACGTCCTTGTAGGCCGGGCCGACCAGCTTGGTTTGCACGGAGTGGCAAGCCATGCAATTCTTGGCCTTCGCCAGGGCGGCCGCGTCTTGCGCGAAGGCGCCGGTCGAAGCCAGGGCAGAGACTGCAGCAAACAACATCATGGTACGTTTCATCGACTCTCTCCAGTTGGGGGCATTTCTATAATTCGAATTCTATCGTGTTTCCCAGCGCATAGCGGCGGGGACATGTTTAGTAACGGATGATACAGATTGTCGTTGACCAGATGGCAGTATTCTGTTGCTGATCAGCAGCACTGTTGTAACATGGCCGCTCGAAAGGAATTCCGTCATGCCCCTGATCCTGCTGATCCTCGTCCTCGTCGTCCTGCGCTATTTCGAGGTCTGGCGCTTCGCCGAACTGTCCTGGTGGTGGATCGTCGGCCTGATGGTCGCCGGCTTCATCTGGTTCGAATTCATCGAAAAGATGCTGGGCCTCGACAAGCGCAAGGCCCACGACCTCGACGAAAAGCGGCGCAAGGAACGCGTGAAGCAGAGCTTCGACAAACGCAAGTAGTGCGCCCGGGAGCTTAGCACGCGGGGTTGTTGGCGAACATGTCATGTGGCGTATAGGGCATGTTCTCCGAGCGTATGAACATGTCAACGTCGCCCCGCGAAGGCGGGGGCCCAAGTTGCACGCGTATCGCCAGCTCATGAAAAATTGGATCCCCGCCTTCGCGGGGACGACGGCTCAACGCGTCCGACTTCGGATGCTCAGCAGGTCACCGCCCCCTTGCTCGCCGGCTCCGCAAGCGCCGCGAACTTGGCCAGCACCCCACGCGTATAACGCGGCGCCGGCCGCACCCACGCCGCGCGCCGGCGGGCGATCTCGTCGTCCGGCACGTTCAGCTGGATCAGCTGCCGGTGCGCGTCGATCGTGATCGAATCTCCTTCCTGCACGAGCGCGATCGTGCCGCCCTCGAACGCTTCCGGCGTCACGTGGCCCACGACCATGCCCCACGTCCCGCCGGAAAAGCGACCGTCCGTGATCAGCCCGACGGATTCACCGAGCCCCTTGCCGATCAGCGCCGCGGTCGGCGCCAGCATCTCCGGCATGCCGGGGCCGCCGCGCGGGCCCAGGTAGCGCAGCACGAGCACGTCGCCCGGGTTGATCCGGTTCGCGAGGATCGTGTCCATCGCGCTGTACTCGTCGTCGAACACGCGCGCCGGCCCCGTGATCACGGGGTTCTTCAGGCCCGTGATCTTGGCCACGCAGCCCTCCGGCGACAAATTCCCCTTCAGGATCGCCAGGTGGCCTTCGCTGTACAGCGCCCGGTCCAGCGGACGGATGACGTCCTGGCCTTGCGGCGGCACGGACGGCACGTTCGCCAGTTCCTCCGCCAGCGTGCGGCCCGTGATGGTGATGCAGTCGCCGTGCAGCAGGCCCGCGTCCAGCAGCAGCTTCATCACCTGCGGTATACCGCCCGCCCGGTGCAGGTCCGTCGCGACGTATTCGCCCGACGGCTTCAGGTTGCAGATCACGGGCACCTGGCGGCGCACTCTCTCGAAATCGTCGATCGTCCATTCCACCTCGGCCGCGTGGGCGATGGCGAGGTAGTGCAGCACGGCGTTCGTCGAACCGCCCGTCGCCATGATCACCGCCACCGCGTTCTCGATCGATTCCCGCGTGATGATGTCGCGCGGCTTCAGGTCGCGCTTGACGGCTTCCACGAGCACGCGCGCGGACTCCGCCGCCGATCCCACCTTCTCGTCGTCCGGATTGGCCATCGTCGACGAGTACAGCAGCGACATCCCGAGCGCCTCGAACGACGACGACATCGTGTTCGCCGTGTACATGCCGCCGCACGACCCGGACGACGGGCAGGCGTTGCGCTCGATGCCGTCGAAATCCTCCTGGCTCATGCGCCCCGCCGTGAATTCGCCGACGGCTTCGAAAGCCGACACGATCGTCAGGTCCTTGCCCTTCCAGTGCCCCGGCCTGATCGTCCCGCCGTAGACGTAGATGCCGGGGACGTTCGTGCGCGCCAGCGCGATCATCCCGCCCGGCATGTTCTTGTCGCAGCCGCCGATCACGACGACGCCATCCATCCACTGGCCGTTGACGCACGTCTCGATGCAGTCGGCGATCACCTCGCGCGAGATCAGCGAGAACTTCATGCCTTCCGTCCCCATCGACATGCCGTCGGAGATGGTGGGCGTGCCGAACACCTGCGGATTGGCGCCCGCGTCGCGGATGGTGGCGATGGCCACGTCGGCCAGTTTCTGCAGGCCGGAATTGCAGGGCGTGATCGTGGAATGACCGTTGGCGACGCCGATCATCGGCTTGTCGAAATCCTCCTCGCGGTAGCCCATCGCGTAATACATCGAACGGTTCGGGCTGCGGGCGACGCCTTCGGTGACGTGGCGGGAACGGCGGTTATAAGGCATGGTCGGCTCCTGATGGGACGATTTTCCCAGCATGCCGCGCGGACCGGTTCGCGTCAAATGGGCGGTCACGCGTGCTTCTGATATGCTGCGCGAATCACAGACACGCCACCCATACGATGAACATCGAAACGCGCCAGCTGCGCTACTTCGTCACCGTGGCCGAGGAACTGCACTTCGGCCGCGCCGCCGCGCGCCTGCACATGACGCAGCCGCCGCTGTCGCAGGCGATCGCCGCGCTGGAAGACGGCCTCGGCACGGCGCTGTTCCTGCGCAACCGCCGCACGGTCGCGCTGACGCCGGCCGGCAGCGCCCTGCTGCCCGAAGCCCGCCGCATCCTGCTCGAGGCGGCCCTGCTGCCCGAACTGGCGCGGCGCGCGGCCAGCGGCGAAGCGGGACGGCTGGCGCTCGCGTTCATCACGTCGGCCGACTACAGCGTGCTGCCGCCTTTCCTGCGCCGCTACAGCGAACGCTATCCGGGCGTGCAGCTGTCGCTGCAGGAAGCGACGTCGGACGTGCAGGTGGACGAACTGCTGCGCGGCCGCATCGACGCCGGCCTCCTGATCCCCCCGCTGCCCGACCGCGCGCGCGCCGGGCTCGATTACATGAAGGTGCTGGACGAGCCGCTGATCCTGTGCGCGCCCGCGGGCCTGCTGCGCAAGAAGGGGCCGGTCGCGCTGCGCAACCTGCCCGCGCTGCCATTGATTATTTTCCCGCGCGAGATCTCGCCCGCGCTGCACGACGCGATCCTGTCCTGCTTCCGTGAAGCCGGCATCACGCCGGCCATCGGCCAGCAGGCGATCCAGATGCAGACCATCGTCAGTCTCGTCTCGGCCGGCATGGGGTTGGCACTTGTGCCACAATCCGTGTCGAACCTGATGCGGCCAGGCGTAGAATACCGTGCCCTCGCCGACGCGACCCCGCTGGTCGAGACCGGCATCGCATGGCGCCGCGATAATCCTTCGCCGGTGCTCAAGGGCTTCCTGGAACTACTGAGGACAATTTAATTATGCTCGTTCACCCGCAACCGAACCCGGTCGCCTTCAGCATCGGCCCCGTCGACATCCACTGGTACGGGATCATGTATGTGGTCGCCTTCGCCCTGTTCATCCTGCTCGGCCGCGTCCGCATCAAGACGCAGGCCCACGTGCAGGCGCAGGGCTGGACCAACACCGACCTCGACGACATGCTGTTCTACGGGATGCTGGGCGTGGTGATCGGCGGGCGCCTCGGCGAAGTGCTGTTCTACCGCCCGGACTATTATTTCTCGCACCCGGCCGAGATCTTCATGACGTGGCACGGCGGCATGTCGTACCACGGCGGCTTCCTCGGCGTGCTGATCGCGATGGCGCTGTGGGCCAGGAAGCGCGGCCGCAACCTGCTCGACGTGTACGACTTCATCGCGCCGATGGTCCCCATCGGCTATGCGTGCGGCCGTCTCGGCAATTTCATCAACGCGGAGCTGCCGGGCCGCCTGGCCGATCCGAACCTGCCGTGGGCGATGCTGTGGCCGGGCGTGGAAGGGCTGCGCCATCCGTCGCCGCTGTACCAGATGCTCGTCGACGGCATCCTCGTCTTCGTGATCATGTGGCTGTTCGCACGCAAGCCGCGGCCGCGCCTCGCCGTCGGTGCGCTGTACACGCTGCTGTATGGCTGCGCGCGTTTCTTCACCGAGTATTTCCGCGTGCCCGATTGGGAGACGCATGTGATGGGGTTGCCGATCACGTCGGGGCAGGTGTTGTCGCTGCCGATGATCGTGGCGGGACTGATCATGCTGGGGTGGGCGTATTCGGGTTCAAACAAACGGGCCGTGCACGCCTGAACGTCGTCCCCGCGCAGGCGGGGACCAAGTTTTACGCATGTCGATAACGCGTACAAATTGGGCCCCTGCCTTCGCAGGGGCGACGGTTTGAATTACGTGGCCGGGATCGACACGCCCATCAACGCCAGCACCTTGTCCCACTGCGCTTTCGTCACCGGCGAAATGGACAACCTGCTGCCCTTCTGCAGCAGCACCATGTCTTCCAGCGCCGGCACGCCACGCATCTCGGTCAGCGGCAGATAACGTCCTTCCGCCACCGCGGTCACGTCGACGGAAATCCAGCGTGGCTGCTCCCGCGTCGCCTTCGGATCGAAATAGTGGCTGGAAGGGTCGAACTGCGACGCATCCGGATACGCACCGCCGGCCACCTTCGCGATACCCGCCACGCCCGGCACCGCGCAGCTGGAGTGATAGAACAGGACACCGTCGCCGACCTCCATCTGGTCGCGCATGAAATTGCGGGCCTGGTAGTTGCGCACGCCGAACCAGGCGACCGTCTTGCCGGGCGCTGCGAGGACGTCGGCGAAACTCACTTCATCGGGTTCGGATTTCATCAACCAGTAGCGCATGCGCGGGTCCCCATTCGTCAGCACAAATGAAAAAGCGGCTGCGAACTTATCGTACGCAACCGCTTCGGAATATATCCCCGCCTGTGCCGTTTTTGCCGGCATCCCGAACCTGATGGCTCAAGGTGGTCGTAGTCAGTTCAATTTCGGGTTCGTCGAACTAGCGACGATCGCGCCCACCAAACATGTTCCACAACCTATGCGAAAGAATGGTTCAAGGAATATATGGCAAATCTCGAACACCGCAGGGTAGACGGCAGTTTACTACGATGGCCGGGCATGTCAAACGTTTTTAGGCTCAGGCCAGGTTTTGGTCGGCCGAGAGTGCGGCATCCAACACCGTGTGCATCGCCTCGAGTTTCTGCTTGACTTCCAGGATCGTCAGGTCCGCCAAGGGTCCCTGCGGCGCTTTCACGGACAGGAATTCGGCGGCCACCGACAGCGCCGCCATCACGGCGATGCGGTCCGTGCCCTTGACCTTGCCCGAGTCGCGCAATGCGCACATTTTGCCGTCGAGATAGGCCACGGCTTCGCGCAGCGTCTTCTCCTCGCCGTCGCGGCACGCCAGGCGATACGGCAAGCCCATGATGGTCACGTCCAGTTGGATCATTGCGGGGCCTCGGCGTCGTCGGTCGTCGTTTCGGGAGCGGGTTCGAGGTGCGCCAGCAGCGCTTCGACGCGCTGCTGGGCCGCGATCAGCCGGTTCTTGAAGTCGACGTTTTCTGCGCTGAGCAAGGCGTTCGCCTGGCGCAGCAGGTAGTTCTCGCTGCGCAGCGCCTGGGTCAACTGGGCGAGCCGGTCGATCTTATCGGAGAGGTCTTGGAATTCGGAAATCATCCGTAACTATAGGATCGTCTTGAATTTTTCGTCAACAGGCGCGCGCTCCCGTGCGATCGTGCGCCCTGTCGCGGGCGTTCGATGTTACCCTCATATGCTTATGCGTTCATCAACCGCCGCCAGGTCGCGCATCCGGCGGCGCGCCTCCCGCATTGTCCCGATGCGTCCGAATCGGTTGCGAAACCGCAAAAAAGTCGATTAAAACTCGAACACAGTGGCTTGAAATGCCAAATTATCGTCCCTATAATTAGCACTCGTTAGTAGAGAGTGCTAACAAACCTTTCTACGCCGCAGTGAGTCGATCCCGAGGATGGCTGGCTGCGGTCCCTGGATAGCTCGTCAAACCAACTAAAAGGAGTTTTGCATGAACCTTCGCCCATTGCACGATCGCGTGATCGTGAAGCGTCTCGACCAGGAAACCAAGACTGCATCCGGCCTGATCATCCCCGATGCGGCGGCCGAGAAGCCGGACCAAGGTGAAGTGCTGGCCGTCGGTAACGGCAAAGTGCAGGAGAACGGCAACGTCCGTCCGCTGGAAGTGAAAGTCGGCGACCGCGTCCTGTTCGGCAAGTACTCGGGCCAGGCCGTCAAGGTCAACGGCGAAGAGCTGCTGGTCATGCGCGAAGAAGACATCATGGCCGTCGTGGCCCAGTAATTCGTCCAATAACTTCCTGAATCTGGAGAAATAAAACATGGCAGCTAAAGATGTAGTGTTCGGCGACGTAGCACGCGCCAAGATGGTCGAGGGTGTCAATATCCTGGCCAACGCAGTCAAAGTCACCCTGGGCCCGAAAGGCCGCAACGTCGTGCTGGAACGTTCGTTCGGCGCCCCGACCGTCACCAAGGACGGTGTCTCGGTCGCCAAAGAGATCGAACTGAAAGACAAGCTCATGAACATGGGCGCGCAGATGGTCAAGGAAGTCGCTTCGAAGACCAGCGACAACGCCGGTGACGGCACCACCACCGCGACCGTGCTGGCACAAGCCATCGTCCGCGAAGGCATGAAGTTCGTTGCCGCCGGCATGAACCCGATGGACCTGAAGCGCGGCATCGACAAGGCCGTCACCGCTACCGTCGAAGAACTGAAGAAGATCGCCAAGCCGACCACGACCTCGAAAGAGATCGCGCAAGTCGGTACCATCTCGGCCAACTCGGATTCGTCCGTCGGCGAGCGCATCGCCGAGGCGATGGAAAAAGTCGGCAAGGAAGGCGTCATCACCGTCGAAGACGGCAAGTCGCTGAACGACGAGCTGGACATCGTCGAAGGCATGCAGTTCGACCGCGGCTACCTGTCGCCGTACTTCATCAACAACCCGGACAAGCAGGTTGCCGTTCACGAGAACCCGTTCGTCCTGCTGTGCGACAAGAAGATCTCGAACATCCGTGATCTGCTGCCGGTGCTGGAGCAAGTCGCCAAGGCTGGCCGTCCGCTGGTCATCGTCGCCGAAGACATCGAAGGCGAAGCGCTGGCGACCCTGGTCGTCAACAACATCCGCGGCATCCTGAAGACCGTCGCAGTGAAAGCCCCGGGCTTCGGCGACCGTCGCAAGGCCATGCTGGAAGACATCGCCATCCTGACCGGTGGCCAGGTGATCGCCGAAGAAGTCGGCCTGACCCTGGAAAAGGTCTCGCTGAACGAACTGGGCCAGGCCAAGCGTATCGAAGTCGGCAAGGAAAACACCATCATCATCGATGGCGCCGGTGCCGCCGAAGCGATCGAAGCGCGCGTCAAGCAGATCCGCATCCAGATCGAAGAAGCGACCTCGGACTACGACCGTGAGAAGCTGCAGGAGCGCGTGGCCAAGCTGGCCGGCGGTGTTGCCGTGATCCGCGTCGGTGCCGCGACCGAAGTCGAAATGAAAGAGAAGAAAGCACGCGTGGAAGACGCGCTGCACGCCACCCGCGCTGCCGTCGAAGAAGGCATCGTCCCGGGCGGCGGCGTGGCCCTGCTGCGTGCCCGCGCCGCGCTGAACGTCAAGGGTGACAACCCGGACCAGGAAGCCGGTATCAAGATCGTCCTGCGCGCGATGGAAGAGCCGCTGCGCATGATCGTCCAGAACGCCGGTGAAGAGCCGTCGGTCGTCGTCGCCGCCGTCATCAACGGCCAGGGCAACTACGGCTACAACGCGTCGAACGGCACCTATGGCGACATGGTCGAAATGGGCGTGCTGGACCCGGCCAAGGTCACCCGCTCGGCACTGCAGAACGCAGCGTCGATCGCCGGCCTGATGCTGACCACCGACTGCATGGTCTCGGAAGTCGCCGAAGACAAGCCGGCCGCCGGCGGCATGGGTGGCATGGGCGGCATGGGCGGCATGGGCATGGACGGCATGATGTAATTCGCCGTACCCGCGCCGTACTCCGTCGCACCGGAAGCCCGCAGGGTTCGCGCCCTGCGGGCTTTTCTTTTGTCCGGACTAACCGTGCGAGCCTTGAACCGCAGCCGCTGCATACTGGCGGCATCGACTTCAAGCGGAGGCACCATGGCGGCAGTCAACCTGGACGAACTCGAACACGCGGCCCTCGTCGTCGACGATGGCGAAGGCCGCGCCACGGCCCTCGTCGCGCGCGCGACGGGCATGATCCATTTGCTCAACGACGACTACATGGACGAGGAAGCGCCAATGCCGGCCGACGCGGGCGCAGGCAGGAGCACCGAAATTAGCGACTACGTGGCCGTGCCGCCCGCGAGCACGCTCGGCATCGGCGACCAGCTCGTGTTCCGCTTCGCCGCCACGCACCTCGCGGGCGACCAGGCGACGATCCGCGACCTCGTCCGCGCCGAGGACACCGACGGCTTCGAGCGCCTGCTCGACGAGCGCGGCGCCACCGAGTCGTGGCAGCGCTTCCGCACCGAGGAAACGCAGACCGCGCTGCGCCGCTGGTGCGACGAACACGGGCTGCGGGTCGGCGGCTGACGGCTCGGAACGGGGTCTCGAACGCCGCCCGTACACTCGGGCGGCGTACGTTGACGATACGGTTGCGCAGCACGCCGGCTATGGTCGCGTAGCGGCTGTCGTCGACGAAGTCCGAACCCGGCACGTTCACGGCCGGCACGCGCGGTGCCGATCCCGCGCGCGGCTTCCAGGCCGCATCGACGTCGAGGTCGCGCCGCGCATGCAGATAGACCGTCTGGATCGTCGACACGCGGACAAGGCCGCCTGGCGGAACCCGAAGTTGGCGCCGGCCGAGAACCGGTCGCGCCGCCAGTCGGCGACTAGGTTGGCGGACAGCGGCACCTGCTGGTCGAGCCGGTTGTCCGGGCCCGGCACCGCATCCGCGTGCGACCAGTTGCGCGCGACGCCGCCGCGCAGTTCCAGCGTCCGCACCGGGAAATGCGTTTCGAACTGCAGCGTGGGCGTCGTCGCGCCGCCGACGTTTTCCGGCTGCGACACCCAACGGCCTGCGGCCGCATCGAAGCGGACCAGGTTGCGCGTGGTGTCGTCGATGCGGCGCTGCGCTGCGCTCACCGAGAACCGCGCGCCCGCCGCCCATTCGCGTTCATACGCCGCATCGATGACCGCGCGCTGCCGAAGCCGGCGCCGTCGACGCGGTGCGCGCGGCCGGCGTCCCGGCCGACGGCCAGCGCGTGGCCTTGCCACAGCGGCAAGGTCGCCTTGCCGGCCGTGCCGACGTCGCGGTCGTGGCCCGTCGACGCGATGTCGCGGCGGAGCAAACCGACGGCCGGATTGCCGCCCGCATCGCGGTCGCTGCCGTTGTCCGTGTAGCCGCCGGAGGCATTGAACTTCGTCTCCAGTATGCCGCCGCCCTCGAACGCACCCACTCGAGCGCCGCGCGCATCGAGCAGGTTGGTGTCGCCGTATTTCACGAGGGCGTCGTGGCGGACGACGATGCGGGCCGCGGTGTCGTCGCCGCGCGAACCAATTCCAATGATACGCAATTTTTACTTCCAATAAGTAGCAATTATGAATTCCAACAATAGGAAAAAATAATTGCCATTCTCGTCTATTTTTGTTCAGCTTCTGCCATACTTCCTCACCACATTGGCAAGGAGGAACGACACGTGAAACGATTTGCACTGCTTGCGGCCTTCCTGGCCGCCCTGCCGCTGGCCGGCATCGCCGGCCCCGCACCGTCGCCGGAACGTCAGATCGACGCGCTGTTCGCCCCGTGGAACCGGCCGGGCATGCCGGGCGCCCTCGTCGCGGTGATCCGCGACGGCAAGGTGGTGCTGACGAAGCGCTACGGGATGGCCGACATCGAGCGCGGCGTGCCGATGTCGCCGTCCGCCGAGTTCTTCATCGGGTCGATGTCCAAGCAGTTCACCGCGTTCGCCATCCACCTGCTGGCAAAGGACGGCAAGCTGTCGCTCGACGACGACGTCCATATGTACCTGCCCGACGTGCCGGACTTCGGCAGGAAGATCACGATCCGCAACCTGCTGCACCACACGAGCGGATTGCGCGACTACTTCGACCTGATGGCCATGGCGGGCCTGCGCCCGGGCGACGTCATCGACGAGGACAAGGCGCTGGCATTGATCAGGCGCCAGCGCACGCTCAACTTCGAACCCGGCCAGGAATGGGACTACTCGAACACCGGCTACGTGCTGCTCGCGCGGATCGTGGAGCACGTGGCCGGCAAGCCGTTTCCCGAATTTGCACGCGAACGCATCTTCGTCCCGCTCGGCATGACGCACACGCTGTTCCAGCAGGACTACCGCACCCTCGTGCCCGGCCGTGTCCTGTCGTACGTGCCCGCCGACAGCGACGGCTTCCGGCTCGCGCCGGTCAACATCTCGATGGCCGGCGACGGCGGCGTGTTGACGACGCTGGGCGACCTGGCCCTGTGGGACCGCAATTTCTACGACGGCCGCGTCGGCGGCATGGACGTGGTCAGGCAGATGCAGGCAACCGGCGTGCTCAATGACGGCAAGCCGATCGCGTACGCATCGGGTCTGCTTGTCTATCCCTACCGTGGCTTGCGGCTGGTCGAACACAGCGGCGGGGCCGGCGGCTATGGCAACCAGCTGTGGCGTTTCCCCGACCAGCATCTGTCGGTGATGGTGTTCGCCAATACCGCCGACATCGATACTTATCACACCGTGCGCAAGGTCGCCGACATGTTCCTGGACCGCGTACCCGGCGCGGCGCCGGCCGAGCCCATGGCACCCGCGAAGACGTTCAAGGAAATCCGGCTCGACCCTGCGCGGCTGGATGCGCTGGTCGGCTTTTACGCGACGTCGCCGCAATCGGGGATCACCTTCACCAAGGAGAACGGCCGGCTGATGGCGCTCGGCATGGGATTCCCGAAAATGCCCGCGTTTCCCTATGGCGAGCGCGATTTCTTCGCCAGGGTGACGGCCTCCCGCTTCAGCTTCGATCCACCCGGCCCGGACGGCATCGTCGCGGGCGGCATCCTGCACTGGGGCGAGCAGGATATTCCCGCCACCTGCACCACACGTCCGATGCCTTCCGCAGCGGAATTGAAGCGAGTCGAAGGCGATTTCTACAGCGACGAGCTGCACGTCCTGTATTCGATCGCCGGCAAGGACGGCGACCTCGTGCTGACCTATCCGGGCGGCACGGTCACGCTCGGTTTCAACGGCGAACGCGACTATGAAACCGGGTTCGGCACGCTCAAATACCAGTGCGGCACCGATGGCTGCACCGGGTTCACGATCAGTACGGAGCGAGCGCGCAACGTCCGGTTCACGCGGGTCGCGCTGGCTCCCTCCAGCCGTTAAGTTGCTGGGCAACACCAGTTGGTTTAGACTGGTTCTTTCCCTTCCAACTTGCCAACATGTCCGCACGCCCCGTCCGCCTGCTGAGCGCCACCCTCTTCGCCCTGGCCGCGCTGGCCGCCTGCAAGGGCGAAAAACCGGCGCCGCCGCCGAAGCCGGCCACCGTCCAGGCGCCGGCCGTGCCCACGCGCACGCGCGACCAGGCGATCGCCGCGCTGATGGCGCTGCCGGAACTCAAGACGTGGTCGGAGCAGATCGAAAAGCGTTCGCACGGCGCGGCGCACGGTGCCGTCATCGAGGACGATCCGAACCCGCGCGTCATCGAAGGCAAAAAGTATTACCAGCTGAGCTTCGTGGAAGACCGCAAGCAGAACGTGCACCGCCGCGCCAGCTTCCTCGTGTCGTACGAGGGTGACGACATCCTCGTCGAAGACCTGGACAATGATTCCGTGCAATCGCTGGCCGAATGGCGGCGCAATATCCGCAACGTCGAACTGAAGTCGCGTTGATCGGCCACAAACCAGCCCCCATTCGACGCGTCTATCGTGGACGCTGCCGCTGACCGTGCAGCGCCACCGCCCGTTCGCGCGGACGGTGGCGCCACTCCTCCCCCGGTCGGCGGCGCCTCCCCTTCATCGCTTCACACCCGCGCCCGCCACTCCGCCAGGTAATGCTGCGGCGTCTTGCCGAGCAGCTTGCGGAACATGCTCGTGAACGCGCTCGGGCTCGCATAGCCCAGTGCCTCCGCGATCCGGCCCACGCTCTCGCCGCGCGCCAGCATCTCGAATGCGTGCGCCAGGTGCACCTGCTGCACCCACTGGCGGTAGTGCAGACCCGTCTCGCGGGGAAACAGCCGGATCAGCGTGCGCGCGCTGGCGCCCGCGTCGAGCGCATAGTCGTCGAGCCGGCGCTGGCTGGCGGGATGCGCCATGATGTCCGTGCACAGGGCCTGCAACCGGCGGTCGCGCGGCCACGGGACGGCGATCGGCACCGTCTCCATGGCCTCCAGTTCCGACAGGATCAGCCGCGCCAGCGCCTCGCCGCGCCCGCCGGGCGGATAGTCGACGGGCTCCGCCGACAGCGCCAGGATCAGCTCGCGCAGCAGCGGACTCACTTCCAGCACCTTGCACCCGTCAACGAGACGGCCCGCCGCCGCCTTCTCGATGTACAGCGTCCGCATATTGACGCGGCTGAGCATCGTCAGCTCGTGCACGATGCCGGGCGCGATGAGGAGTGCGCGGCGCGGCGGGATGATCCACACGCCCAGCGCCGTGCGCACCCGCATCACGCCTTCGCTGGCGTACAGCAGCTGCACCCACGGGTGGCTGTGGGCTTCGACCAGTTCGCCGTGCTGCACTTCGGACGGCACGGCCGTCACGCTGCGCGGCAGCTTGCGGAATTTCTGGCGGTAGCGGGGAGACGGGGCGATCGTCATATGTCACTTACGCGACGAAAAATGGAATATGCGCTTGAATTACCGATATTACACTGGACCGCCATTCATCGGAAAAACCACCATGACCATGCCCACTTCGCCTTCCGTCACGGCGACCGGGCCGGCCAGCGCCGCGCCCGGGACCGTGCTCCAGATCCTGTTTTCCGTCGCCTTCGTGCACCTGCTGAACGATTGCGTGCAGGCCGTGCTGCCGTCGATCTACCCGCTATTGAAAGAACAGTTCGCGCTCAGCTTCACGCAGGTCGGCCTGATCACGCTGACGTTCCAGTGCACCGCGTCGCTGCTGCAGCCGTGGATCGGCCTGTACACCGACAAGCGCCCGATCCCGTTCCTGCTGCCGGCCGGGATGTGCGTGACGCTGGCCGGCGTCGCACTGCTGGCCGTCGCCGGCACGTTTCCGATGTTGCTGCTGGCCGCGGGCATGATCGGCATCGGCTCGTCCACCTTCCACCCGGAAGCGTCGCGCGTGGCGCGGCTCGCGTCCGGCGGACGCTTCGGCTTCGCGCAGTCGCTGTTCCAGGTCGGCGGCAACCTCGGCTCCGCATTCGGCCCGCTGCTGGCGGCCGCCATCATCGTGGGCCGCGGCCAGGGCCGCATCGCGTGGTTCATGCTGTTCATCCTCGTCGCGGTGATCGTTCTCGTGGGCGTCTCGCGCTGGTATGGCAGCCACCTGAAGACGATCACGCGCAAGGCCGCCGCGCACGCAGGGCCGGCGCTGCCGCGTGCGACCGTCATCCGCGCGCTGGCCGTGCTGGCCATGCTCGTGTTCTCGAAATACGTCTACATGGCGAGCCTGTCGAGCTATTACACGTTCTACCTGATCGAGAAATTCCACGTCCCCGTCGGCACCGCGCAGCTGTACCTGTTCGTGTTCCTCGCGGCCGTGGCGGCAGGCACGTTCGCGGGCGGGCCGATCGGCGACCGCATCGGCCGCAAGCGCGTGATCTGGGTGTCGATCCTCGGTGCCGCGCCGTTCACGCTGGCGCTGCCGTATGCGGACCTGTTCTGGACCGGCGTGCTGTCCGTGGTGATCGGGCTGGTGATGTCGTCCGCGTTCTCCGCGATCGTCGTGTTCGCGCAGGAGCTCGTGCCGGGCAAGGTCGGCATGATCGCGGGGATCTTCTTCGGATTGATGTTCGGCGTCAGCGGCATCGGTGCCGCGGCCATGGGGCATCTCGCGGACGTGTCCGGGATCGAGACGGTGTATCGGCTGGCGTCGTTCCTGCCGTTGCTGGGGATTCTGGCGGCGTTTTTGCCGAAGATCGAAGCGCGCAGATAGCCTTAAGACCGTCGCCCCCGCGCAGGCGGGGGCCCAAGTTCTGCATGCGTTATCGCGATGCGTGCAAATTGGGTTCCCGCCTGCGCGGGAACGACGGTTTCACAGCTAGCTGTCGAGGTGCGAAATGAGCGCCCTGCGGCCCTCGCCCTCCCCCTCCACCGCCGCCGGCGGCAGCGCCCGCGCATGATGCACGTCGACGGAGATGCCAACGGCCATGATGTCGATGAGGAGCAGCTGCAGGATCCGCGAAATCATCGCGAGGAAGTGCGTGCTGTCCTCCGCGTGATCCACGGCCAGCAGCACGTCCGCGCGGCGCGCGAGCGGCGACTGGCTGTTGCAGATCGCGATGACGTCGGCACCGGCCGCGCGCGCCGCATCCACGGCCGACAGCAGGTCCGGCAGGCGGCCCGAGTTCGAGATCGCGACGACGACGTCGCCCGGTCCCAGCAGCTCGGCCGCCAGCTTGAACAAATGCGAGTCGCCGTACAGCGCCGTCGGGATGCGGAAGCGGAAGAATTTGTGCTGGCCGTCCAGCGCCACCACGCGCGAATTCCCCATCGCGTAGAACTCCACCCGTTTCGCGCGGCTCACCAGTTCGATCGCGCGGTCGATGGCGCGCACGTCCAGCTGGTCGCGGAACTGCAGGATCGCCGAGATCGTGTTGTCGATGACCTTCGCCGACAGGTCGTGCGTGCTGTCGCTGCCGCGCACCTGGCTGTGGCGCACGGGGATCGATCCCGTCAGGCTGCTCGCGAACTTCAGCTTGAAATCGGCGAGGCCGAGGAAGCCGAGCGAGCGGCAGAAGCGGATCACCGTCGGCTGGCTCACGTCCGCCAGCTTCGCGATGCCGGCGATCGGTTCGTTCAGCACGAGGCGCGGCTGTTCCAGCACGAGGGCCGCCACGCGCTGCTCGGCCGGCGTCAGTTCCGGGCGCAGCTTGTGGATGCGGTCCATCAGCGTGTTGCCGCCGCTGCGGCCGCGCAGGTGTTCCGACAGGATGTTCGCGACACCGTCGAACGCCACGTGCGGCGTCGAGATCACGTACGTCGGGATGTCGGACAGGTAGCTGGAAAAACGGCCCTTCGCTTCGAAGCGCGTGCGGAACGGCGACGTCCTGAACCACTCGCCCAGGCGCGGCACGATGCCGCCGCCGATGAAGATGCCGCCGAACGCACCCAGCGTCACCGCCAGGTTCGCCGCCGCGCCGCCCAGCATGCCGCAGAAGCATTCGAGCACTTCCAGGCACAACGCATCGTGGTCGTCGAGCGCACCGGTGATGATCTCGGCGGACGTGCGCGCGGGCGCATCCACTTGGTTACGCTCGGCGAGCGCGCGATGGATGATCTCCATGCCGGGGCCGGAGATCAGGCGCTCGTTCGACACGTGGCTCCATTCGCGCCACGCGGTCTGCAGGATCGCGAACTCGCGCTCGTCGCTCGGTGCGAAGTTGACGTGGCCGCCTTCGCTGCCGAGCGTGACGAAGCCGTCGACGGTCGGGATGCCGCCGGAGACGCCCAGGCCCGTGCCCGGTCCGAGCACGCCCAGCACGGCGCCCGGCACGGGTTTGCCGGGGCCCACCTGCATCAGGTCCGATGCCTTCAGGCCCGGGATCGCCATCGCCAGCGCCGTGAAGTCGTTCACGATCAATAGGGTGTCCAGCCCAAGCTCGCGGCGCACGGCGTCCGTGGAGAATTCCCACGGGCGGTTCGTCATGCGCACATAGTCGCCGTCGACGGGGTTCGCGAGCGCGAGCGCGCCGTGGTGCAGGCGCGTGTCCGCGTGTTCGGCGAGGTAAAAGCGCAGCAGCGGGACGATGCCCGAGTAGTCGTCGCACTTCAGCACGCGCACCGAGCGATAGGTGCCGGGCGCGGTCTGCAGCGCGAAGCGCGCATGCGTCGCGCCGATGTCGGCCAACAGGCGCGGGCCGTCGGCGAACGCGGTGCGCGTATTGTCTGATTGCTCTTCCATTATGCGATTGTACCGAACCAGCCGCCGTACGGGGGCAGCGTGACGGTCGTGCCGTTCACGTCGCCGGACAGGCCGTGGCCTTCGAGCTTCTTCGCACCCGCCGCTTCGGGCCAGTCGAACGTCAGCGGCGCATTGGTCACGTTGAATACGGCCAGCACCGACGGGAAGCCTGCCTCGTCGCGACGCAGCGCCAGCGCCTGTTCCGGCACGTCGAAGAACGCGATGTCGCCGCGCGTCAGTTGCGGCAGGCCGCGGCGCCATTGGATGATGTTGCGCGCGAAGTTCAGCGTCGATTGCGGGTCCTTGTCCTGGCCTTCCTCGGCCAGGCACACGTGCTCCGGCGGCACCGGCAGCCACGGTTTGCCGGTGGTGAAGCCGGCGTTCGGCGTTGCGCGCGTCCAGGGCATCGGCGTGCGGCAGCCGTCGCGGCCCTTGAACTCCGGCCAGAACGTGATGCCGTACGGGTCCTGCAGCAGCTCATAGGGAACGTCCGCTTCCGGCAGCGCCAGCTCGTCGCCCTGGTACAGGCACGGCGTGCCTTTCAGCGACAGCTGCAATGCCAGCACGAGCTTGGACAAGGCCGGCGTCCATTCGCCGGCGGACCAGCGCGTGGCGACGCGAATGCTGTCGTGGTTACCGACCGACCACGAGGCCCAGCCGTCCTTCACGCGCGCATTGAATTCCTCGACCTGGCGGCGGATGTGGCGGCTGGAGAACTGGGGCGTGAGCAGGTTGAAGCTGTAGGCCATGTGCAGCTTGTCGCCGCCCGACGTGTAGTCGGCCATGACGGCCAGCGAATCGTCCGCGCCCACTTCGCCGATCGCGACGGCGCCGTATTCGTCCAGCAGCTTGCGCAGCCTTTGCAGGAACGCGATGTTCTCGGGCTGGGTCTTGTCGTGGATGTGGGCCTGCATGCCGTACGGGTTCACGTCCGTGACGGTCGACGTGTCGCGCACGAGGGCCGGCGGATTGCTCTGGAGCGAGCGGTCGTGGAAGTGGAAGTTGCAGGCGTCCATGCGCACGCCGTCGACGCCGCGCTCGAGCCAGAAACGCAGCGAATCCAGGTGCGCCTGCTGCACGGCCGGATGATGAAAATTCACCTGCGGCTGGTTCACGAGGAAGTTGTGCATGTAGTACTGCTTGCGGCGGCTGTCCCACTGCCACGCCGAGCCGCCGAACACGGACAGCCAGTTGTTGGGCGGGTTGCCGTCCGGGAGAGGATCGGACCACACGTACCAGTCGGCCTTCGGATTGTCGCGGCTCGAGCGGCTCTCCACGAACCACGGATGGTTCTCGGCCGTGTGCGCCATCACCTGGTCGATCATGATCTTCAGGCCCAGGCTGTGCGCCTTCGCGACGAGCGCGTCGAAATCGGCCAGGGTGCCGAACAGCGGGTCGACGTCGCAGTAGTCCGCGATGTCGTAGCCGAAATCCTTCATCGGCGACTTGAAGAACGGCGACAGCCAGACGATGTCCACGCCCAGGCTGGCGATGTAATCCAGCTTGGCGGTAATGCCCGGCAGGTCGCCCACCCCGTCGCCATTCGTGTCGAGATAGCTGCGCGGGTAGACCTGGTAGATGATGGCTTCGCGCCACCACGGATTCTTGTCGTGCGAGGAAGTGGTCATGCGGTGTCTCTCCAGTGATTTTTACGCAATATACAGGATGAAATCCGCAATGACAATCGGCGCGAAAATCGCATAAAACCGTAAATATCCATTTAAATCATTGACTTACGATTTTTCATACAAAACAGAGCCGTTCCGATCGGTAGTCAAACTACATCAATAAGTGTTAACCTGTCGCGTCAACAGAACACCACCGACCATGACCCGAACGACTCTCCGCGCCGCCGGCGCCCTGCTCTCCTGCCTGGCCGCCACCGGCGCCCACGCCGCCATCGGCCCGGACGCCTGCGACAGCAAAACCTTCGCGACCGTCCTGCATCCGGCCGCCGCGCACTACGACGCGCGCGCCGTCTGGCTCGACGGCAGGACGATCCAGTGGCCGGGCAGCGCGCCCGCCGGCAGCGTCAAGCTGTATCACGCGGCGCGCGGCACGATCGCGGCGCCGAAGGGCGAACAGGTGACCGGTGCGGACGGCGCGATCCGTCTCGACCTGTTCTCCGGCCCCGTGCCGCCAGGTTTTACCTACCTGGCCCCGGGCCCGGTGCTGCGCGTGGGCGACGCCGATGCGGCCAGGCTGCCCGACCTGCACCGCGGCCAGCTCGTGCTCGTGCGCGAGGATGCGGCGGGCCGTGTGCTGGACGCCACGCGCGTCCAGGTCGCCGGCGCGCTGGACGATTTGTACGCGGCCGCCGCCGACCTGCCGCCGCTGGGCGTGGACGTGGGCAGCGGCCGCACGCGCTTCACGGTGTGGGCACCGACCGCGCAGCAGGCGGCCGTCTGCGTCTACGGCGGCGGCACGGGCGGCGTGCGCGCGGTCTACCAGATGGACTTCGACCGCCGCACGGGCGCGTGGCACGCCGCACTGCCGGGCGATTTGACCGGCAAGTACTACAAGTACGCGGTCGACGTGCCGGTCGATGCGGGCATCGTGCGCAACCTCGTCACCGATCCGTATTCGATCGGCCTGACGACGGATTCGAAGCGCAGCTACATCGCACGCCTCGACGCGCCGCGCCTGAAGCCGGCGGGCTGGGATACGACACCCGCGCCGCAGACGGTCAAGCACCAGACCGACATGGTCGTCTACGAACTGCACGTGCGCGACTTTTCGCGCGACGACGCCAGCGTGCCGGCCGCGCAGCGCGGCAAATACCTCGCTTTCACCGATACCGGTTCGGACGGCATGAAGCATCTCGCGGCACTGGCGCGCAGCGGCCTGACGGACATCCACCTGCTGCCCGTGTACGACATCGGCAGCGTGCCCGAGACGGCATGCGCCGTGCCGCAACCCACCGGCACGCCGGACGGCGACACGCAGCAGGCTTTGGTAAGACGCACGGCGGAGACGGACTGCTTCAACTGGGGCTACGACCCGTTCCACTACAACGCGCCGGAAGGCAGCTACGCCACCGATCCGGCCGACGGTGCGCGCCGCATCGTCGAGTTCCGCCAGATGGTGCAAAGCCTGCACAGGACGGGCCTGCGCGTCGGCATGGACGTCGTCTACAACCACACGTTCATCGCGGGACAGAACGAGAAGTCCGTCCTCGACCGCGTCGTGCCGGGCTACTACCACCGCCTGGACGCGAGCGGCGCGATCGAGCGTTCGACGTGCTGCGACAATACGGCGACGGAACACCGCATGATGGGCAAGCTGATGATCGATTCCGTCGCGCTGTGGGCGAAGGAATACAAGATCGATTCGTTCCGCTTCGACCTGATGGGCCACCAGCCGCGCGCCGTGATGGAAGACCTGCAGAGAAAAGTGAATGCGGTGGCTGGCCGCAACGTCCAGCTGATCGGCGAAGGCTGGAACTTCGGCGAAGTGGCGGACGGCGCCCGCTTCGTGCAGGCGTCGCAACTGTCGCTGAACGGCAGCGGCATCGGCACCTTCAACGACCGCCTGCGCGACGCCGTGCGCGGCGGTTCCGCGGGCGATTCGGGCGAGGCGATGTTCAGCCGCCAGGGCTGGATCAATGGCCTCGTCTACGATCCGAACGCACATGCGGGCGCGCGCCCCGCCGCCGACCTGTTGAAAGCCGCGGACCTCGTGCGCGCGGGGCTCGCGGGCTCGATCCGCTCGTATCGGTTGCACACGTCCGACGACAAGACCGTGCCGCTCGAATCCATCGACTACAACGGCCAGCCGGCCGGCTATGCGAGCGAGCCGGGCGAGGTCGTGAACTACGTCGAGAACCACGACAACCAGACGCTGTTCGACATCGACGTGTTCAAGCTGCCGCCGTCCACCACGGCCCAGGATCGGGCGCGCGTGCAGGTGCTGGGCATGGCCGTGGACGCGTTCGCGCAGGGCGTCGCGTACTACCACGCGGGCATCGACGTGCTGCGTTCGAAGTCGCTGGACCGCAACAGCTTCAATTCGGGAGACTGGTTCAACCGCATCGACTGGACGTACCGCGACAATCACTTCGGTACGGGCCTGCCGCCCGCGGACGACAACGGCCGCGACTGGCCGCTGCTGCAGCCCCTGCTGGCAGATGCCGCCATCAAGCCCGCCCCCGCCGACATCGCGTTCGCGCGCGACGCGTTCCGCGACCTGCTCGCCATCCGCGCCAGCTCCACGCTGTTCCGCCTGCCGACGGCGGCCGCCATCCGCCAGCGCCTGCGCTTCTTCAACACGGGAAGCAGCCAGGTGCCGACGGTGGTCGCCGCGCACCTGGACGGCCGCGGCCTGGCCGGCGCGGGGTTCGCCGGCATCGCCTACTTCATCAACGTGGACAAGGTCGGGCACACGGTCACGGACGCGGAGGCCGCCGGCAAGCGCCTGCACCTGCATCCCGTGTTCCTGTCCGAACACGTGGCGGACAAGCGCGCCACGCAGGCGACGTTCGACGGCGCGACGGGCGCGTTCTCGATCCCGCCGCGCACGGCCGTCGTGTTCGTCGAAGATTGAACGGCGCGCGCCCGGCGCGCGCCCGGTGCTAGTATTTTTCGTCCACAAGACGGGAGAACTGGCATGAGCAATATTCGCGCATGGGCCGCCCAGTCCGCCGGCGGCCCTTTGGCACCGTTCGCGTATGACCCGGGCCCGCTGGGACCGGAAGACGTGGAAGTCGAGATCGACCATTGCGGCGTCTGCCATTCCGACCTCTCCATGCTGGACAACGAATGGGGCATCACGGCGTACCCGTTCGTGCCCGGCCACGAAGCCATCGGCCGCGTGGCCGCGCTCGGCGCCATCGCCGCGACCAAGGGCCTCACCATCGGCCAGCGCGTGGGCGTGGGCTGGAACGTGCGCAGCTGCCAGCACTGCGCGGCCTGCATCCGCGGCGATTTTCATTTGTGCGCCAGCGTGCAGGCGACCATCGTCGGCCACCACGGCGCCTTTGCCGACCGCGTGCGCGCCCACTGGATCTGGAGCATTCCGATTCCCGGCGCACTGGCGGCGCAGAACGCCGGCCCGCTGCTGTGCGGCGGCATCACCGTGTTCGCGCCGCTGCTGCAACTGCACGTGCCGCCGACAGCGCGCGTGGCGGTATTCGGCATCGGGGGCCTGGGTCACATGGCGCTGATGTTCACCAGGGCCTGGGGCTGCGACGTGACGGCATTCACGTCCTCGCCCGGCAAGGTGCAGGAAGCGCTGAGCTTCGGCGCCCACCACACGGCATCGAGCCGCTCCGACGCCGACATGCGGCGGCTGGCCGGCAGTTTCGATTTCGTCTTCATCACGGCCAATGCGCCGCTCGACTGGGATGCCGTCATCGCCCTGCTCGCGCCCGGCGGCCGCCTGCACTTCCTCGGCGCCGTGCTGCAGCCCGTGCCGGTGCAGGTCATGAGCCTGATCATGGGCCAGCGCGCGATCTCCGCTTCGCCGACGGGCAGCCGCGCCCAGATCGACACGATGCTGCGCTTCGCGACCCACCACCATGTGGCGCCGAAGGTCGAGCACTTCCCGATGAGCCGCGTGAACGACGCGATGGATCATCTGCGCGCGGGCAAGGCGAGCTACCGGATCGTGCTGGATGCGGATTTCGCCTGACGGGGACAGTGCGGCTGGACCGATTGCAACATTGGTCCAGCCGCACTACAATGGACCGACGACAGGCTGCCCACCACGGAGACCATGAAGCTCGCGTTCCTCGCCGTCCTCGCCCTCTGCACCCCGGCCGGTGCCGCCACCCCGTTGCCACCGAACGGCGCCACCGGCGTCAATCCGGACACCCACCTGGTGCTTCGCTTCGCCAGCCCGCCGGCGATCGGCCACGCCGGCAGGATCCGCATCTACGACGCGGCCGACGACAAGCTCGTGGACGAACTGGACCTGAGCATCCCCGCGGGTCCCACCGAACGCGCGCCCGGTCCGTATCCGCCCTACCTCGCCACGCCGTACGACCACGGCGGGCCGCGCCGCACCAATGCGGATACGACGCCGGGCACGCCGTCCGCACCGGGCGTCCAGCCTGCCGCCGGCCACTACCAGCTGACGATCATCGGCGGCTTCACGGACGGTTTTCATTTCCACCCCGTGATCGTGCACGGCAACGCGGCCACGATTTACCCGCACCACGACCTGCTCCGCTACGGGAAATCGTATTACGTGCGGATCGACCCGGGCGTGCTGACGGTCGCCGACGGCAGCTTCAAGGGCGTCAACGACTGGCGCTTCGCGACGAAGGCCCATGCGCCGGCCGCGGATGCGCGCCGCGTGACCGTGGCGGCGGACGGCAGCGGCGATTTCGACACCGTGCAGGGCGCGCTCGACTGGGTACCGGACCGGCACGCCGGCCGCGTCACGATCTTCGTGCGGAACGGCGACTACGAGGAAATCGTCTACGCCCGCAACAAGCACGACGTCACCATACAAGGCGAGAGCCGCGACGGCGTGCGCATCCATTACGCGAACAACGAGGTGTTCAATCCGCATCCGCCGAACGTCGGCACGAACGAGTTGCCGGGCAGCTTCCCGTCGCGGCGCGCGGCGTTCGCGCTCGACCACGTGCACGGCATGGTGCTGGAAAATCTGACCATCGCGACGACGGCGAACGGCCAGGCGGAAGGTCTGCTGCTCAACGGCGAGCGCACGATCGTGAAGAACGTCACGATCGAAGGTGCGGGCGACGCGCTGCAGACGAACGGCAGCGCGTACTTCGAGAACATCCGCCTGACGGGCACCGGCGACACGATCCTCGGCCGCGGTCCGGCGTACTTCCGCCACTGCGAGATCGCATCGCGCGGCGCGTTCATGTGGATCCGGAATACGCAGGCGAATCACGGCAACGTGTTCGACCGCTGCACGTTCCGTGCGACCGGCGGCGAGACTGTCCTGGCGCGCCTGCCCGACAACAAGGGCCGCAACTATCCGTATGCGGAAGCGGTGCTGCTGGATGCGACCCTGATCGGCATCGCGCCGGAAGGCTGGGGCCCCGTCGACGGCGATGCGGCGCACGTACGGTTCCGGGAATTCAACAGCCGCGCTGCGGACGGCAGGCCGGTGGATGTCGGCAAGCGGCATCCGGCATCGCGCCAGCTCGACAAGGATCGCGACGCGGACACGATCGCGCACTACCGCGATCCGGCATGGGTGCTGGGCGGCTGGACGCCTCACTCGCCCTGACGGCTTCCCTTGCGATAATCGGTCGGACTGCTGCCCGTCCACTGCTTGAAGGCGCGGCAAAAACCGGTGGCGTCCGCGAAACCCAGGTCGAACGCCAGCGCCGCCACGCCCGTGTTCGAATTCGCCAGCCGGTGGACGGCGATGTCGCGCCGCAGGCCGTCCTTCACCAGCTGGAAGCGCGTGCCCTCTTCCGCGAAGCGCCGGTTGAGCGTGCGCACGGAGACGTGCAGGGCCTGCGCCAGATCCTGGATCGTCACCGGCTGCGCGATGTGCTCCTCGAGATACGCGCGCGTCCTGGCCATCAGGGTGCCGCGCTGGCCCGCGCTGAACGTCCAGTCTTCCGGCGCGCGTTTCAGGAACGCCCACAGCTCGTGCTTTTCGCGCCTGAACTGTTCGGCGCAATCGGCGTATGAAAAATAAATGCCCGTCACGTCCGCGTCGAAGCGGACCTCGCCGGGGAACAGGAACGCATGGTCTTCCGCGTGGCGCGGGTGAGAGAAGCGGAATTCGACGCGGTGCAGGCCGAGCTCCCGGCCGAGCAGCCACGATGCGATCCCGTGGATCAGCTTCATCATCAACTCGTGGGCCAGCGGCGTGACGGGCGTCCCCGGCGCCCGCTCCACCAGCGCCAGGCGCACCAGGTCGTTCTTCGTCGAGATCTGCAGCCGGTAATCGTCCAGCAGCAGGTTCCAGAAGCGCACGAGGCGATTCAGCGCGACCAGCACCGTCGGCGCATCCAGGAGGCTGAGCATCAGGTATTTCAGCGTGCCGCCCCGGATCGGCCGCGACCACAGGCCCAGCATCTCGTCGTCGAGCGTCGCCGCGATCGTCCGGTACAGCCCGACGTATTGCTGGCGCGTGAGCCGCGCGTCGGGCTGGTCGAGCAGCGATGGCGGAATGGCGGCGCTGGCGAGCGCTTGCGCCGCGACGCCGTCGCCATGCCGGGTGCGGATGGCGTGCAGCATCCCGTGCAGGAAATGGGCAGAGAGGGTGATCATGCCGTGATTATGGCGCGTTTTGCATACTGATTGGCGCGATGCACCAACTTTTCATGCGCGACCTCCCTATACTGGCACTTGAATCCTGCGCCGCATGGCGCATTTTGCAAACCGTTGGGGAGCATGGAATGACTGCGAAACGTATCGTCGTGACCGGCATGGGCCTGGTGTCGCCGTTGGGCTGTGGGGTCGAGGCCGCGTGGGCGCGCCTGTTGAGCGGCGAGTCCGGCCTGGTCGGCCTGTCCGAGGAGATCACGGAAGGGATCGCGGCGAAGATTGCAGGCGTCGTGCCCGCGTTGGCGGAAGACCGCCCGTGGGGTTTCGATCCCGACCGCGTCGTGGAACCGAAGGACCAGAAAAAGATGGACCGCTTCAGCATGTTCGCCCTCGCCGCCGCGCAGGAAGCCTTGCAGCAGGCCGGCTGGCAGCCGCAGACCGACGACGAACGCGAACGGACGGCCACCATCGTGGCGTCCGGCATCGGCGGCTTCGGCGCCGTCGTGGAAGCCGTCCGTACGACGGATGGCCGCGGGCCGCGGCGGCTGTCGCCATTCACCGTGCCGAGCTTCCTGGCCAATATGGCGGCCGGGCACATCTCCATCCGCCACGGCTTGCGCGGCCCGCTGGGCGCGCCCGTGACGGCATGCGCCGCGAGCGCCCAGGCCATCGGCGATGCCGCGCGCATGATCCGCGCCGGCGAGGCCGACGTCGCCGTGTGCGGCGGCGCCGAGGCGTGCATCGACCGGGTCAGCTTCGGCGCCTTCGCCGCCGCGCGGACGATGTCCACGAGCTTCAACGACGACCCCGCGCAGGCATCCCGTCCGTTCGACGCGGCACGCGATGGCTTCGTGATGGGCGAAGGCGCCGGCATCCTCGTCATCGAAGACCTGGAGCATGCGCTGCGCCGCGGCGCCGTGCCGATCGCGGAACTGGTCGGCTACGGCACGAGCGCGGATGCTTACCACATGACGTCGCCGCCCGAAGACGGCGACGGCGGACGGCGCGCGATGGCGCTCGCGATCCGGCAGGCGGGCGTGGCGCCGGAACGGATCGGGCACCTGAACGCCCATGCGACGTCCACGCCGGTGGGCGACGCCAGCGAACTCGCCGCCATCAAGGCCATCTTCGGCGCGGGCCAGGGCCCCGCCGTCTCGGCCACCAAGTCCGCGACGGGCCATTTGCTCGGCGCGGCCGGCGGCGTGGAAGCCATCTTCACCGTGCTCGCGCTGCGCGACCAGGTGGCGCCGCCGACCCGCAACGTCGTGCAGCCGGATGCGGCGACGGAAGGCGTCGACATCGTCGCCGGCGCGGCGCGCCCGATCGCGACGGAGTATGCGATCTCGAACGGGTTCGGATTTGGCGGCGTCAATGCGAGCCTGCTGTTCCGGCGCATGACACCGGCTTGACTGTTACGCGTACCGGAGTGGAGGCGCCTCCGCCGGCGCCAGGCAATCCGCGCGGGTCATCGTCACTCTTCCAATGGCCAGACTTCCACCGTCCCATGCGCCACCGCACAAGGAGATGTCGATATCAGCTGGATTGCCTCCGCCATGTCCGCCGCTTCGATGATCGCGAATCCGGCGATCGGCAACGGTGCCGACATGAAAGGCGCGTGCTCGGTTTCGATGCCACGGGCATCCGGATTGCGGACCTGGACGGGAGCGCCCGCGATGCCGATCAAGGCGCCGCGGCGCTTCAGCTCCGCGTCATGGGCGTGGGCCGCGTTGCGTATGTCGGGACTGGTCCGGTCGTAGCCGGCACGGTCGCCATAACCGATCGTTACGAATCTTGGCATGATTCCTCCTGTGTTTGCACCGCCGTCAAGACATGGCCATTCTGCGGCCAGGCAAAAACATCGGCAACAGTGCGATCGAAAACGCGCGTATGCGTTCCCGACGACATAGTCATCGCTGTTCGCCTTGCCCCCGCTTGCGCGCCCGATCCGTCAGCACGAGCGCGATCCCGCCCAGGATCGCAACGACGGCCACCAGCAGCCGCGTCGTGAACGCTTCATCGAGCCACAACGTGCCGCCGACGGCCGCGATCACGGGCACGGACAGTTGCACGCTCGCGGCCTGCAGCGCCGACAGCCCGCGCAGCGCCGCATACCAGATCACGTAGCCGAGCCCCGACGTGAGCGCACCGGACGCGATGGCAAGCAGCACCCCGGCCGCATCCGCATGCGCGCGGGCCGCGCACATCACACCAAGCGCCAACGCCAGCGGCGTGGCGCGCAGGAAGTTCGATGCCGTGGCCGCGAGCGGGTCGGGCACGCCGCGCCCGCGCAGCGAATACGCGCCCCACGCGATGCCCGCGACGGCCATCAGCGCGGCGCCCATCAGCGGCGGCGCGGCCACGCCGGGCAGCACGAGCACGATGAAGCCGGCCAGCGCGAGCGCGAGGCCCGCCCAGCCGCGCGGCGCGAACCGTTCGCCGCCCGCGAGGCCCACGGCGAACATGGTCAGCTGGACGGCGCCGAACAGGATCAGCGCGCCGGTCCCCGCCGGCAAGGTGAGATAGGCGAACGAGAACGCGGCCACGTAGGCGAACAGCATGGCGGCGGCGCGCCAGTCCGGCTTCGCAGCGGCACGCGCACGCACGCGCATCGCGAGCGCCAGCACGAGCGCGCCGGACGTCACGCGGATCGCGCCGAAGGTCGCGGGATCGATGTGCGTGTCGCGCAGGGCGACGCGGCACAGCAGCGAATTCGCCGCGAACGCGGCCATGGCCAGCGCCGTCAGGGCGATCGTGGCCGCCGGTTCCTTCGGTCTGCGCGCGCCAGGACGGTCCAAGTCAGATGTCGAGGTGGGAAATGAGCAGGCGGCGGCGTTCGCTGTCGCCCTCCGCCGCCTCACCGGCCGGGCCGAGCGAGATGCCGACGGCCATGATGTCGATGAGGAGCAGTTGCAGGATGCGCGAGATCATCGACAGGAACGTCGTGCTGTCCTCGCTGTGGTCGACGGCGAGGCACACGCTCGCCTTGCGCGCCAGCTGGGACTTGCTGCTCGTGATGGCGATGACGTCGGCACCGGCGGCACGCGCGACGTCGACGGCGTCCAGCAGTTCCGGCAGCTGGCCCGTCGTCGAGATCGCGACGACCACGTCGCCCGGTCCCAGCAGCTCGGCCGCCAGCGCGAACAAATGCGAATCGCCGTACGACGACGTCGGGATGCGGAAGCGGAAGAATTTGTGCTGGCCGTCCAGCGCCACCACGCGCGAATTGCCCATCGCGTAGAACTCCACGCGCTTGGCGCGGCGCAAAATGTCGATGGCGCGGTCGATCGAGTTCACGTCCAGCTGGTCGCGGAATTTCAGGATCGCGGACACGGTGTTGTCGATGACTTTCGCCGACAGGTCGTGCGTGCTGTCGGTCATGCGCACCTGGCTGTGGCGCACGGGGATCGTGCCCGTCAGGCTGCCCGCAAACTTCAGCTTGAAGTCGGCGAGGCCCGCGAAGCCCAGCGAACGGCAGAAGCGGATCACGGTCGGCTGGCTGACGTCGGCCAGCTTCGCGATCTCGGCGATCGGCTCGGACAGGACCTTGCGCGGATGCTCGATCACGAGCTGCGCCACGCGCTGCTCGGCCGGCGACAATTCCGCCTGCAGGTGCTGCACGCGTTCCATCAGCGTGTTCGCGCCGCTGCGGTTGCGCAGGTGCTCCGACAGGATGCTCGACACGCCGTACAGCGCGGGCGTCGGCATCATGATCACGTACGTCGGGATCTGCGCGAGGTAGCTGGAGAAGCGCCCCTTCGCTTCGAAGCGCGTGCGGAACGGCGACGTCTTGAACCACTCGGCCATGCGCGGCACGATGCCGCCGCCGATGAAGATGCCGCCGAACGCGCCGAGCGTGACGGCCAGGTTCGCGGCCGCGCCGCCCAGCATGCCGGCGAAGCATTCCAGCACTTCCAGGCACAGCGGATCCCGCTGGTCCAGCGCCGCGGCCATGATCGCGGCCGCATCACGTTGTGGCGCTTCCACGCCGTTGCGCAGCGCGAGCGCGCGATAAATGATTTCCATGCCGGGGCCGGAGATCAGGCGCTCGTTCGACACGTGCTGCCATTCGCGCCAGGCGTATTGCAGGATTGCGAATTCGCGCTCGTCGGCCGGGGCGAAGTTGACGTGGCCGCCCTCGCTGCCGAGGGTGACGAAGCCGTCCACGGTCGGGATCACGCCCGACACGCCCAGGCCGGTGCCCGGGCCGAGCACGCCGGCCACCGCATTCGCGATCGGCTTGCCGCCGCCGATCTGCAGCAGGTCTTCCGGCTTGAAGCCCGGCAGCGCCATCGCCAGCGCCGTGAAGTCGTTCACGATCAGCAGCGTCGTCAGGCCGAGCGTGCGGCGCACCTCTTCCGTCGAGAACTGCCAGTCGCGGTTGGTCATGCGGATGAAGTCGCCGCTGATCGGGTTCGCGAGCGCGAACGCCGCGTGGGTGATGCGGATATGGCCGCTCTGGGCCTGGGTCTGGGCCAGGTAGGCGTTCAGCAGCGGGACGATGCCCGGATAGTCGTCGCACAGCAGCACGGCCACGTTGCGCAGCACGCCCGGCGCGATCTCCAGGGCAAAGCGCCCATGGGTCGCGCCGATGTCGGCCAACAGGCGCGGACCGTCGGAATACGCGGCGCGGGTGTGCTTCTGTTCGGTGTCGGGCTCAAGCGTCATGGTGTTGCTCTTCTCGCGAAGGTCTCCTCTATTGCGCGTAGGATACCATTGATTGAAATGCACCAAAAAGCGATTATGACCCGATTCGGATGGTTACAACGAAATAAGCGGCCCCGCAGGACCGCTCTTTCCACATCGACAACGCCGGCGCTTATTGGCCGCGCGCTTCCGCGTCGATCTTCGACAGCGCGCCGGTATCGCGCATGAACCAGCAGACGACCAGGGTGCAGGCGATGACGGCCGTCGTGTACCAGTAAAAGCCGCTTTCCAGGCTGATGGATTTGAACCACAGCGCCAGGTACTCGGCCGTGCCGCCGAACACGGAGACGGCGAACGCATACGGCACGCCGACGCCGGTAGCGCGGATCGAGGCCGGGAACAGCTCGGCTTTTACCAGCGCGTTGATCGACGTGTAGCCGGACACGATCATCCAGGCGCAGGCGATCAGGCCGAACGCCTGCCACGGACCGCTGGCGTGGCGGATGCCGGTCAACAGCGGCACGGTGAACAGGGTGCCGAGCAGCGCGAAGCCGATGAGCAGCGGCTTGCGGCCGATGCGGTCCGACAGCGCGCCGTACAGGGGCTGCAGGCACATCGCGAACAGCAGCGACGCGGCCGAGACGGCGGTCGTCTGCGAGTCGGTCAGGCCGACGGACAGGCGCAGGAATTTCTGCATATAGGTCGTGTAGACGTAGAACGCGAGCGTGCCGCCCATCGTCAGCCCGACCACCAGCAGCACTTCGCGCGGGTGCTGGGCCAGCTGCTTCATGCCGCCCATCGGCTTGGCCTTTTTACGCGCGGCTTCGAACGACGCCGTCTCCGGCAGGTTGTGGCGCATGCGCAGCGCCAGCAGCGCGAGGCAGGCCCCGGTGAAGAACGGGATGCGCCAGCCCCAGGCCCGCAGCTGCTCGGCGTCGAGCAGGAAGTTCTGCAGCACGAGCAGCAGGATCAGCGCCAGCAGCTGGCCGCCGATCAGCGTCACGTACTGGAAGCTGCTGTAGAAGCCGCGGTGCTTCGAGTCCGCCATCTCCGACAGGTACGTCGCGCTGGCGCCGTACTCGCCGCCGAGGCTCAGGCCCTGCAGCAGGCGCGCCAGCAGCAGGATGCACGGCGACAGGATGCCGGCCGCGGCATACGTCGGCGCGCAGGCGATCAGGAGGGAGCCGAAGCACATCAGCAGCACGGACGTCATCAGCGCCGTCTTGCGGCCCAGGCGGTCGCCGATGTGGCCGAACAGGATGCCGCCGATCGGGCGCACGAAGAAGCCGAGCGCGAAGATGCCCGCCGTGGACATCATCTGCGCCGTCGGGTCCTGCTTGGGGAAGAACGAACTCGCGAAGTACAGCGCGAAGGCCGAGTAGCAGTAGAAATCGAACCACTCGACGAGGTTGCCGGCCGAGCCGATGAAGATGGCCTTCAGGCGCGCGCCGGAAATGCGTTCGCCGGCGCCGGCGGCTGCCTGGGCGCCGGCCTTGGATGTGATGGTGTTCATGGATGTCTCCTCTTTTGGTATGCCCACTATCCCAGCCGCGGGCCGCGCGCACATCCGCAACTTCCGGCGCGCCCTTCTCCGTAAAACTACGGAGGCGGTTTTCTTCGGGCCGCGCAACTGCTATCGTTGGCGTCATGCCCAAACTGCTCAATCTCCTCATCGGCGCCGGTGCGCTCGCCGTCATCGCGGCGTCGGGGAACTGGGCCGAGCGCCACGAGCTGCAGACCAAGACGGAAGGCCTGCGCCAGGCCGCGGCCGCGCACGTGCTGGGGCTGCGCGGCCTCGTCGAGAAACACGACTTCCTGCCGCACGCGGCAGCCCGCCACCCGGACGTGCAAGACCTGCTGCGCACCCCGCGCGACGGGGCGCTGCAGGCGCGCGTCAACGATTATTTCGCCGACCTGCAGGCGACGACGGGCGCCGCCGCGCTGTTCCTCGTCGACCGCGCCGGCCTCACGCTCGCCGCCAGCAACTGGAACCTGCCGTCCAGCTTCGTCGGCCAGTCCTACCGCCAGCGTCCTTACTTCGAGGATGCCGTGCAGGGCCGGCGCGGCATCTTCTATGGCCTCGGCCTCACGACGGGCCAGTCCGGGCTGTTCATCGCGGAGCCCGTGCGTGCGGGCGGCACCATCCTCGGCGTCGTCGTCGTGAAGATCAGCCTGGAGCCATTGCAGGCCGCGTGGATGCGCGGCGCCGATCCGGTCGTGCTGCGCGACAGCCGCGGCATCGTCTTTCTCTCCGCCGTGCCGGACTGGCTGTTCCACGCGATCCGGCCCGTATCCGCGGCCGACCTGCACTGGATCGCCGAGCACCGCCAGTACGGCAACCGCGAACGCTTCTACGTGCTGCCGTGGCAGACGGAGTCGCGCGGGACGTCTCCCGGCTTCGTCCTGCACACGAGCGTGGGCGGGCGCCGCCACGACCTGCTTGCGCTGGACACGCCGCTGCCGGAACTGGGCTGGACGCTGACCGTCACGACGGACATGAAGGAAGTCGTGCAGGCGCGCCAGCTGGCGCTGATGCTGGCCGCGCTGGCCGTCGCGCTGCTGCTGCTCGGCGTGCTGTACTGGCGCCTGCGCGAAAAGCGCTTCCGCGAGCAGCGCTCGGCCCGCATCGAACTGGAACGCCGGGTCGAGGAGCGCACCCGCGACCTGGAAGAAGCGCACGCGTTCCGCAAGGCGATGGAGGACTCGCTCCTCGTGGGCATGCGCGCGCGCGACCCGGAGGGCACCATCATCTACGTCAACCCGGCCCTGTGCGCGATGGTCGGCTACAGCGCGGATGAACTGCTGGGCCGCCGGCCGCCGTATCCCTACTGGCATCCGGACGACCAGGAAAAACACGAGCGCGAAAGCGCCGACGTGTTGCAGGGCCGCGCCGCGCCGCACGGCTTCGAATCGCGCATCCGCCACAAGGACGGCCACGACGTGATCACGATGGTCTACACGGCGCCGCTCGTGGACGCGCAGGGCGTGCACCGCGGCTGGATGAGCTCCGTCGTCGACATCACGGCGCAGAAGCAGGCCGAGGCCCGCCAGCGCGACCAGGAAGTCCGCCTGCAGCGCAGCGCGCGCCTCGCGAGCGTGGGCGAGATGGCGTCCACGCTCGCGCACGAATTGAATCAGCCGCTGATGGCGCTGTCGAACTTCGCCGTCGCGGCGCGCGCCCTCGCCGCGCAGTCCGCGCCGCCCGACATGCTGGCCGGCGCGCTCGACGAGATCGTCGAACAGAGCAAGCGCGCCAGCGAGATCGTCAAGCGGGTGCGCGCGTTCATCAATCCCAAGCGGGGGCATTACGAAAACCTTGCGGTCGATGGCGTCATCGCGCACGCGGCAGCGTTGCTCAAGCCGGAATTGCAGCAGGCCGGGATCGCGCTGCAACTGTCGTTGGACGCCGCTGACACGCTCGTGCGCGGTGACCGCGTCCTGCTCGAACAGGTGCTCGTGAACCTGATCCACAACGCGATGCACGCCATGCAGGATCGCCCGCGCGGACGCATCGACGTCGCGAGCCGGCGCGTGGACCAGGGCGTGTGCGTGACCGTCCGCGACGAAGGCCCCGGCATTCCGCCCGAGCAGCTGGACCAGATCTTCGCGCCGTTCTTCACCACCCGCCCCGACGGCCTGGGCCTGGGCCTGAACATCTGCCGCACCATCGTCGAGGCCCACGGCGGTTGCATGACCGTCGAGAACCCGGCCGCCGGCGGGGCCGCCTTTTCCTTCACGCTTCCGATCGCGCCATGAAAGACATCCCGCTCACGCTCTACGTCGTCGACGACGACGAAGCCCTGCGCCGCTCCCTGCTGTTACTGCTGTTCTCGCAGGGACTCGCCGTGCAGGCGTTCGAATCGGGAGAAGCGTTCCTGGACGCCGTCGACATGCGCCAGCCGGGCTGCCTGATCCTCGACCTGCGCCTGGGCGGCATGAGCGGCCTGGCCGTGTTCGACCGCCTGCGCGCGGCGCACAGCCCGCTCGTCACGCTGTTCCTGTCCGGCCACGGCGACATCCCGACCGCGCTGGAATCCGTGCGCCAGGGCGCGTGGGACTGGGTGGAAAAGCCGGACACGCAGCACCTGCTCGACAAGCTGCCGGCCGCCATCGCCGAGGCGCGCGCACGGGCGCACGCGCTGCGTCTCTGGGCCGAGCTGACGCCGCGCGAACGGGAAGTCGCGCGGCTCGTGGGGCTCGGCCAGCCGAACAAGGAGATCGCGCGGCTGCTCGTGCCGCCGTGCGGGCCGCGGTCGGTGGAGACGCACCGGGCGAACATCTTCAGCAAGCTGCAGTGCGCGAACGATAATGAACTCGGGCGGTGGCTGGCCGCCCATCCGTGGCTGGGATGACTCGTAGGGTGGGTGGCCCTCCGCCCGCGCGTGGCGCCGGCGACACGCACGCGTCACGCGTGGGCACGCCTCATTCGAGGCCCCCGGCCTCAAATGTCCACCCTACCGTGTCGACGCTGGTTTAATCCTGCGAAATCAGCGCCACCGGTGCGCGCATATCGAACTGCACCTTGCCGCCCATGACGACAGCCGTCTTGCCCGTGTAAGCGTCGCGCACCGTCTGGCCGTCGCCGAACACGCCGGCCACGGGGATGGCCACCGTGCGGTCCTGCGGCAGGTCGAGGGCGACGACGACGCGGTCGGAGACGCCGTTCTTCTCGTACGTGCGCTTGAACGTGTACGGGCTGGAAGCGATCATCTGGTGCACGCCCGCGCCCACGGCCGGATGCGCGTGACGGAAGCGGCCCAGGCGCGCCCAGTAGTCGCGCACCTCGGCCACGCCGTGCAGGCCGACCTGGGCGTTGTTCTTCAACTGGTCCCAGTTCATGAACGAGCGCAGGTTCGCATCGCCGGTTGCGCCCTCGATCTTCAGCACGCGCGCCGTCTCGTCGCCGTAATAGACCTGGGCCTGGCCCGGTGCCAGCAGCAGCTTGTTCGCTTCCTCGAACGGGTGCGCGCGCATGGCGTCGAACGGGTGGCCGTCGTCGTGCGAGTCGAGGTAGTTCAGGACCGTCACGCCTTTCAACGGACCGTTCAGCAGGCCCGAATACCTGGAGAACAGCGTCTCGTAGCTCTGGGTTGCGTCACCCGGCAGCGCGAAGTTGATCATGCTGTCGAAGCCGTTGTCGTAATAGTCGACCTTCGTGCCGTCGTCGTAGGCGAACGGGCGGCCGTCCGCGATCGGGTGGCCGTACGCTTCGGCCACCATGAAGAACGGCTGGTTGCCGATCTTCTCGATGCCCTCCTTGCCGGCCGGTGTCCGCTTCCAGTCCTCGTAGGCCTGGCTCGCGACCTTCTTGAGGTCTTTCCACACGCCGGGTTCCGTGTGCTTGACGGTGTCGCCGCGGAAGCCGTCGAAGCCGTACTTGCGCACCCAGTCGGCGTGCCATTTCATCAGGTAGTAGCGCGGCGCGCGCGGGTAGCCCGTGCGCTTGAAGAAGTCGTCCAGCTCCTTCGTTTCGCGCTCGTAACGCCCTTCCTTCTTCCACTTCGCGACGAGGAACGGCGGCAGGTCGACGTTCGCATTGCTGTCGGTACGGATGTCCGGCAGGTTCTTCACGAGCGTGCAATCGACCGTGCCCTTGACGTCCTTGAAGGTACAGGTCGGCGACGTGCGCACCCAGTCCGCCGGCCACACGGTGTCTTCAGGCGTGACCGGACCGGTATGGTTCATCACGACGTCGAGCAGCACGCGGATGCCGCGCGCATGCGCCGCCTCGACGAGGTCGCGCACGTCCTTCCCGGTGCCGGCGTTGGCGTCGACGGCCGTGAAGTCGCGCGCCCAGTAGCCGTGGAAGCCGTAGCTGACGCCCGTGCCTTCGTCGGTGGACGCGTGGATCTGCTCGACCGGCGGCGAGATCCAGAGCGCGTCCACGCCCAGGTCCGTGAAATACCCTTCCTTGATCTTCGCCGTGATGCCGGCCAGGTCGCCGCCCATGAAGCCGCGCGCCACGGCCGCGTCGCTCTTGCGGCCGTAGGCGTGGTCGTTCGACGGATCGACGTTGTTGAAGCGGTCGATCACGATGAAGTAGACGGTCGCGTTATCCCAGGTGAACGGCTTGCCCTTGACCGGCGACAGGTCGGGCGCGGCCGAGGCGGCACCGAAGGCGAGCATCAGGGAGGCGGCGAGAACTGGTAGTTTCATGCGGGTGTCCTGTTAGTGGTTATAAACGTCGTCCCCGCGGAGGCGGGGATCCAATTTCGCATGCATCGTCGAGATGCGCGCAAACTTGGGTTCCCGCCTGCGCGGGAACGACGGGGTTCGGGGTCACGTAATCACGCTCGGCTGCTCGCGGCCCGTGCGCACCTTCAGTCCCGACACCTGCTCCGCGATGGCGATGAGCGGCGCCAGCGCCTGCTGGGTGTCGAGGTCGTGGCGGGCCGGGTCGGCCTCGTAGCGTTCCAGGTACAGGCGCACGGTGGCGCCTTCCGTGCCGGTGCCGGACAGGCGCAGCACGATGCGCGAGCCGTCCGTCATGACGATGCGTACGCCCTGGCGCGTGGACACGGAGTTGTCGACCGGGTCGGTGTAGGTGAAATCGTCGGCCAGCTGGACGCGGTAGTTATTCTCACCTTCGCCCAGTGTCTGGCCTGCGAGCGAAGGAAGCTTGCCGCGCAAGTCGTCCATCATCGCGTTGGCGGCGGCGGCGTCCACGGCCTCGTAGTCGTGGCGCGAATAATAGTTGCGGCCGAAGCGGGCCCAGTGTTCCTGCACGATCTCGTTGACGGACTTGCCCGTCGCGGCGATGAGGTTCAGCCAGAACAGCACGGCCCACACGCCGTCCTTTTCGCGGATGTGCATCGAGCCCGTGCCGTAGCTCTCTTCGCCGCACAAGGTGGCGAGGCCCGCGTCGAGCAGGTTGCCGAAGTACTTCCAGCCGGTCGGGGTCTCGAAGCAGGAGACGCCCAGCGCGGCGGCCACGCGGTCCGCGGCCTGCGACGTCGGCATGGAGCGCGCGATGCCCTTGATGCCGTCGCGGTAGCCCGGCGCGGCGGTCGCGTTGGCGGCGATGATGGCGAGGCTGTCCGACGGCGACACCGCGAGCTTGCGGCCGACGATCATGTTACGGTCGCCGTCGCCGTCCGATGCGGCGCCGAAGTCCGGCGCGTCCGGACCGTCCATCAGCGCGATCAGCTCGGCCGCGTTGACGGGGTTCGGGTCCGGGTGGTGGCCGCCGAAATCTTCCAGCGGCTCGGCGTTGACGACGGTGCCGGCGGGCGCGCCCAGCATGCCTTCGATGATGGCCTTCGCGTACGGGCCGGAGACGGCGTGCATGCCGTCGAAGCGCATCGTGAAGCCGCGCTGGAACAGGGCGCGGATGGCGTCGAAGTCGAACAGGCCGGCCATCAGCTCGGCGTAGTCGGACACGGCATCGATCACCTCCACTTCCATGTCTTCGATGCGGATGCTGCCGATCCTGTCGAGGTCGACCGGGCCGGCGTCGCTGATGCGGTAGGACGCCAGCGTCTTCGTGTGTTCGTAGATCGCGTCGGTGATCTTTTCGGGCGCCGGGCCGCCGTTGTCGATGTTGTACTTGATGCCGAAGTCGCCGTCGGGGCCGCCGGGATTGTGGCTGGCCGAGAGGACGATGCCGCCCAGCGCGGTGCGCTTGCGGATCACGCAGCTGACGGCCGGCGTGGACAGGATGCCGCCGCGGCCCACGAGCACGCGGCCCACGCCGTGGGCGGCGGCCATGCGCAGGATGGTCTGGATGGCGTCGCGGTTGAAATAGCGGCCGTCGCCGCCGAGCACCAGGGTGCGGCCCTGCACATTACCCAGCGCGCCCAGCGTCAGGAAGATGGCCTCGACGAAGTTTTCCAGGTAGCCGGGCTGCTGGAACTCCGTCACCTTCTTGCGCAGCCCGGACGTGCCGGGGCGTTGCCCGGCGAACGGGGTCGTCGCAATCGTCTGAATTGTCATGTTGTGCTCCTGTCGGGGGTTTGTTGTCAAACCCGTAAGGATACGACACTCGTCCCGACAATGGCGCCGCTATCAGTGGGCGGCGCGTTCCGCCCGGTCGGTGACGAACAGCGCCAGCACGGCCGCGATGACCATCGACACGCCGCCCAGCACCAGCGTAAGTACCGCGTGGTTGCCGAACATATGCTTCGTGAACCAGCCGAGCACGAGACCGCTGACGATCTGCGGAATCACGATGAAGAAGTTGAACAGGCCCATGTAATAGCCCATGCGGTTCGGCGGCAGCGCGGCGACCAGGATCGCATACGGCATCGTGAGGATGCTCGCCCACGCCACGCCCACGCCCAGCATCGGGATCAGCAGCAGATGCTTGTCGTGGATGAAGAACACGCTGGCCAGCGACAGGCCGCCGATCGCGAGGCAGACGGCGTGGCACGCCTTGCGGCTCGTGCGGCGCGCCAGCACGGGCAGCACGAACGCAGCCAGGGCGGACATGCCGTTGTAGACGGCGAACATCACGCCGACCCAGTTGCCCGCGTTCTGGTAGCCCGGCGACAGCGGATCCGTCGTGTTGTAGACGTTGTCGGCGATCCCGGGACCGGTGTAGATCCACAGCGCGAACAGCGCGATCCACGAGAAGAACTGGACGAACGCCAGCTGCACCATCGTCTTCGGCATGTGCGCGAAGCCGCTCATGATCTCGCGCAGCGCGACACCGAAGTTGCGCGAATGCTTGCGCTGGGCTTCGAAACGGTCGAGGTCCGGCGGCGGCAGTTCGGTCGACGTGAACACGGTCCACGTCACGGCCAGCAGGAACGCGGCGCCGCCGACGTAGAACGAGTAGCGTACCGAATCCGGCACGGCGCCGTTCACGGGCACGTTGGAGACGCCGAGGACGTCGGCGAACAGGATCGGCAGCAGCGACGCGATCACGGCGCCGCAGCCGATGAGGAAGGTCTGCATCGCGAAGCCGGCCGTCTGCTGCGACGTGTCGAGCTTGTCGCCGACGAAGGCGCGGAACGGCTCCATCGAAATATTGATCGAGGCATCCATCAGCCACAGCATGGCGACGGCCATCCAGACGGCGACGGAATTCGGCATCAGGAACAGGGCCGTTGCGGCCAGCACGGCGCCGAGGAAGAAGAACGGACGGCGGCGGCCCCAACGCGGGTGCCACGTGTTATCGCTGAGGTAACCGATCACCGGCTGCACGAGCAGGCCCGTGACGGGCGCCGCGAGCCAGACGAGGGCCAGGTCGTCCATCGACGTGCCGAGCGTGGCGAAGATCCGGCTCGTGTTCACGTTCTGCAACGCCAAGCCGAACTGGATGCCGAAGAAGCCGAAGCTCATGTTCCACAGCTGCCAGAACGTCAGCCGCGGCTTGAGCGCATGTGTTTGCATTTCCATCTGTGTCCCCTAACGCGCCTGGACTCCCGCCAGGCTGCCACATGTAGCAAAGTAACATGGGGTTTTCTGGGTGTCAATGCGATAACAGCCCTGAATCTAAAGGGAAGCCACAGAAAATGTAGTCAAACAACAGATCGACACTTCGGGGTCAGAGCCCGTTTTTGGGCAATTGCCAAAAATCGGGCTCTGACCCCGGTGCTTACTTGCGGAACTTGCGCTTCGCCGGCTTTTTCTCCGGCGGTTCTTCGCCGTCGCGCGTAATGCCCAGCTGCTGGCCCGCCACCCACACCTTTTTCAGGTGGTCGAGCAGGTCCTGCGGCAGGCCGGCCGGCATGTCGAGCGTGCTGAAGTCGTCGTAGATCTCGATACGGCCGATTTCCTTCGACGGCACGCCGCCTTCGTTGGCGATGGCGCCCACGATGTTGCCCGGCTTGACGCCGTGGAAGTGGCCCACTTCGATGCGGTACGTGGCCATGCCCTCTTCCGGCGCGCGCATCACGCGCTCCTTCTTGAAGCCTTGTCGGCCTTCACCTTCCCGGCCGGCACGGGCCGGGCGCTCGTCGCCGAAGCTTTCACGGCCCGCGCGCGCCGGGCGTTCCTCGCGCTCGCGGAATTCCGGCTTGGGCTCGCGGTCCGGCTTTTCCAGCAGCAGCGGCTCGTCGCCGCGATACAGCTTGGCCAGCGCGGCCGCGATGTCGATCGCGGGCACGTTCTGCTCGCGTTCGAAGTCCTCGATCAGGGAACGGAACACATCCAGGCCGCCCGCGGCCAGCGTCTCGCCGATCTGCTCCTTGAACCTCGTGATGCGCACTTCGTTGACGGCCTTGATGGTGGGCAGCGTAAGCGGCGCCACCGGCTGGCGCGTGGCGCGTTCGATCGCCTTCAGCAGGCCACGCTCGCGCGGCGTGATGAACAGGATCGCGTCGCCGCTACGGCCGGCGCGGCCCGTGCGGCCGATGCGGTGCGTGTAGCTTTCCGGGTCGGACGGCACGTCGTAGTTGATCACGTGGCTGATGCGCTCCACGTCCAGGCCGCGCGCGGCAACGTCGGTGGCGACGAGGATGTCGATCTTGCCGTTCTTGAGCTGCTCGATCGTGCGCTCGCGCTGTTGCTGGGCCATGTCGCCGTTGATGGCGGCCGCCGCGAACCCGCGCGCCTGCAGCTTGCTCGCCAGTTCCTCGGTGCCGAGCTTCGTGCGCGCGAAGACGATCATGCCGTCGAACGGCTCCGCTTCGAGGATGCGCGTGAGGGCGTCCAGCTTCTGCAGGCCCGCGACGAGCCAGTAGCGCTGCGTGATGTTGGTGGCCGTCGTCGTCTTGGCGGCGACCGTCACCTCGCTCGGTTCGTTCAGGTAGGTCTTGGCGATGCGCTTGATCTGCTGCGGCATCGTGGCCGAGAACAGCGCCGTCTGGCGCCCTTCCGGCGTCTCCTGCAGGATGCGTTCGACGTCGTCGATGAAGCCCATGCGCAGCATTTCGTCGGCCTCGTCCAGCACGAGGGTCTTCAGCTGCGAGATGTCGAGCGAGCCCTTGTCGAGGTGGTCGATGACGCGGCCGGGCGTGCCGACGACGACCTGCACGCCGCGGCGCAGCGCCGACAGCTGCGGGCCGTAGCTCTGGCCGCCGTAGATCGGCAGCACATGGAAGTTCTTCAGGTGCGCGGCATAGCTCTGGAAGGCCTCGGCGACCTGGATCGCGAGTTCGCGCGTGGGCGCGAGCACGAGGGCCTGCACGGCCGGATTCTTGACGTCGATGCGCGACAGCACGGGCAGCGCGAAGGCGGCCGTCTTGCCGGTGCCCGTCTGCGCCTGCCCCAGCACGTCACGCCCCTCCATCAGCAGCGGAATGGTGGCCGCCTGGATCGGCGACGGCGTCTCGTAGCCGACCTCCTTCAATGCCTTGAGGATGGGGGCGGGGATATCGAGATCGGCGAACGTCTGGAGCTGTGTGTCTTGCATGGAAATAATATTCAAAAATCGTAGGCAATCCTACAGTTTACTCCTTTGCACGCCGGGCTTCAGGATTATTTGACACCGCTCACAATAAAAATGCCCCTTGCCGCAACAACGGCTAGGGGCATGGAAACTGCGTCGGCGGCTGGGCGCCCCGGCCGCTTACAGCTTGTAGTTAAAGCCGAACAGCATCTGGCGGCCGTACTTCGTGTAGCCGCGCGGACGGTCCGTCGAACCCGAGTAGGTCTGGAACGCCGTGTCGGTCAGGTTGTTCACCTGGAACAGCACAGACAAGCCCTTGACCTGCTTGAAGTCGTAGCCGAGCTGCAGGTCGACGACGCGGTCCGGCTTCGTGAACGTCAGTTCGGTCGCGCCACCGACGCCGCCGATCTCGGCCACGTAGTCGCTGCGGTAGCGCTGCGCGACGCGGGCCGAGAAGCCGTCGTTCTCATAGTAGGCGGTCACGTTGAACACGCGCTTCGACAGGCCCGGCAGCGGGATGCTCATATCGCCGAAGCTCTGGTTCTTGATCGAGATCTCGCTCGTCGTGAACGCCGCGTTGGCCGTGATGCCGAAGCCCGACAGCACAGGGGTGAACATGTCCAGCGGCACCGACGCGGCCAGTTCCAGGCCTTGCAGCTTGCCGCCGTTGCCGTTCTTCGGCTGGGTCATCGTGCCGATGTTGCTGGTCGCGCCCTGCAGCTGGTACTCGGAGAAGTCGCGCGGCTCGGTGACGGTGTAGATGTAGGACTTCAGGTCTTTGTAGAAGCCGGCCACCTGCACATAGCCCTTGTTGCCGAAGTATTTTTCCCACGACAGGTCGACCGCGTTCGCACGCCACGGATCCAGCTGCGCGTTGCCGCCGTTGCCGTAAGGCGTACCGGTGCTCTGGTGCGTCAGGCCGACTTCACGCGATGCGTTCAACTCGTCGAGGCGCGGACGCGCCAGGGTCTTGTTGGCGCCGAAGCGGATGATCTGCTGTTCCGGCAAGCTCCAGATCAGGTTGATGCTCGGCAGATAGTCGTTGTACTTCTTGCCGTCGGTGAGCGGCACCAGGTCGGCGAACGGCCAGGCGCGCAGCGTCTTGGCGGTCGAGCTCTGGTCGGTGTGCACGGCCTGGATGCCGACGTTGCCGCGCAGCGGCATCGACATCAGTTCGGTGTCGATGTTCAGCTTGGCGTAGGCGGTCTGGACCTTCTCGGTGATGGTCCAGTTCTTGGTCGCGCCCCACGGCACCAGCACGGCCGGCGTGTACGGACCGAAGTTCTGCGCCAGCACGGCCGGGATATCCCAGCTCAGCGTATCGGGCAGCGCGTACAGCGACTGCGAGCCGTTGACGGCGCCGGCGGCGATGGCGCCCGTGCCCAGCTTCGTGAAGCCGGTCTCGAGGTGCTGCTTCTGCTTGTCGCGCTTGGACGCGTTGACGCCGAATTCGACGCTGTTGAACAGCTTGCTGTCGAAGCGGTATTCGGCGCTGAGGCGGAACGAGTTCAGCTTGTCCTTCAGGTGCGGCGCGTTGACGTAGCCGTCGCCGTACTGGCCGCCGATGGCGAGCAGCGCCGGGTTGTCGTACACGCCGGTCAGGCCGATGTTCGGGATGGTGCCGTTCGCGTAGTCGAACGTCATCGTCTGGCGCGCCGCGAGGCCGGTGTTGATCTCGTCGAGTTCTTCCTTGTGGTCGGCCTGCGAGTGGCTCAGGTCCGCGACGAAGGTCCAGTCGCCCGCGATGTACTTGTTGTTCCAGCCGTAGGCCGTCAGCGTGTCGTTCTGGCGGTAGTGGTTGTTGCGCACCACCGGGTTGACGTTGTTGGCGGTACCGGCCGTCATCACGCCGTTGCCGTTGATGGTGCCCGGCGTGAACGAGACGTTGCCGTCGTCGGTCAGCTGCACTTCCATGCCGCGGCGGTCTTCATCGAGCTTGAAGCGCGAGTGGTACGCGTCGATCGTCGACGTGAATTCGCGGATCGGGTGCCATTCCACGACGCCCATCAGGCCGTCGCGCACCTGGTTGCCGGTCTGCGCCAGCGACTTGATGCCTTTCGGAACCTTGACGGTCTTGCCCGGCACGGACGACGTATTGTCGACCCAGTCCCAGGTCTCGAATTGCTTCGACTCGTTCGGCTTGTCGGCGCGTGCGTAGCCGACCGCCACGCCCAGCGTGCGGCCCAGGAACTGGTCCACGTACGACGCGCTGATGCGGCTGCCCTTGTCCTTCGAGCCGGTGCTGAGCTTGCCCTGGCTGTTCTTCTCGCCGCGCACGTTCAGCGTGACGACGCGCTCGCGCAGCGACAGCGGCTTGATCGTCTGCAGGTTGACCGTACCGGACAGGCCTTGGCCGACGAGCGCTGCGTCCGACGTTTTATACACGGTGACGGCGTTGATCAGCTCGGACGGATACTGGTCGTACTCGACCGTGCGGTTCGCGCTCGTGCTGACCTGCTCGCGGCCGTTCAGCAGCGCGGTCGACAGGTCGCCCGACGTGCCGCGGATGCTGATCTGCTGCGCCTGGCCGTTGACGCGCTGCGCCGACAGGCCCGGCAGGCGCGCCAGCGATTCGGCGATGCTGATGTCCGGCAGCTTGCCGATGTCCTCGGCGGAGATGGTCTCGACGATGCTGGTCGCATCGCGCTTGACGGCGATCGCGTCCTCGATACTGCGGCGGATGCCGGTGACGGTGACGGTGCTGACCGGCGCCGCCTGGACACCGTCGGCCGCCTGCGTCTGCGCGGATGCCTGGGCGCCCGCGAGCGCCAGGAACACGGCGCAACCCACGGCGACCGGGCTCAGTTGGAATGCGGGCTGACCGCCCTTCGAAATCTTCATATGTCCCCTCGACAGAATCAAATGTGCTTATAAGAGGAACGTCAGCCTTTTGCCGAAGCGTGCGCCGGCCACGGGCTCGAACGTTCGGATCCGATTCTGTATTAAAACTAGATTGCGTGTCAACGAGACATAGATTTAAGTGAAGAGACTGTGGTTTTCACCCACAAAACGCACCCAGAAAGGGAATTTTAGAAGCAATCCTAGTAAATACATACTTCTTATAAATGTAGTTCGGGTACAAATTTCGAGGTGAAAACGCTTACATCTTCGGTGCCTTGCAATATCCGTCGATGAACGCCGCATGATCGGGCATGAAATCGACGCATTGCCGGATCACGTCCGCCACGCCTTCCATGTAGTCCCGGATGCCCTCTTCCGACTGCACGTCGACCAGCGGGTGATACGCTTGCGGATGGATGTTCTGCCCGACGAGCACCTGCAGCCAGCCGACTTCCGTGAACAGTTCGCTGTCGACGCGGCGCAGGCGGCCGTGCGTGCGGAACAGGTCGATCTTGTCGCGCAGGGTGGCTGGAATCTCCATGTGCGCGCACGCCTGCCAGAACGCGGCGTCGTCGCGCTGGTTCGCGTGGTAGTGCAGGATGATGAAGTCGCGGATGCGCTCGTAGTGGAAGCGCGACAGGCGGTTGAACGCCTCGACGTCCGTCGCGCTGAAGCCCTGGTCCGGGAAGTAGTCCAGCAGGCGCTGGATCGAGTCCTGGATCATGTGGATGCTCGTCGATTCGATCGGCTCCAGGAAACCGCTCGACAGGCCGATCGCCACCACGTTCTTGTCCCACGCCTTCTTGCGCATGCCCGTCGTGAAGCGGATCGGGCGCGGGTCCGCGAGCGGCTTGCCGTCCAGGTTGGACAGCAGCACGTGCGCCGCCTCGTCGTCGCTGATGTAGCGGCTGCAGTAGACGTGGCCGTTGCCGATGCGGTTCTGCAGCGGGATGCGCCACTGCCAGCCCGACTTGTGGGCGGTCGCGCGCGTGTACGGCGTGAGCGCGGGCACGGATTCGCACGGCACGGCCAGGGCGCGGTCGCACGGCAGCCAATGGCTCCAGTCCTCGTAGCCCGCCTCCAGGGTCTGCTCGATCAGGAGGCCGCGGAAGCCCGAGCAGTCGATGAACAGGTCGCCCTCGATGCGCTCGCCGTTTTCCATCACGACGGCGTCCACGTGGCCGTCGTGCTCGCGCTGCGTCACGCGCACGATTTTTCCCTCGGTGCGCTCCACGCCGCGCGCTTCCGACAGCTTGCGCAGGTGGCGCGCATACAGGCCGGCGTCGAAGTGGTAGGCGTAGGTGATCTCGCCCAGCGGCGAATTGCCCAGGTCCGTGCGCGGCAGCATGAACTTGTTCGCGCGCGCGGCGGCGCGCGTGATCGAGTAATCGGCCAGGTCGCGCGCCTGGCCCAGCGCGCGCATCTTGTGCCAGTACTGCTCGAAGCCGACCATCCACAGGTCCTGGCCCAGGCGCCCGAAGCCGTGCGTGTAGCGGTCGCCCAGGCGCCCCCAGTTGACGAACTCGACGCCGAGCTTGAAGGTGCCGTTGGTGGCTTTCAGGAACTCGGCTTCGTCGATGCCGGCGACGGTATTGAAACGCTGGATCATCGGGATGGTGGCCTCGCCGACGCCCACGATGCCGATCTCGTCGGACTCGACGAGGCGGATGCGGTAGCGGCCGCGCAGCGCGGTGGCCAGGGCGGTAGCGGTCATCCAGCCGGCGGTGCCGCCGCCGACGATGACGATGGTGTTCAGATGAGGTACTTGCATGCTCGGTCTCGCGATCATGAAAAAACACCCCTGCTGACCAGGGCCGGCAGGGGTGTTCCAATTAACTGTCGACGTCGACAGGATAACGGATTAGAACTTGTAGCTCGCGCCCAGGCTGTACGTACGGCCGAACGTGATCTTCTCGGCGATCTCGCTCGGGTTCGCGGCGTAACGGATGAACGGCGAGTTCGTCCAGTTGTTCACCGCGGCCGTCAGCGACAGGCCTTTCAGCATCGTGTTGTCGCCGAACTCGTACGTCAGCTGGCCGTCGACCGTCGTGTTGCCACGGATGAAGGTCAGCTGGTTGTTGTCCTGGAAGTCGCTGATCTCGCCCAGGAAGTCGCTGCGGTGCTTGGCGGCGATCGACGCGCGGAAGCCATGCGCTTCGTAGTACAGGCGCAGGTTGGTCACCTGGCGCGACAGGCCCGGCAGCGGGATCGTCGCGACGCCGCCGGTGTCGATCACGGTCAGGCCCGTCGTCAGCAGGTTCACCGAGCTCAGTGTGCTCGAGTGGTTGACCTCGACGCCGAAGCCGCTCAGGTACTTCGACAACATGGCGAACGGCAGCGACGCGGTCAGCTCGATACCCTTGATGTTGCCGCCCGTGCCATTGACCGGGGTGTTCAGGATACCGACGGTCGAACCGGCATTCGGACCCGACGCCGGCAGCGGGGTCTTGGCGCTCAGCAGGCCGCTCGTCGCGAAATCGACGGTCTTCGGCACGGTCAGCACGTAGGTGTCGAGCTTCTTGTAGAAGCCGGCGACGGCGACATAGCCCTTGGCACCGTTGACGGTGAAGTACTTTTCCCACGACAGGTCCAGCGCCTTCGCACGGAACGGTTCCAGGTTCGGGTTACCGGCGCTGCCCGACAGGATCGGGCCGTCGTGGAACGACGTGTTCAGGCTCACGCCGCCGCCCGGACGCAGGTCGCTCATCTTGGTGCGCGACAGCGTCTTGCCCAGGCCGACACGTAACATCTGGTCGTACGGCAGCTCGAAGCCCAGGTTCATGCTCGGCAGGAAGTCGTTGTACGAGTGGTGCCCCCGCACGACGTAGGCCGGGCAAGCCTGGCCGGCGACGCCGGCGCACTTGCTCGTGTCGACGACGGTACCGGTCGAGCTCTGGTTCGTGTGGATGTACTGCGCGCCGATGTTGCCGCGGTAGGACAGGCCGAACAGCTCGCCTTCCAGGTTACCCATCAGGTACCCGGTCGAGACCTTCTCCGACACGTCCCAGTTCTTGTCCGTCTGGATCGGCTGGTCGACCTTCGGCAGCAGCTGGTAGACCGTGCCGAGCGAACCGAGCGGGTTCCACGCGACGACCGGGATGCCGGACTGCGGCGTCACCATGACGTCCGTACCCGGCACCGGTGCCGAGCCGTACGGACCGGTACCGACGACCAGGTTGCCTTCGTTCTGGTCGCGGCCCTTGCTGCGGTTGGTGCGGTTGACGCCGAATTCGACGGCCGTCAGCGGACCCAGCTCCATGTCATGCTTGGCGGACAGGCGGTACGACTTGATCTCGTCGGTGGTCGTGCCCACGGCGACGTAGCCGGCCTGCGGGTTGCCGGTCAGGCCGCCGCCCCAGCCGGCGTGGTCGGTCAGGACGACCTGGCCGCGGTCGGCGTAGTTCAGCGACGTCGTGTAGGTCGGCGCCAGGTTGTCCTTGCCGTTGTAGCCGGTCCAGGAGATGGTGGACAGGTTCGTCGCATTGCCCGGCTGGCCGGCCGTCGTTTCATAACGGTTCGAGTCGTGCGTGACCTTGGAACCGGCGATGTCGCCGGTGACGGTCCAGCCTTCGCGGCGCAGGCGGCTGTTGATGCCCCACGAATTCAGCGTGTCGGTGACGGCTTCGATGTGGTTGCGGACGTCGCCCTTGAAGTTCGTGCAGGTGCCCGAGGTGGCCACGCCGTCGACGATGGTGGCGTTGGTCAGCACGCCGTTCGGGTCGTACGAACCGGTGCTGCCGCAGACGGAACCTTCCAGGCCGGTCTTCTTGGTGTTGTCGGTGTTCTTCGAGTGGAACAGGTCGACGGTGGTGACGAAGTCCTTGTTCGGGCGGAACTGCAGGATGCCCATCACGCCCTTGTTGGTCTGCGGGTCGCGCTGGACGTCCGTCTTGAAGCCGTTCGGGACCTTGACGGCCTGGCCGTTGTAGGTGGCCGAACCCGCGCCGCCGCCCCAGCCGTCGGCCTGGAACTGCTCGGCGCCCGTGTCGTTGAACTTCACGGCGCCCAGGGCCACGCCAATCGTGCGGTTGGCGAACTGGTCGATGTAGGTCAGGGTGGAGCGGTAGCCGGTACCGGTGCCCAGGCCGTTGTTGTGCTCACCGAAGCGCATGGCCTTGTAGCCGACGGCAACGGTGCGCTTGCCGAAGTCCAGCGGCATCACGGTGCGCTGGTCGATGGTCGAGGCGATGCCCTGGCCCATCAGGCTGGCGTCCGGCGATTTGTAGATCGTGATGGTGCCCAGCATTTCGGCCGGGTACAGGTCGAACTTGACGCCGCGGCTGTCGCCCGCCGACGCCTGCTCGCGGCCGTTCAGCAGCGTGCCGTTGAAGTCCGGCGACAGGCCACGGACGGAGATCGCGGAAGCACGGCCCGACGACTTGTCGCGCTGCGCGGTCACGCCCGGCAGGCGCGAGATCGATTCGGCCACGGTGGCATCCGGCAGCTTGCCGATGTCTTCCGCCGAGATCGCTTCGACGATGGAGTTGGAATTCTTCTTGATGGAGATGGCCGCCTCGATGCCGCGCCGGATACCGGTCACGGTCACCGTGCTGACCGGGTTGCCGTTGGCGTCCGTCGCCTGGGCGGCTTGCGAGACGGCGGCGTCCTGGGCGTAGACGTTGGTGCCGAGCGCCGACAGGAACACGGCGCAACCGGCGGCAACCGGGCTCAGCTTGAACACAAGTGCGCCATTGATGTTACGCGCGTGCTTGCCATTAAAAATCTTCATTTGTCCCCTCAAATCATCAGATCTCATTGTTTTTCCCGACGACGGCAGCTTGAGCCCGCTCCGGGAGCCAGAAAGCAAACGTTTATAAGTACGTACGTTCTGTCAAGGATTCTGTATTAAAACTAGATTCACTGTCAACGTGACTTGCCTTCGATTACGGGAATGTAGGAGTTTTACGCCAAATTGCCTAAAAAACGACTTTTCTCGTTGTATTCGAGCTACAAAATTACCATGCAGACATTGTAGTCACGCTACAAATCGATTTCCGCACACCAACTTAGGAGTGTTTTGCACCATTTTGGCGCAAACTTGCGTAGTAGTTTTACGGAATGTTGGGATTTGCCCACGTTCAGACTTGCCCGTCGCGCGGAAAACCGTGTAGCAAAACTAGAGATTCGGCGGATAGGTTGCGTTGCTGCGCTCAAGTGTCTGTAGTATTCTCCGAGCAATAATGTAATAAGCGCATTACCCTTAGACAACAATCCGGGTAAATCGCTGTAGTTCGACTACGCTCCGGAGACCACCATGCGCATTTCGCCCCGCCTCGCCGCCCTGCTGCTCGGCAGCCTCTTCCTCACGAGCGCCGGAGTCCACGCGGCATCCGCGCCGGCCCCCATCGACCACATGGACCCGCCGTTCTGGTGGACGGGCATGCACGACCGCCGCCTGCAATTGATGGTGCACGGCCCCGCCATCGCGGACCTGGAACCGGCCATCGCCTACTCCGGCGTGCGCATCGCGGCCGTGACGCGGGTGGCCAACCGCAACTACCTGTTCATCGACCTGGACATCGCCCCGGACGCGCAGCCGGGCGACGTCGCCATCGATTTCCGCGGCGCGCATCCGACGCGCCACATCTACCCCCTGCTGGCGCGGGCATCCGGCTCGGCCGGGCGCAAGGGCTTCGGCAAGGGCGACGCGATCTACCAGCTGATGCCGGACCGCTTCGCCAACGGCGACACGCGCAACGACAGCGTGCCCGCGCTCGCGGATAAACTCGACCGCAAGCTCGGCCACGGCCGCCACGGCGGCGACATCCAGGGCATCATCGACCACCTCGACTACATCGCGGGCATGGGCTTCACGCAGCTGTGGCCCACGCCCCTCGTCGAGAACGACATGCCGGCCGCGTCCTACCACGGCTACGCGGCCACGGACCACTACCGGATCGACCCGCGCTACGGCAGCAACGAGGATTACGTGCGCCTGTCGAACGAAGCGAAGAAGCATGGCATCGGCGTGATCCAGGACGTCGTGCTGTCGCACATCGGCCTGAATCACTGGTGGATGAAGGACTTGCCGACGCCGGACTGGATCAACCACAACGACGGCCGTTTCGTCGCGACGATGCACCACCGGACGGCCGTGCAGGATCCGTACGCGGCAAAGGAAGACGCGAGCAACTTCACGACGGGCTGGTTCAGCCCCGGCATGCCCGACATGAACCAGACCAACCCGTTCGTCGCCAACTATCTCATCCAGAACAGCATCTGGTGGATCGAGTATGCGGGCCTGTCCGGCCTGCGCATCGACACGTTCGGCTATTCGGACGGCGCCTTCCTCGCGCAATACACGCAGCGCGTGCTGGCCGAGTATCCGCGCCTGAACATGGTGGGCGAGGAATGGAGCAAGCTGCCGGCCGTCGTCGCGCACTGGCAGCGCGCGCCGACCTCGATGCCCGGCATGATGGACTTCCCGCTGACGGAGGCGATGCGCACGGCCCTCGCGGACAGGAGCAACGAGAACGCCTTCAACGACGTGTACGAGATGCTGTCGCTGGACTATCTCTATCCGGACGCATCGAATCTCGTGCTGTTCGAGGGGAACCACGACATGGCGCGTTTGTACAGCGTCGTCGGCGAAGACGTCGAGCGCTGGAAGATGGACCTCGCGTTCATCATGACGATGCCGCGCATCCCGCATTTCTACGTGGGCGACGAGATCCTGATGACGAGCACCGTCGGCCGCCGCGACGACAGCAGCTACCGCCGCGACTTTCCCGGCGGCTGGGCCGGCGACAAGGTCGACGCCTTCACCGGCGCGGGCCTCACGCCGCGCCAGCGCGACGCGCAGGCGTTCGTGAAGAAGCTCGTCAACTGGCGCAAGGGCGCGGCCGTCGTGCACGACGGGAAGCTGATGCAGTACGGGCCGGAGAACAACACGTGGGTCTACTTCCGCTATGACGGGGAACTGAGCGACAAGAAAAAGATCATGGTCGCGTTCAATGCGAACGGGAAGGAAGCCGTGCTGCCCGCCGGGCGCTTCCATGAGATGCTGTCCGGGGTCGCGGCCGGGACCGACGTCCTGACCGGCAGGCGTTTCGACCTGGACAAGGAAATCCGGCTGCCGGCGAAGTCAGTCGTCATCCTCGAACTTTGAACCACCGCTCCGTCGTCCCCGCGGAGGCGGGGACCCATACTGAACGTCCGAAGTCAGTCAGCATGGATTCCCGCCTTCGAGGGAATGACGAGAAACGCTTCAGCGATCCTCACAAACGATGAAAACCACCTTCCTCGCCGCCGCCCTCTTCGCCCAATCCGTCGCCGCCATCGCGGCCGAAGCCCCGCCGCTGCGCTACGACATCTACGTGCGCGGCGCCTTCAACGGCTGGGGCACGGACAACGTCCTGGTCCATCAGGGCAAAGGGATTTATCAGGCCGACATCCTCGTCAGCCCCGGCAACCACGCCTTCAAGATCGGCAGCAAGGACTGGGCCGCGGAATGGGTCGCGAATCCGGCCGCCAGCGTCGGCATCAAGCTGCGCGACGCCTATCCGCTCGCGACCGAAGCGGGCCCGGAAGACTATCTGTTCACGAAGAAGACGACTACGTTCCGCTTCCGCGTCGACGTGTCGGATCCGAAGCGCCCCGTGCTGACGGTGACGCAGGTCGAGACGCCCGCGCCCGCGGCGGCAACGGACCCGCACGTGGGCGCCGGCGCGACGGCCACGCTGACCTTCCCCACGTGGGACGGCAAGGAAGAATCGGCGCGCTTTTCCGTGCGCGATCCGCAGGCGCCGCTGCGCAGCTATGCGCATTCGACGACGATGCAGTTGCGCGACCCAGGCCCGCAAGCGACGACGTACGAGGAAGACGCGGCGCTGCCCGTCGTCCGCAGCGGCAACCTCGCGTTCGACGCGCTGTTCGCGCTGGCCGGCCACGAGATGAAGCTGGATTCCGTGAAGGAGATCCGCGACGGGAACTACAACGGCGGCGCCGCGATCCCGTGCGACTGCTTCGAGACGGGCGAAAAGTGGCATTACGTGTGGACGCGCGACCTGTCGTATGCGGCCGATCTCGGTCTCGCCATGCTCGACCCGCAGCGCGTGCGCAATTCGCTTCTATTCAAACTGTCCGGCTGGCGCGCCGGTGTGACGAAGGCGCCGCAGGTCGCGGGCTCGCCCGACGGCCTGCAGATCGTGCAGGACACGGGCAGCGGCGGCAGCTGGCCCGTCAGCACGGACCGCATCACGTGGGCCTTCGCGGCCGAAGAAGTCCTCAAGACGCTGCCGGCTGGCGAGCGCGCGGCGTTCGCGACGACAGCGCTGCAGGCGCTGGCGAACACGATCGAGAACGACCGTATCGCCGCGTTCGACAAGACGACGGGCCTGTACACGGGCGAGGAATCGTTCCTCGACTGGCGCGACCAGACGTACGCGACATGGATCACCGACGACCTGGCATCGATGGCCAGCAGCAAAGCGCTGTCGACCAACGTCGGCCACTACAAGGCGCTGACGCTCGCCGCGCAACTGGCCCGGGAACAAGGGGATAAAACGCGTGCCTCGCGCTACGAGGGGTGGGCGCGCGACCTGAAGCGCGCGATCAACACGCACCTGTGGCTGGACGACGCCGGCATGTACAGCAGCCTCACGGCCGCGCACTTCGACGGCGCGCCGCTGCACAAGTTCGACTGGCTGGGACAGTCGCTCGCGATCGTCACCGGCATCGCGGACGGCACCCGCGCACGGAAAATCCTGGCCAATTATCCGCACGGCCCGATGGGCGCGCCCGTCATCTGGCCACAGCAGCAGGACCTGCCGGTCTACCACAACCGCGCGATGTGGCCGTTCGTCACCGCGTACGGCCTGCGCGCCGCGATCGCGGGCGGCAACGTCGCGGTAGCCGATGCCGCATACGACACGCTGATGCGGGGTGCGGCACTCAATATGTCGAACATGGAAAACCTGGAGTGGCTGTCCGGCCAGCCGCTGCTGCTGGACGAGGCGCATCCGAACCTGATCGGCCCCGTCATCAATTCGAAGCGCCAGCTGTGGTCCGTCGGCGCCTATCTCGGCATGGTGATCCGCGACGTGTTCGGCGTCTCCACGACACGTGAGGGCATCGAGGTGAAGCCGTTCGTGACGGCGAAGCTGCGCGGCGGCGTGTTCGCGGCCGGCGACAGCATCGCGCTGTACAACCTGCGTTTGCAGGGCCGCGCCGTCAACGTCAAGCTGCGGCTGCCGCCCGTACCGGCGCCCGGCACCAGCGGTTATTACGCCGTCGAGCGCATCCTCGTCGACGGCAAACCGGCCGGCAGCAGCATCCCGTGGAGCGCGCTGGATGCACACAGCGACATCGAGGTCCAGCTGGGCAAGCTGGTCGACGGCGCCACGGCCATCCGCCGCGTGAGCGCCGATCCGTACGCGGAAACGCCGACCGTGTTCGGTCCGCGCGAGCCGCGTATCGATGGCGTCGCGCGCGCAGGCGCGGCCACGACGGTGACGATCGTGCCGGCCGACCGGCAGACGGGCATCACCTACAACGTCTACCGCGACGGCAAGCTGGTCGCATCGAATCTCAACGCCGGCACATGGACTGACCGCGAGAACAGCGCCGCAGCATGCTACGCCGCCGAAGCGCAATACACGTCGTCCGGCAACCGCAGCCACCACAGCGTACCGCGCTGCGCAGGCCCCAGCGTGGCGATCGCCGCCACCGACCCGCGTGTGCATGCCAGCGTGGCCATCGCACCGGGCAATGCGCGCTTCGCCGAAGCGCATCTCGCCAACTGGGGCCGGCCGGCCGACCGCCTCGACGTGCGCGCCGTGCGCGTTCCGCAGGCGGGCGACTACGCCGTGCAGGTCCGCTATCACAACGGCGCCAACCAGATCAACCTGGGCATCAGCGGTGGCGTAAAATGGCTGGCGCTCAAGGATGAGTCGGGACGCATCGTCGCGCAAGGCGTCGTGCAACTGCCGCACGCGCGCATCGAGAAGGCGAACACGCCGACCGTGTATTCGACCCCGCTGGCTGCGCGCCTGAAGGCGAACGTCGCGTACCGGATCGAGATGAGCGACTTCTACAACATGAGTTATCTGGACAGCAACCGCAGCTTCAGCGCGGCCGGCGGCGTCGACGGCCCGTCGAACCGCTTCGACGTCTACGGCGTGCGGCTGCTGCGCACCAACGGAACGAAATGATGAAACGAATCGCAATCGCGGCCGCCGCGACCATGCTGCTGGCGCAGGCCCACGCCACCACCGTGCGCATCCACTACGCGGCCGGCAAGGACACCATCCAGGTCCGCGCCGACAAGGGCGCCGCCGGCTGGTCGCAGGGCGTGCCCGCGAAGCCGGAAGGCGGCCCGCTGAACGTATGGACGTTCACGTGGCCGGACGCGCTGGGCGACATCCAGATGAAGCCCACGCTGGGCGCGGACAAGGTGTCGATCGGCGGCGTGTACAAGCTGGCGGCGGGCGGCACGGTCGACATCTACCCGTTCTTCGGTCCGCCGTTCGGCAAGGTGACGATCGTGAAGGATTTCGCGTCGCCGCAACTGGACAACAAGCGCGCGCTGCGCATCTATCTCCCGCCCAGCTACGGCGAGAACGCGGCGAAGCGCTACCCCGTGCTGTACATGCACGACGGCCAGAACCTGTTCGATGCGAAGACGGCATCGTATGGCGTCGAATGGGGCATCGACGAGACGATCAACCGTCTCGTGGCGACGGGCGTGATGGACGAGGTGATCGTCGTCGGCATCGACAACACGCCGGAACGCATCCCCGAATACACGCCCTGCTGCGATCCGAAATACGGCGGGGGCAAGCTGAATGCCTACGACGCGTTCATCGTCGAGACGGTGAAGCCGTACGTCGACCGCACGTACCGCACCTTGCCCGGCAAGGACACGACGGCGATCATGGGCTCGTCGCTGGGCGGCATCGCCTCGGTGCTGATCGCGCAGCGCCATCCGGGCATCTTCTCGAAGGCGGGCGGCGTCTCCAGCTCGTTCTGGTGGAACAACGGGGCGCTGCTGGCGAAGGTGCCGGACCGCGTGCCCGTGAAGTTCTACCTCGACGCCGGCACGCGCGACGACGGCCTGGACGACACGACGAAGATGCGCGACGCCATGCTGGCCAAGGGTTATCGCGAAACGGACGACCTGATGTTCTACAAGGCCGAGGGCGGGCGCCACAACGAGGCGTCGTGGGCCGCGCGCGTGGACAAGCCGCTGACCTGGTTCTTCCCGTGGGGTTCGACCCGGCAGTGACCGGCGTCAGAATTCCATGCTGTATAAATTGCTGCCGGCGTCGCCCGGCACGAGGTGGACGAACCGTTCGTACCGCATGCCCATCTTGCGCAGCAGGCCGTTGGACGCGAGGTTGTTGGGCGACGTGATGGCCAGCACGCGCTTGAGGCCCAGCGCGGGCGCGAGCGCCAGCACGGCCATGCCGGCCTCGTACGCATAGCCGCGGCCGCAGTAACGCGCCAGGTAGGCATAGCCGATGTCGACGCCGTCCAGCGTCTCGCGCTTGATCAGGCCGCACATGCCGATGGGCGTGCCGCTGTCCTTCAGTTCGACGACGTACAGCGAATGGCCGCGCACGTCCTGCATCGCGATCGGGCCGTCGAGCAGGGCCTGGACCGCGTCCTCGCGCGTGCGGATGCCGCGGTCGCCGATATGCTCCAGGAAGCCGCGATCGTTGACGAGCGCGAGATAGAAGTCGGCGTCGTCGCGGTCGGCGGTGCGCAGGCGCAGGCGCGGGGTCGCGAGGATATCCAGCGGCATCAGTCTTCTTCCGGCAGCGGCCAGCGCGCGGGGTCTTCGAGCAGCTTGTACATCACGTACGCATCGACATAGCCGAGCCGGCGATGGCGGTACGCTTTCGGCAAGGTGCCGACGATGGAAAAGCCGAGCCGCTTCCACAAGTGGATCGCGGGATTGTTCGTGCTGACGACGAAGTTGAACTGCATCGCCAGGTAGCCCTTGCGCCGCGCCTCGCCGATGCTGTGCTCGCCGAGCAAATGACCCACGCCGACGCCCTGCGCGTTCGGACTGACCATGTACGACGCATTGGCGACGTGCGCCCCGCGTCCCACGTGGTTCGGCTCCAGCTTGTACATCCCGAGGATCCGCTCCTCGCCGCGCACCGCGACATAGGTCGACGCCTCGGGTGCGAACCAGTAATCGTAGGTGTCTTCGCGACTCGTGCCCGCGTCCTGGGCATAGGTTTCGCCCTCGGCCGCGTGCGCCTGGAAAATGGTCCACATAGCATTGAAATCAGTTTCAGTAGCTGGACGAATCTGGATATCTTTCACTGCGTGACCTGCTGGGACGTATCGAAAGCGCAAGATTCTACCTTGGGATTCGGCTGCACGGATGCCGATCCGGTAAGGGGACGTAGAAAATTTCCGCTAAATAAAGGTAGGAAAGAATTGGTGCCGCCCGTTACTGCCCCGCCCGCCTCAATCGTTCCAATCGGAAATCAATCGACGCCGGACGGCCCGGCAGGCGCAGGCTCGCGCGCGCCGCCGGCGCCTCGCTGATCACCTCGCCGGCACGCAGCACGAGCCGGCGCGCGGCGCGCAGGCGGATGGCCTCGACGGGGTCGCCCGCATCGAGCCAGACGAGGTCCGCGCGGCAGCCCGGCGCGATGCCATAGCCCTGCAGGCCAAGGATGCGCGCGGGGGTCTCCGTGACGGCCTGGAAGCACAGTCGCATCGCGGCCTGGCCCGTCATCTGCGCGACGTGCAGCCCCATGTGCGCGACTTCCAGCATGTCGCCGGACCCGAGGCCGTACCACGGGTCCATCACGCAATCGTGGCCGAACGCCACCGGCACGCCGGCCGCCAGCAATTCCGGCACGCGCGTCATGCCCCGCCGTTTCGGGTATGTGTCGTGGCGGCCCTGCAGGGTGATGTTGATGAGGGGATTCGCGATGGCGGCGACGCCGGATTCCGCCATCAGCGGCAGCAGCTTGCTCACATAATAGTTGTCCATCGAATGCATCGACGTGAGGTGCGAACCGGCGACCCTGCCCTGCAAGCCCAGGCGCAGCGTCTCTGCGGCAAGGGTCTCGATATGGCGCGACAGGGGATCATCGCTTTCGTCACAATGCATGTCGACCATCAGCCCCTGCTCCGCCGCGAATTCGCACAGCAGGCGCACGGACTCGGCGCCGTCGGCCATGGTCCGTTCGAAATGCGGGATGCCGCCGACGACGTCCACGCCCATCCGGATGGCGCGCTTGAGATTGTCGAATGCGGTCTTGCTGCGCAGCAGGCCGTCCTGCGGGAACGCAACGAGTTGCAAATCGATGTAAGGTGCCACGCGGCGTTTGACGTCGAGCAGCGCTTCCACGGCCAGCAGGCGGTCGTCGCACACGTCGACGTGGCTGCGGATCGCCAGCAGGCCGCGCGCCACGGCCCAGTCGCAATACTGCAATGCCCGTTCGACGAGCGCCTCCTGCGCCAGTTGCGGCTTCAGTTCGCCCCACAGCGCAATGCCTTCCAGCAAAGTGCCCGATTCGTTCACGCGCGGCAGGCCATAGCTGAGCGTCGCGTCCATGTGGAAATGGGCGTCGACAAACGGCGGCGTCACGAGGTCGCCGCCGACGTCGATCTCGCGCGCGCCACGTTGCGGCAAGGCGGGCTCGACGGCAGCGATGGTGCCGCCCGCGATGGCGATGTCGACCGTGCGGCCATTGGCCAGGGTGGCGTTGCGGAGAACGAGATCCATGCGCGGGGCTCCTGATGGTTGGGACCTCATCAGATTACCACGCTGATCATCTTGTCAATGATATATATCAAACCTCAATGCTGCACCGCAAGATTTCCTTGTAAAAACAACATAGAATTCCCTTTTCATCCCGCATGAACCCCTTTACACTAGACTTATTGCAGTGCGTCATAAACCGAATGGTTACAACCTGAAAGACAAGGAACCCAGATGACTTCATTCTCCGAACAGTTGTCCGCCGTCCGCAAGTCCCAATGGGAAGCACAGCTCGACGTGTTCCGGGCATTGAGCCAGCGCGCACTCGACAGCGCCGAACAGCTGATTGCGCTCAACATGAAGACCTCCCGCGCGTCGGTCGAACAAGCTACGGGAACCTTCAAGCAATTGCTCGAAATTACCAACCCGCGTGATTTCCTGGCCATCGGCACCACGGCCCAGGGCCAGTGGCAGCAATTCTTTTCCTACGGCCGCGAGCTGCTGGGCATTGCCGCCGGCACGCACGAGCGCGGCTGGAGCACGCAGCAACCGCTGCAGCTGGTGCCCGCCCCCACTGCGAATATCCCGACGTCCATGTCGCAGTTCATGGAACAGGCAGCCATCGCGACGGCCGACGCGGCCACGGTGAACAGCGAGATCGTCAGCGCCGCCGTCGATACCGGCTGCGCCATGGCCGAAGCGGCGCTGGACGCGGGCGCCCAAGCCATCAGCCGCGCCGAAGAAGCGGCGGCGCCGCAGGCCGAGCCGCAGACCGAGCCGCAGGCAGCCGAACCGCTCACGACCACCGTGACCGAGGCGGTGTCCGCGCAACCGGAAGCGCCGGCCGCCGATCCGGTCGAAACGGCCATCGCCGACGAGGTGCCGCCCGCCAGGGCCAAGCCGCTCGCGAAAGCGCTGAACAAGGTCGCACCGAAACCGGCCGCCGCCGAGCATCCGGTCGCATCGACCGTGCCGCTGGAAGCCGGTCCGCACGTGGAACTGCCGATCGTCACCCCGACCGAGAGCACGCCGCCGCTGCGCGTCGTGACCCACGGCGGCAAGACCTCGCGCTCGCAGCGCAAGAAGTAGGTAAGCCGGTGGGCACGCCGTGCCCACCAACCCCATCGCACGGCTGCCTGCAAACAGGTGGCAAACCTAGTAAATTAGCGGGCCTTGGCCCGCTTTTTCTTTTTCACTCACCAACAACAAGAACAGGATCTTCAATGGGTTTGGCAAAGCTGATCGGCGGCTTCGTGCGCCGGCACTGGCGTTCGTACGCATCGTCGGCGGTGATGCTGTTCGGCGTGGCGCTGTGCACCGTGCTCGTGCCGCGCAAGGTCGGCGCGATGATCGACGGCCTCGCCGCGCACCGCCTCGGCGGCCATGACCTGCTCATCCAGATCGCGCAACTGCTCGGCCTCGGCCTCGCGATCTACGGCCTGCGCGTGGCATGGCGCCTGCGCCTGTATTCCGCGTCGTACCGGCTCGGCGTGGAACTGCGCACGAAGTTGTACGACCGCCTGTCCGCGCAAGGCCCCGCCTTCTTCCAGCGCCAGCGCACGGGCGACCTGATGGCGCTCGGCACCAACGACATCGACGCCATCGAGCAGGCGGCCGGCGAAGCGATGCTGGCCGGCTTCGACGGCACGCTCACGCTCGTCATGGTGCTGGGCATCATGTTCCTCGGCGTGGACTGGCGCCTGACGACGATCGCCCTGCTGCCGTTCCCGTTGATGGCGCTGGCGTTCTGGCGCATCTCGAGCCACATCCACACGGCGTCCACGGATTCGCTGAAGCGCTTCTCCGCGCTGAACGACCACGTGCAGGAGACGCTGTCCGGCGTGCGCACCCTGCGCGCCCTCGGCCTGGAACAGCGCAGCGCCGACCAGTTCGCGCAACTGGCCGTGCGCGCCGCCGACGCGAGCCTCGCGGCGCAAAAATGGGAAGCGGCGTACGAACCGGCCGTCGGCCTCACGCTCACCGCCGCCACCGGCCTCACGCTGGGCCTCGGCGGCTATCTCGTGTGGCAGGGCCAGATCACGATCGGCAGTCTCACCAGTTTTACCATGTACCTCGGCCAGCTGATCTGGCCGATGTTCGCCGCGGGCTGGGTGCTGTCGCTGATCGAACGCGGACGCGCCGCCCTCGCGCGCCTGCAGCCGCTGCTCGATGCGCCGCTGACCGTCGACGACCGCGGGACGCTGGAGACGCTCGCGCGCGGGCCGCTCGTGCTGGACCACGTCCGCTTCCATTACAGCGACGACGCGCGCCCCGCGCTGGACGACGTCTCGCTGCGCCTGGAACCTGGCAAGACGCTGGGCCTCGTGGGCGCCACCGGCGCGGGCAAATCCACCTTGCTGCGCGTGCTGCTGCGCCAGGCCACGCCGCAGCACGGCCGTGTCACGTGGGGCGGCCATGCACTCGACGAATACACGCTCGCGACCCTCCGCGCGCACATCAGCTGGGTGCCGCAGGAATCGTTCCTGTTCTCCGCGTCGATCGCGGAAAACATCGCCCTCGGCCGCCCGGGCGCAGCGCGCGCGGAGATCGAGCAGGCGGCGAAGATGGCCGCGATCCACGACGACATCCTCCGCTTCCCGGACGGCTACGACACGCCCGTCGGCGAAAAGGGCATCACGCTGTCGGGCGGGCAGCGCCAGCGCGTGGCGATCGCGCGCGCGCTGCTGGCCGACAGCGCCCTGCTGCTGCTCGACGACGCGCTGTCCGCCGTCGACACGGGCACGGAAACGAACATCCTCGACCATTTGAACGACGTGCGGCGCGAACGCCCGGAACTGTCGGCCATCATCGCGAGTCACCGCCTGTCGGCCGTCGTGAACGCGGACCTGATCGTCGTGTTGCGCGAAGGCCGTATCGTGGAGCGCGGCACGCACGACGAACTGCTCGCCCTGGACGGCTGGTACGCCAGCCAGTGGCGCTACCAGCAACTGGAGGCCAGCCTCGATGCCATCTGAAGACGTCAAAAAGAGCGCGATCAAGAGTGTGACTGCGGCGCAGGCGCGCCAGGCGGCGAGCCTGCTGCGCCGCGCCGCCCATCCGGACCGCGCCCACCTCGGCTGGGCCACGCTGTGGCTGATCCTCGCGGCCGGCCTGGAAGTGGTCGGTCCCCTGCTGGGCAAGAAGCTGATCGACGACCACCTGCTGCCGCACCACCTGGACTGGACGCGCATGGGGTGGCTGCTGGCCGGCGTCGTCGTCACGGGATGGGCCGCGTCGTGGCTGCGCTTCCTGCAGCTCGTGCGCCTGTCCGGCATGGCGATGCGCGCCGTGCAGCGCCTGCGCGAATGGGTCTACGGCCACGTGCTGCGCCTGCCGATGGCGTTCTTCGACCGCGCCATCACGGGCCAGCTCGTGAGCCGCGTCACCAACGACACCGAGGCGGTGAAAACCCTGTACATCCAGGTGCTGTTCGTGATCCTCGATTCCAGCATTGTCCTCGTCGGCACGTCCATCGCGATGGCGTGGCTGGACTGGCGCCTGATGGTGATCGTGCTGGCGCTCGTGCCGGCCGTCCTGGGCATCGTGTGGCTGTACCAGCGGCTGTCCGCGCCGGCGGTCACGCGCGCGCGCGCGCTGCGCAGCGACATCAACGGCCAGATGGCGGAATCCATCGGCGGCATGAGCGTGCTGCAGGCGAACAATGCGCAGCACCGCTTCGGCCAGCGCTTCGCCCACACCAACGACCAACACTACACGGCCCGCGTGGCCGAGCTGCGCGCCAACGCCTTCCTGCTGCGGCCCGCGCTCGATTTCCTCAACGTGGTCCTGCTGGCCGTCGTCATCTACAGCTTCGGCCAGCGCAGCATGAATGCCGTCGAAGTGGGCGTGCTGTACGCGTTCATCAGCTACATCGCGCGCGTTGTGGAACCGCTCATCCAGATCACGATGCAGTTCTCGGGCCTGCAGCAGGCCGTCGTCGCCACGGCGCGCGTGGCCGCGCTGCTCGACGAAGCGGGCGCCGCGGAGCACCAGGCCGGCCGCGTCACCTCCGCACGCAAGCCCGTGGCGGCCGACGTCCCCGCCGTGCGCGTGCGCGACCTCTCCTTCGGCTACGCGGCAGGCCAGACCGTGCTGCACGACCTGTCGCTGGACATCCCGCAGGGCGCGTTCTTCGGCATCGTCGGCCACACGGGCAGCGGCAAGTCGACGCTGCTGTCGCTGCTGCTGCGCTACTACAATGTCGAGCAAGGCACCATCACCCTGTTCGGCGAACCGCTGGCGACGATCGGCAACGAGCGCTTCCGCGCGGAGGTCGGCCTCGTGCCGCAGGATCCGTTCCTGCTGGCGGCGTCGGCACGCGAGAACATCGACATGGGCCGCGGCCTGTCGCAGGCAGCCATCGAGGCGGCCGCGCGCGCCGCGCATGCGCACGAGTTCATCGCGCGGCTGGAACAGGGCTACGACACGTCGCTGGGCGAAGGCGGCTCGCGCCTGTCGTCCGGCCAGAAGCAGCTGATCGCGATCGCGCGCGCCCTCGCCGGCCGGCCGCGCATCCTGCTGCTGGACGAGGCCACGTCGCGCATCGACAGCCAGACGGAGCAGATCGTGCAGCAGGCGCTGGACGAGTTGCGCGGCCAGGTCACGATCATCGCCATCGCGCACCGGCTGTCGACGATCCGCGACGCCGACCGCATCGTCGTGCTGAACCACGGCCGTATCAGCGAATCGGGCAGCCACGACGACCTGATGCGCATTGAAGGCGGCCTGTACCAGCGACTGTATTTGCTGCAACAACTGAGCGTTTGACCGCGCCCTTTGCTTTCCCGATATCGTTGACGCCGTAGAAACTTTATTAGTTAAACACTATTTTTGTGACGGCGCGGCTTTTTGGATACGAAACCTGTATTTTTTACGCACAATCGTTCCATTAATTGATCTTTCTCAATTGCAAGAGCCTATAATCGCGTACGCAGATGTCCTAAATTAAGGGACTACACTTCCTCGGGGAGGCATGTTGGCAGGTCTATACCGTGCAGCGCAGCACCGCCGCAGCCGTGCGCTGCTGGCTCTGCTATTGGTCGTTTCCGGAAGCACGCTGGCCGCCGATGTGCCGGAAGAGCCTGTGCGTGCGCGCTTTGCCGAACTCGGGGAAATCATCCGCGTCACGCCCCAGCGCGCGGTGCCGCTGCTGGCAGGCCTGGACGCCCAGGCGCGCCGCACGCCCGCCGAATACGCCCGCCTGCTCACGCTGTCCTGCGATCTGAGCCACCGCCTCGGCAAGCACGTGGAAGCCGTCCAGCTGTGCGAACAGGCACTGCAACTGGGCCGCCAGGTGCACGACGACAGCCTCGTCGCGCGCGCCCTGCTCTCCAAGGCGTATGCCCTGTTCGGCCTGAACGAAATGAGCCAGTCGCACCAGCTGGTGTGGGAAGCCGAACGCCTCGCCGCCGCCAGCACCGACGTCGACCTGCGCATCCTCGTGCAGATCTCCTCGGGCGAATCGTTCGCCGAGGAAGGCAACTTCCCCGTCGCGCTGACCAAGATGCAGGGCGCCGTGACGCTCGCGCGCCAGAGCGGCAACAAGCTGCAGATCGCCGTCGCGCTCAAGTCGCTGGCCTACCTGTACAACCAGATGCGCGAATTCGACAAGGGGTTCGAGGCGATCGGCGAAGCGGAACAGCTGGCGGAGGCGATCGATTCGCCGGGCCGCCTGGCGATCTTCAAGACGACGGAATACATCCTTGCCGCCAACAGCGGCGACATGGGACGGGGCACGACGGCCCTGCTGTCGGCGCTCGCGCTGGAACGCCGCATCGGCGCCGACGCGATGATCGCCAACACGCTCGTCAACCTGGCCGACTCGTACCTGAAGCAGCAGGACTGGCGCCGCGCGCTCGCGTACGCCCAGCAGGCGCTGGAGCAGGCGCAGAAGCTGCACGACGACGCCCTCGCCGCCACGGCCCGCGTCAACGTCGGCCAGGCCTATCTCGGCATGGGCCGCCTGGCCGAGGGCAAGAAGCACATCGAGCAGGGCATGGACTGGTACCAGCGCTCCGGCAACAAGCCCGACCAGCAGGGTGTCCTCGTCGAATACGGCGACGCGCTGGAACGCGCCGGCGACCTGCCCGGCGCGCTGGCCGCGTATCACCGCGAGCGCGCGCTGTCGAACGAATTGTTCGAGACGCGCCGCCAGAAGGCGATGATGGAGCTGCAGGAAAAATACGAGGCCGACAAGCGCCAGCGCCAGATCGAGATGCTGCGCCAGGAAAACCAGGTCAAGTCGACCGAGATCGACAACCGCCGCCTGCAGCAGCGCATCTGGTGGCTGCTGGCGCTCGTGTTCGCGCTCGCGTCGGTCATTGTCGGCATCCTGTACCGCAAGGTGCGGCACGCCAACGCCCAGCTCGAGGTCAAGAACCATGAACTCAAGCAGCAGAGCGCGCGCGACCCGCTGACGGCGCTGTACAACCGCCGCCACTTCCAGGAATTCATGCGCTCGTACCAGGACATCGAGCGTCGGGGTGCGGGCACGAGCGGCGAGGACATGGTCAGCGCGATGTTCCTGCTCGACGTCGACCACTTCAAGCACATCAACGACACGTACGGCCACGGCGCCGGCGACGCCGTGCTGCGCGAGATCGCGGACGCGCTGCGCGAGATCCTGCGCGAGACCGACATGATCGTGCGCTGGGGCGGCGAGGAATTCCTCGCCTTCCTGCCGGCCGTGCCGAGGGACAGCCTCGACGAGGTGGCGCGCCGCCTGCTGGCCGGCATCCCGGCACGCACGATCGACTACCAGGGCACGCGCCTCTCCGTGAACGTATCGATCGGCTTCGCGCCGTTCCCGCTCGTGCCGGGCATGGCGCTGTCGTGGGAACGCGCGATCAACATCGTCGACATGGCGCTGTACCTGGCCAAGGGCCACGGCCGCAACCGCGCGTACGGCGTGCGCGGCGTGTCCGGCCTCGCTCCGGCGGCGCTGGACGAGGTCGAGAACGACATCGAAAAGGCGTGGCGCGCGGGGCTCGTGGACCTGGCGATCGTGACGGGGCACGTGCCGGAATTACGAATGGCGTCTTGAGCCTCGTCGTCCTCGCGAAAGCGGGGACCCATGCCGAGTCTCCGAAGCCCGGCGTCAAGAATACCGCGGTGTTTCCGACGCACCGAATCCGGTTGCTCGGTATGGGTTCCCGCTTCCGCGGGAACGACGGTCAGGTCACTTAGCCGCCTGCTGCATCTTCTCCCCGGCCTCCTCGACCTTCTGCCCGACCCGCTCCGTCGCTTCCTTCGCGCCCTCGCGCGCCTCGCGCACGGCCTGGTCGGCTTTCTGGACCTGGGCCTGGACCTTGTCCTCCACCTTCTCGTTGATCCGGTCGATCTTCTCGTTCACGTGGTCGAGCTTCTCCTGCACGCGCGCGCCGGCCGCGTCGACCTTCGCCTGCGCCCGCGCGCCCGCGTCATCGATGGCCTTGCCGGCCTGCTGGGCAGGGCCCACGCCGTCCGTGCCACGGTTGCACGCCGCCAGGAGACAGCCCGCCAGCAGCGCGCCGATGATGGATATCCGATTCATCTTGCACCCTCCTTTGTTGCCGAATATACACCTGCGCCACGCGCCGCGGCGGACGCTTCGAACGGCGCATCCGTCAGCGTGCGCAGGAACGCGACGATGGCGTCGATGTCCGCATCGTCGAGCGCCGGCTTCATCCCCTTGCGGCGGTTGTACGGCATGGTGGCCACGTTGACGTTGCCGAGGTGGCGCGGCGCCACATCGTCGAACGGACGGCCGTTCCGGTACCAGCGTTCAGGCTCGATCGAGCGGGTGGCGTAGAACGCGACGGCGTCGCGCAGGTCGGAGAAGACGCCGTTGTGCATATAGCGCTCGCGCGCGGCCACGTTGCGCAGGCTCGGCGTGCGGAAGTAGCCGCACCACTGCCCGGGCTCTTTCCAGCCTTTTGCACGCCCCGTCGCGCACAAGCCCTCGTCGAAATGGCGCGGGTCGCGGTTGGCGGGAATGGCCCGGTTGCGCGGCACGGCGAGGGCGTCGTAGCCGAAGTCCGTGAACAGCGAGCGGGCCGGGTTGGTCGACGTCTCGTTGAACTCGTGGCAGCTCGCGCAGTTGCCGCGGTCCGGGTCCTTGAACAGTTTTAGCCCGCGCAGTTCCTGCGGCGTGAGTGTCGCCTTTCCCTGCACCCAGGCGTCGTAGCGCGACGAGAACGGCGACATGTCGCGGCTTTGCAGGAAGGCGTCCATCGCGGCGCCCAGGGCCGCCAGGGTGCTGGCCGTCGTCCTGAATACGGCCGGGCCGAAGGCCTGTCTGAAACCGTCCGCGTACGGCGCGGCGCGCAGCTTGCGGGCGATGTCGGCCTCGCTCCGGTTGTGCATCTCGAGCGGATCGAGCAGCGGATGGCGCACCAGTTCCGCGACGGTGTCCACGCGGCCGTCCGTGAACAGGCCGCCGAACGGCGTGGGCGCGAGTGCGTCGTCGTCCTGGTAGAAGAACAGCGGCGGCACGTACGCGGCGTACAGCGCCGACGGCACGTTGCGCCTGCCGACGAGGTCCGGCCTGCTGCCCAGCGCCACGCCGATGCGCGAGCCGTGGTTGCCCGCGAAACCCTGCGCGGGATCGTGGCAGCTGGCGCAGCTCGTGCCGGCCGGCTCGGACAGGCGCGTGTCGAAGAACACCTGCTGGCCCAGCGCCACGCGCGCGGGCGCGGGCGAGAACGGGCCGGCCACGCCGGGCATCGCGGGCAGTTGTGGCGTGCCGGCGAATGCGGTGGATGCCGCCAGCACGCTTGCGACGATGAATGACTTACCCAGCAAGGAAGCCCGCCTTGTCGCAATTGAGGCGGTTGTTGGCCAGCGCGCACGTGGCCATCAAGGTGCCCGTCTTCGTGTAGGCCTTGTACGTCCAGCCGCTGCCCGCGCGTTCCATCAGCATGAAGCCGAACGTATTGCCGTGCGTGATGCGGTCGACCGTCACGCCTGGCGCCGGCGGCAGGTTGGCGGGAAATGGGTCGGGCAGCGCGACGTCGAGGTTGTCGCCGCCGTTCCCGCTCACGAACGTGGCAGGATGATTGGATGCGAAGCTGATCGCCTGGAAGTCGTGCACGTGGCCGTGGATTGCGAGCGATACGCCGGCCGGATAGTACGCGGTCGCGTTCAGCTGCTGCATCACCGACAGCAGCGCCGCATTGCCGCCCGCCGGCGCGCCGCCCGCGATCGGCGCGTAGCCGAGGATCGGGTGGTGGTTGACGAACAGGCTCGTCGTCTTCGCCTTGCCGGCCAGCTGGGCGACCGTCCTGAATTCGTCCTGGTACGTGAGGAATTGCGGATCGTTCGTCGCGAGCGCCGCCTTGCCGGCCTTGGCGGAATCGAACACGATCACCTGCGTGTCGCTCCCGAGCGGCACGGCATACGGCGCGGTGTAGTTGGCGGCAGCGTCGTTGGCCGGATCGTCGCAGGTGCGCTTCGCGCTGTAGGCCTGCGTGTCGAGCAGGCGGAACCAGCCCTGGCCGGCGCGCGCGCATTCCTCGTGGTTGCCGCGCACGACGATCCACGGCGCCGCGGCCAGCAGCGGCGCGGCCGGCTTGAACAGGTCCGCTTCCCACGTGTCCCAGCCATAGCCCCACGGGCTGTCCTTGCAGCCGGCAATGTCGGACGGGCAGGCGTTTTCGCGGTAATGGTAATCGCCGATGTGCATGACGAGGTCCGGCCGCAGCTTCGCGGCCGTGGCGGCGATCTGCGCGAGCGGCCATGCGTCGGCGTCGTTGCACGACTGCCAGGCGTTGTCGGCCTTTTTCAAACGGCAGCCCGTGTCGGCCAGGATGACGATGCGTTGCGGCGCCGCCTTCGGCAGCGGCAGCGCCCTGCTGCCGACGTGCGCCTCTTTCGCATCCGCCGCCACGGCCGCTTCGCACACGTTGAGCGGGAACGCGGACGGTTTCGAGTCGGCGGCGGCGCTGGCGGTCGTGCGCTGCGCCGGCGTGCCGGCGGCGGCGCGCAGGGTCATGCGCGTGTCGCCGCCGTCGACCGTGATCACGGGGCACGTGCCGTACGTCGTGGCCGCGCGCGCGACCGGCTTGCCGCCGTCGCCCATCACGACCCACGCATATTTCACGTAGTCGTCCTTCGTCGCTTCGTCGATATGCGTGGCGCTGCAGCCGGCGAGCAGGCTGGCCACTGCGACGGCGCCGAGGGTCCGGCCGTTCGATCCGATCATCTGTGTGTCCCTTCGTGCGTGATTGAAATCGCAACACGATAAGGACGCAATATGACCCCGCTATGACATCCGCCAGTCCTCGCGCATCAGGTCCACGTAGCGCCGCGCACCGAGGCCCAGCGGTCGCTCGCGCGACCACACGACGTCGACCCACAGGCGCAGCGCGTTGCTGATGTTGTCGAAGCCGATCTCCACGAGGCTCCCGGCCGCCACCAGCGGTTGCGCGAGCGCGCGCGGCAGATACGCCCAGCCGAGGCCCGCCTGCACGAGGTTCAGGGTGGCGAGGTAGTTGTCGACGCGCCACACGTCGCGCGCGTGCACGAAGCGCGGATCCCTGCCCGCGCCATCGCGGCCCGCGACGACGACCTGGCGCTGGTCGATCAGGTCTTCCAGCCGCGGCGCGCCGCCCGTCAGCAACGGATGGCCGGGCGCCACCACCGCGACGAGCAGTTCGCTGCCCACTTCCTGGAACGCCTCGCGGTCGTCCAGCCGCTCGCGCTCGAACACGAGGGCAAGCTGCACGCTCCCGTCGTGCAGCAGGCGCAGCGCGTCCGCCTGCGGCGCCGACAGCACTTCCACTTCGAGCGACGGGAATTCGCGCGCCAGCACGGCCAGCGGCGCGCTCCAGCGGCCCGCGATCAGTTCCGGCACGACGGCTAATGTCAACCGCCGTTCCAGCCCGCCGTGCAGCGCGAGCGCGTCCGCCTGCAGCCGCCGCATTTCGCTGGCGACGTGGCGCGCGCGCGGCTCCAGCGCCCGCGCGGCGTCCGTCGGGCGCGGGTCGCGTCCCGACCGGTCGAACAGGACCAGATCAAGCTCCGCTTCGAGCTGGGCGATGGCCATGCTGACGGCCGACGGCACGCGTCCCAGCGCGCGGGCCGCCGCCGAGAAGGAGCCGTGGTCGAGCACGGCCAGGAAGATGCGCACGCTGTCGCTGGTGAATGCCATGACCTGTCAATAAAGTTGAAAGATTCTGACTTTATACATCAACTTGACCGACATATCCTTACGCCATCGAGATTGGAAAGAGCAAAAACCATGCAAGGCATCAAACGCAAGATCGTCTACGTCACACTGTACGAAGCCATCGCCATCGCGAGCACGACGGCCGGCCTGGCCGGGCTCGCCGACCACGACGCGGGCGCCGCCGGCATCGCCGCCGTCCTCGCGTCGGCGACGGCCGTCGCCTGGAACCTCGTCTACAACACGCTGTTCGAAGCGTGGGAAGCGCGCCAGGCCAAGCGCGGCCGCAGCCTGCTGCGCCGCGTCGTCCACGCCATCGGCTTCGAGGGCGGTCTCGTGCTCGCCATCGTCCCGATGTTCGCGTGGGCGCTGGACACGTCGCTCGTCGACGCCTTCCTGCTCGACATCGGCCTCGTCGTGTTCTTCGTCCTCTACAGCTTCGCGTTCAACTGGGCGTTCGACCTCGTGTTCGGATTGCCGAAGGCGGCGGCCTGACGTCCGGTTCACCCCGGCCGTCTCCCGGTTCGCCACATTCCGCTCGCCCGCGCGTGCACGCCGGCGTAGCCTGACCGGCATTCGATCCAGTCAGGAGACACCGTGAAACGACGATTCCTTCTCAAGGCCGCGGCGACGCTGCCGTTCGCATTCGCGGGCGTCACGACCGCCGCACCGCTGCGCCGGCGCGTGCGCCCGGGCGATCCCCTGTGGCCATCCGCCGCCGCGTGGGACGACCTGAAACGCAGCGTGGGCGGCCGGCTCGTCAAGCTCGACGCGCCGTTCGCCGGCTGCGCCGCCGGTGCGGATGCGCCCTCCTGCGCGGCCGCGCTGGCGCGGCTGAAAAACGGTTTCGAGATGGGCGACCAGCCGAACTTCACGCACACGAGCGGCTGGCTGGACGCCTGGTCCTCGCAGCCCAGCGCGTATGCCGTCGCGGCGCGCACGCCGGCCGACGTCGTCGCGGCCGTGAACTTCGCGCGCACCCACGATCTGCGCCTCGTCGTCAAGGGCGGCGGCCACAGTTACCAGGGCACGTCCGACGCGCCCGATTCGCTGCTCGTCTGGACCCGGCACATGAACGACGTGCGGTTGGAACCCGCGTTCGTCGCGCGCAACTGCGGGACGGCGCCGCAGCCGGCCGTCACGGTGGGCGCGGGCGCGATGTGGATCGACGCCTACGATGCGGTGACGACGCGCGCCGGCCGCTATGTCCAGGGCGGCGGCTGCACGACCGTCGGCGTGGCGGGGCTCGTGCAGAGCGGCGGCTTCGGCAGCTTTTCCAAGCGCTACGGCACGGCGGCGGCCGGCCTGCTGGAGGCGGAAGTCGTGACGGCCGACGGCCAGGTCCGCATCGCCAACGCCTGCACGAACGCGGACCTGTTCTGGGCATTGAAAGGCGGCGGTGGCGGCAGCGTGGGCATCGTCACGCGCCTCACCTTGCGCACGCGCGAGCTGCCGGCCACGTTCGGCGCCGTCTTCTGCAAGGTGCGCGCGGCCGACGATGCCGCGTTCCGCGCGCTGGTCGGCAAGCTGGTGGAGTTCTATGCGAGGGACCTGTTCAATCCGCACTGGGGCGAGCAGATCGGCATCCACGGCGACAACACCGTCGACGTCTCGATGGTGTTCCAGGATCTCGACGAAGCCGGCGCCGCACGCACGTGGGCGCCGCTGCTCGACTGGCTGCGCGCGCATCCGGGCTACTCGTTCGAGAAGCCGTTCCAGGTGCTGGCCCTGCCCGCACGGCATATGTGGGACGCGGCGTTCTTCCGCGAACACGCGCCCGGCTTCATGGTCGCCGACCCGCGTCCGGGCGCGCCCGCGCATCACGTGATCTGGAAAGGCGACACGGACCAGGAGGGCTGGTTCATCCACGGCTACAAGTCGGCGTGGCTGCCGGCCGGGCTGCTCGATCCGACACGCCAGGCCGGCCTTGCCGAGGCGCTGTTCCAGGCGAGCCGGCACTGGAGCGTGGGCCTGCACTTCAACAAGGGCCTGGCCGGCGCGCCGCAGGCGGACATCGACGCGGCGCGCGCCACCGCGACCAACCCCGCCGTGCTGGACGCGTTCGCGCTGGCGATCATCGCGGGCGGCGACGGGCCGCGCTTCCCCGGCATGCCCGGCGGCGCCGTCGATACGGTCCGCGGACGCGCCCGCGCGCAGGCGATCGGCCGGGCGATGGACGCGCTGCTCGCGGTGGCGCCGCGGGCCGGTGCGTACGTCTCCGAAAGCGATTACTTCCAGGCCGGCTGGCAGGACGCCTTCTGGGGCGCCAACTATCCGCGGCTCGCGCAGGTCAAGCGCAGGTACGATCCGGACGGCCTGTTCTTCGTGCGCCACGGCGTGGGCAGCGAAGCCTGGAGCGAGGACGGATTCACACGCAACGCGTGACTCCCGTTACTGCGCGTCTGGCGGAATAGCCAGCGGATGCTCGGCGCGCGCGGCATCGATGCGCGCCTTGAGCGCGCGCGTGTTGTCGTCCTCGCCCCAGCGCTTCGTGAACGCCTGCAGGCGCGTGCGCGCCCGCTCGACGCTGCCCGATTCCAGCGAAGATTCGATCGGGCCGCGCGCCTCCGCCCACGCACTCGCGCGCTGGCGCTTGCGCGTGCACGCGCTGGAGGCTTCATTCAGTTCGCGCTGCAGGCGTTCCAGCTGCTGCGGCGTGGCGCGGCTGCTGCGCAGCGCGATCAGCTCGGCCTGCGCCTGCTTGCCCTGGCAGGCCTGCGCCAGCGCGATGGCGCCGTCGATGCGCTTGTCGATCTTCTTCGCCGACGGCTTCGCCCACAGCCACACGCCCCACAGCACGGCCAGCGCGACGATCCACCAGCGCAGGCGGATCGGCTGGCGGCCCGCCGGTGCCGGCGCAGGCGGCGGCGTCGGGTGCGGCGACCACGGGATGCCGCGGCCCCGCTCCGGCGGCGGCGCGGTATTGGCCTCGACCGGGCGGCCGCCGTGGCCGAAGGCCGTCGCGGACGGCGTCGGCTTCGGCTTCGGCGGCGGCACCTCCTGCACGGTATCCGGCGCATCCGACCAGCCCGACAATCCGGCGACGGCCTCCGCCCCGGCTGTCGCGGCAGCGGCAGTTGTAACGTTATCGGCGGCACCGCGGCGTACATGTCCATCGTCCTGCGGCGGCGGCGGTGCGCCTGCCTGCTGGGCCGTCCCGCAATACGGGCAGTACTGCACGCGGCGCGGCATGCCGCGTGCGCAGGCGGTGTTGATGCAGCGGTAGATGGCTTCGTCCTGCACGGTGCGTCCTTATTCCGGGTCCGGGATGCCGTCGTCGTCCGGATCGGGGATCGCGGCGCCGGCGACCGCCATCAGTTCCGGGATGTCGGCCACGGTCTTCCACTTGTCCGCGCGCGGATTCCACTGCATGTTCCAGATGCGCGTGCCCGTGTCGATCTCTCCGCGCGTCAGCTGCTGCACGACTTCGTCCAGTGCGAACGGTCCGCGCTGCGTGCCGCCGACGAACAGCTTGTAGCGCGCGGGGATCGGCGTCGCACCCACGACGTACGCGGCCGGCCCGAGGCTCGGTGCCGGCACCGCATCGGGCGCGCCCGGCGTCGGTGCGACGACGGTCGGCACGGCCGGCGCGTACTGCGCGGACGGCATGACAGGCGCAGCTGCGCGCCGTTCCAGCGCCTGCGCGGCGCGCGCGTCGGCCGACAGGAACTCCGGCCGGATCACGCGTTTGTCGACGGGCCGCTCGACTTCCCACGCGTACGCGTCGGACGCCGAATCGGGCACGGTCTCCGTCCATGTGTCGAGCTGCGCGAGCGCCGCTTCCACCTGTGCCGGCGACAGCGCCGGGTCGATGCCGACGGCGCGCCGCATCCACTGGTCGTACAGGCGCCGCGCCGTGATGTACGGCAGCGACGGCGACGGCAGCTGCGCGCCCGTCTCGTCCACTTCCAGCTTCGGTTCGTACACGCGCAATTGATAATGACGCATCAGCGCGGCCAGCAGCGCCAGTTGGTGTGGGCCCATCGCGGCCAGGCGCTGGCGCGTCGCCGCGATCACCTGTTCGCGGTAGTACGGCGGCAGGCCGTTGGAGCGGATCGCGTACTCGTTGCCGATCTGGAGCCATTCGCCCGAGCCCTGCTCGACTTCGAACAGGTATTGCCCGCGCGGCTGGAACGCGGCCTCGCGGTCGCCCGCGTCCTGCTTGCGGCGCAGGACGCCCAGCGCGACGGCGGCCAGGAAGAATTCGTAGTCGTCGGCCAGGCGGTTCAGCTCGTCCATCGACGGCGAGATCGGGTGGCGGAAACGCGTCGAATCGAAGTGCAGGTGCGTCGGGATCTTCGGGTTTTCGATCTGGTAGCTGGCGCGCCACGTCGGCAGGCCGCGCAGCACCGTCATCGGGTAGCCGGACAGCTCGATGTAGCACACGGCCCGCCCCGGCACGCCCGTGTTCACGACGGACACGAGGTCGCCGTGGAAGAAGCCGGTCGGCACGGCGGCGCGGATTTCCCCTTCCAGCCTGCGCCACGCGGCCGGGTCGCCCACGCCGATGAAGCACTTGAACTGGTCGGCGCTGGGCGTGAACTCGGCCGAGAAGCGCGCGTTAATCCACGGCATGGCGCTCTTGATCCACTCGGAGAAGATGCGATGGCGCGCCGAGGGCGACATCGCGCCCAGGCGTTCCACGAGCGGGTCCGGCAGCTCGGCGACGGCCTGCTCGCCCGACAGCTGCAGCTGCGCGCGCCGGAACAGCTTCAGCAAGAGATCGGAACGCAGTCTCTCGTCGCCCAGTTGCGGGAACAGGCGCGCGGAGCCGCCGAATTCCAGCAGCACCTCTTCGCTCCACGCGCTCACGTCGCCCGTCAGCCGGACGGGTTCCGGCAGCACGTCGCTCGCCAGCTTGATGTACGTGGCGTGCTCCTGGCGCGCGTCGGCACGGAGCTGGCCGATGCGCTGGTCGACGGCAGCCAGCATCGCGCCCACGTTGCGCCGTCCTTCCTGGAATTCGCCGGCGACGCCGCTCCAGCGCACCTGGCCGTGTTCGTCCGGCGCCTGCGGTTCGCCCAGCCACGCCGACAGGCTTTGCATCACCTCGATGGATTGTCCCGCCGCGACCGCGAGCAGGTGGAAGCGCAGGTAGTCGGCGATGTCGCGCTTCAGGTGGTTCATGATCTCTCTCGCCTGCGCATCCTTGCCGAACAGCCGGCCCGCGGCCTGCGTCAGGTGGTTCAGCGATTCCTCGACCTGGCGCGTGCGCAGGGCGTCGCGCACGTCGCGGTAACGCTTGCCGTTGCGCTGCACGTTCGCCAGGTCGCGCTGCGCGAGCCGCGCCTTCACCTGCTCCAGCAGCGACAGCACGAATTCGAGGCCGCCCTGCTTGCGGTCGTCCAGCAGCATGTACAGCCGGCCGCGCACGTTCAGGCGCAGTTGCGCGAGCAGCTCGCCCGTATGCCGCTTGATGCGGTCCTCGCTCGTCTCGGCCGTGGCGCCGGCCTCGCGGATGGCGTCGCGCTCCAGGTTCGGCAGCAGCTCGACGACCTTTTCCCGCCACAGCTTGAGGTCGTACGAGGCCATGATGCGGTCCATCTCCAGCTGCACCTTGCTCTCGACGCGCTCCAGCAGCGAGCGCTGGTCCTTGTCCAGCAGGAGCATGTCGGTCAGCGCGTATTCCGGGAACGGCGTGACGTCGACGGTCCCCTTTTTAAAATCGGGGAATTCCGCGAACGGGTGCTCGGCCATGCCCATCTGCTCGCGCATGAAGGCGTCGCGTTCCTGGTCGGCGGCCCGCCGGGCGACACTCCCATCGGCCGCGACGAGGCCGAAGAACGCCTTCACCATCAGCGCCGCCAGTTCATACGCGCGGATGTCTTCGCGCAGGCTTTGCTGCGTGTCCAGCACGGACTGGCCGAACGCGGAATAGACCTTGGAGTACGACAGGCGCATGTCGCCGAAGCGCTGCTCCGGCACGCGCGGGTTGTACGGCCCGAGCTTGTGCTGCTGCTGGTTGACGGCGACGGAACGCTTGCGGTTGGCGAAATCGGCCGACGCGAAGTCCTCGAACAGCGTGTCGGCAACCATCTGGTACACGTCCTTCACGTCCTGCGTCGCCTTGTTCGCGAGGTTCGCGGTGTCGACGAAGTACACATCGTCGAACGGCGTGCCGCGGCCGACGATGCTGTCCGGCTCCATCCACTGCACGCGCGCGTTCATGTCGCGCATGCCCGTCTCCAGCTCCATCAGCGTGGCGTACGCGTTCGCCTCCGTGCGCTCCTTGTTCGCCTTCGCGTAGCCGGACGGCAGGAACATCACGAGGTCGACCTGGCTGTCCGACACTTCCTGGCGCGCGACGGCCTTGGCGATCCAGCCAAGGTCGATGGCGCTGCCCGCGCCCGTGCCGCCCGCGTTCGACGCGATGACGACGATGCGGAATTTGGACGTGTCGACCTGCAGGCCGAGACGCTGGTAATTCTCCTTGCGCTCGATGCCCGCGTTACTGCTCAGGAAATTCAGCGCGCCCTTGATGCGGCCGCGCAGCTTCGGATATTTGTCGAACAGGTACAAGCGCGCCAGCGCGCGGATCTGGCCCGCGCCCTTGGACGGGTCGATGCCCAGCGAGCGCAGTTTTTTAGGACGCAGCGGCATCCAGTTTTCGATCAGCGGGAAGCGCGCGAGGCTGTCGTCCGACTCGTGGTACTGCGGCAGGTCGAGCGGTTCGACGAGGCGTTCCTCGTCGGACAGCTTCACCAGCTCGAACCACGGGTCGGTGCGCTGCGACTTGCCCTCGTCGATGACGGCATTCGCATCGAGGTCGAAATGGAGGAAGCGCGCGACGGGAAAGTCGGCGATGGATTCGACGCGGGTCGGATGCCGGCGGTTCCACACGGCCGCGAGGATGCGGCGGCGGATGCGCATCATGACTTCCATGCCGGTGCCGCCGGCGCCGATGAACAGCGTCGGGCGCAGGTCGACTTTGAGCTCGGCTTTGCCGGAGAGCGATGCGGGATCGGGAAAATCTGCCATGGTGTTCTCTTTGAAAGGTCAGCGGCGGCCGACGAAGAAGGCCGCGACCAGCGTGACGACGCCGACGACGACCAGCGGTCCGGTGATGGCGGGCGTCAGGTATTTGCTCGCGTTGACGATCGCCAGCACGACGGCGGCCGACAGGAAGCCCATGCCGACGAACAGCAGCCAGCCCGCGCTCCCGGCCGACGACGGCGCCACGCGCTTGACGACGAGGTGGTGCACGTAGGCGTTGCGCACGAAGAAGTAAATCACCAGCAGCACGACGAACGCGACGGCGCCGATCGCCATGTCGCGCCCGGCCGTGTCGCGCAGCGGCGCCGCGCTCGTGTTGGTGGCGCCGCCCGGCGCGATCTCGACGGGCTGCGTGGCCGTGTCGGGCGTCGTCTTCGGCAGGCTGTCCTGCGGCGTGGTGGCGGTCTGGCCCGGCAGCTTGAAGCCTGGATCGGTGCCGGCGGTGTCGGGGGCGGGCTTGGTCTGGTCGTTCTGCATGGTGGGTTCCCGTGGGTTCATCGGCCGAGCCGCACCTGCGCGCCTTCGCGCAGGTCCAGCAACTGGTGGCCGAACAAGGTCGTCTTCAGGCGGGCCACTTCATTGCCCGCCTTGTCGTAGATCGGTTGCGTGGCGCCGGCGCGCGTGTGCACGGTGCGCAGTTCGTCTTCCACGACGAGCTGCACCTTGCGCGGCCGGCCGTACGCATACGCGGCGCCCGCGCCGGCCGCCAGCAGCGCGAGGCCGCCGGCCAGCAAGGCGACGAGCGGCCCCGAGCCGTAATGGACATGCACCTCGACGGGCAGCACGGCCGTCGAGGCCTGGATGTCGGCCGGCGGCGTGAAGATGTCCGGCAGCGGGTCGCCAGGGAACAGCGCCGCCATGCGCTCGCGGAACGCCTGCGACAGTTCCAGCCGCTGGCCCTGCAGATGCAGTTCGATGCGGCCCGGCAGCACGTATGCGGAGCCGGCCGATTTCAAGGCCGCCATCGACCATTTGCCGGGCAGCTGCGCGACGGGCAGCTGCACCGTCGATGCGAGCGGTTCCGCGCGGCCCGGCGCCAGCCGCGTGACGGTATTCGTCTTCAACGCGATCGGGCGGTTCTCGCCGCCGAGCATCGAGCGCGCGGAGATCGTCGCGCCCGCGATCGTGTACGGATACATCGTGTTCTGCAGCTGCCACTGGATCGTCGCGCTGGGCGTGCGCGCGTCGGGCGCCACGTCCGCGCGCAGGCGGCCGGCCGCATCCATCGAGAACTCGACGCCGGGCGCGTCCTCGACCTTGCGCGGCACGAGGCGCACCGTATCGCGGTCGAGCGGTTTCAGGCGCGCGGGCGGTTCCGTGATCACGCGCTGGACGCGGCCCGCCGCCAGCAGTGCGTCGAGGGCGCGCGCGCCTTCCGGCCCGACCGCGAACACGTACACCATCAGGCCGTTCGCGTGGTAGTGCTGGCCCTGCACGGGCATCCGCAGCGGGAACGCGAGCGCCTTCGTGATCGCGGCGCCCTTGTGGATCAGCGCATAGAATTCGCGGTTGCGCTCGCTTGTTGCCTGGTCGTTGTTCGGGCTGTTGCGGTTGTTCGTCACGAGCCAGACGAGGCCCGCCTTCCCGCCCAGGACTTTGGTGATGGTCGTTTCCACGGCCTCGCCCAGGTCGGTGTCGGCGAGCGCCGTGCCGCCGGGTTTGCGGGCGGTTTCCAGCCCCGCCAGCGCGGCCTGCACGTGCGCGGGCGTGTCTTTCGTCACCTGCTCGGACAGCAGCGCGCGCGGCGACGGCGCGCCGGGCAGCGACTGGTTGAATGCGGCCAGCACGAGTGCGTCCCCCGGCTGCGCGACATTGCCGGCGAGTGCCGCCACCAGCGGCTTGAATTGCGATGTCGGGTCCGAATAAAACGGCTCCATCCAACCGGAGTTCTGCACCAGAATAACCTGAGCCACTTGCGGCACGGCCCCGGCGGGGGCGATGCCGCACAACGCGAGGAGCAGGACGAACAGGCGGGCGGCCGTCACGTCGGCGCTTCCAGATTCCAGCCGCGGATCCGGTTCCAGTCTGGGTGGTGCAGCCACAGGCGGTTGGCGTAGACGAAGGGCACGCACTCGAGCGGCCGCGCGAGGCGCGCCACTTCGTCCAGGATCACGTTGCGCCGGCCGATCCACTCCACCGTGGTGCGGGCGATCACGCGGTTGGCCAGCGCTTCTTCGGCGCGGCCGGTGTATTTGTGGAAGCGCAGCACGAGCCCGCTGGGCTGGCTGCGGTTGTTGTTGAAGCTGCGCAGCAGCGGCAGGACGAGGGAATCGTCCTCGTGCTGGTCCTCGACGTGCTCGCCGGACCACGGTTCGTCGACGACGGGATGGCCGCGCCGGAACAGCAAATTGGCGAAGCCGAGGCGCGCGCCGTCGATCGGTTCGCGCTGCGGACGCGCTTGTACTCGTTCTGCCCCCAGTTCGAGGAACGAATACGACTGGCCGTCATGTCCGATCAGCCACATGCGGCCGTCGCGGCTCAGGGTGGGGCCGCCGAGGTCGAGGCTGGGCAGCCACGTGTCCGGCCACGCGAGCCAGCGCGGCGCCTCGCCGGGACGCCACGCGAGCTGGCCCTCGCCGTGCAGCCAGAACAGCTGGCCGTCGTAGCCGATGGGCCGCGTCCAGCCGGACAGCGGCAGCGCGCCGCAATCGAATTGCGGACCCGGCGACAGGTCGGTGCCGAGCGCGCACAGGCCCAGCGTGCCGCCCGGATTGCGCACGAGGACGCCCAGCTGGCGCCGCATCAGGCCGGGCGCCGCGACGACCGGCGCGGCCAGCACGGCCTCCGTGCGGCAGGTCTCGCTGACGGGATTGATGGCGAGGCGGTACAGGCCGCGCGCCGTGGGCACGAGCGCCACGTCGCCGCGGCGCGCGGGCACCTGCAGGTGCGACGTGGGCAGCCAGCCGTAGTCGGATGCGCCAAACGCGAGATCGGCCGCGCCCTCTTCCGGCAGCAGCACGTGCCAGACTTCCGCCAGCGGATCCCAGTACTGCAGCACGCCCCGCCCGGGCGCCAGCGCGAGCAGGCGCTGTTCGGGAAAGCCGAAGGTGGCGGCTGCGAACACGCAATGGGCGTTCGGCGGCGGCGGCATGGCGGCGTCGAAGCGGCCGACTTCCGGCGCGGGAGGCCGCTCTTCGAGGCTGTCGCCCAGCGCCAGCGACGTCACGGGCAGGCCATGCGGCACGTGCCGGGGCAGCAGCGCATCTGCATACGGCCCCCACCAGTCGGGATGGCGCCCGGGCGCGATGCCGAGGCGTTCGAGCGGGCGGCCGCACGTGGGACAGAACGCGAACCCCTCGGGATAGATGGCGGCGTGGTCGCAGGATTGCGGCAGCGAGGCGCCGAGCAGGTGCGCGCAATCGGCCAGGCGGCCGCGCGCGGCGGCCTGCCAGTCGATCCGGCCCAGCCCGTCGCTGGACACGAGCTCGAACTGCCCGCTGCGTTCATCCTCCAGCCAGATACTGGCCGGCGTTTCCCATCGGTATGCCATGCGCTCCACCGTCGATTCGTCAAAATCGATCGCGGCCCGCTCAAACTCGGGGCCGTTATCGTTTTGGAATCATAGCGCCGGGATCAAGCCGACGGCGCCCTGTTCACGGAGTAGCGCGTGGCTGTGCTTCAGGGATCAAATAGCGGCGCGGGAAATGGAACTTTCGGCAGCATCGAGTGCCGCCCGGTTCACGTGGCGGATCTTCCAGGTGCCGTTGTCCAGCACCATCGTCAGCACCACTTCATGTTTCGCGTCGCCGTCGCCGTCGAGGGTGACGAGAACGTCGGCGCTGCGCGCCTGGCGGCGCAGGGTGACGGCCTGCACGCGCCCCCGCAGCCATGCGCCGTGGATGCGCTGCGATTGCAGGAAGTAGTCGCCCGCTGCCGCCTTTTGCTCCTGCAGGCGTTTCACCAGCTGGTCGACGAGCGGCTTCGCGACGTAGGCATTCAGACGGTCGTAGCGGTCGCTCAGGGGATCCTGGTCGGCGTCGAGCGTCTGCAGGTACCAGCCATAGAATTCCGCGGCCACGGTCTCCGGTGCGCGCAACGCCGCCGCACGCGCCGAGAGACAAACCAGCAGCACGCCGACCAGGATGAGCTTTAGGAAATTTCCTTTACGAATCAACATGATGGGCTCCTGACAGCCAGACTGTGCAACAATCCAGCTGGGCAGGTCGTGACCTGCCGCAAGGGTGCGGAGGCCGTATAATGCCGGGTTGTCTTCCCCCTCCAGCCACGCCATGACGCCCACCGACACCCTGCCCGCCGCCGCCATCGACTCCGCCACCGCGCACCTGCGCGACGTGCTCGCGATCGCGCTCGAACACACGCCCGAGCGGTGCGCGCTGGTCGTCTTCGACACCCGCACCGCCCTGGCCCGCGGCCTCGTCGCCGCCTACCGCGCGAACCTGCCGGAGGCCACGTTCATCGACTTCGACACGGTGCCCCCCGACGAGGTGCTCGCGACGTTCCGCACGCTGGCGCCGCAGGATCTCGTCGTGCTCGTGCAGTCGACGAACTTCCGCCTGGACGGCTTCCGCCTGCGCGTGGAATTGTTCAAGCTGGGCCTGAAGGTCATCGAGCACGTGCACCTGTCGCGCATGCCGGGCGCGCAGGGCGAGCACTACATCGAGGCGCTGGCCTACGATCCCGCCTACTTCCGCGGCGTGGGCCATGCGCTGAAGACGCGCATCGACCGCGCCCGCCGCGCCGAGGTGCATGGCGGCGGCGAGGTCCTCACGTTCGACTCGCCGCTGGAAAGCGCGAAGCTGAACGTGGGCGACTACGGCGCGATGAGCAATGTGGGCGGCCAGTTCCCGATCGGCGAAGTGTTCACGGAAGCGCGCGACCTGGAAGCCGTCAGCGGGCGCGCGCAAGTCCACGTGTTCGGCGACACGTCTTACCTCGTTAACCGGCCCGAGTCACCGATCACGCTCGTCATCGAGAAGGGCCGCGTGGTCGGCACGGAGAACGTCACGCCGGCGTTCCGGGAAGTCCTCGACATCATCCGCCGCGACGAGGGCGAAGTCTGGGTGCGCGAACTCGGCTTCGGCATGAATCGCGCCTTCACGCGCGAGCGCCGCGTGGACGACATCGGCACGTACGAGCGCATGTGCGGCATCCATCTGTCGCTGGGCGCCAAGCACGGTGTGTACGCGAAACCGGGGTTCAAGCGCAAGGATGCGCGTTACCACATCGACGTGTTCGTCGTGACGGATGCGGTGTACCTGGACGACGAACGCGTGTATGCGGACGGTGCGTGGACGGTGGCCGCCTGATCTACAATGGCATGGTTTTGTTGATGGACCATGCCATGCTCACTCCCGAACAACGCGACCGATTCCAGCGCGACGGCTACATCGTCATCCCGAATTTCAAATCAGCCGACGAGATCGCGCGCCTGCGTGCACGCGCCGGCGAGATCGTCGACGCGTTCGACCCTGCCGAATCGCGCGCCATCTTCACGACGCGCGACCAGGCGAGAGCCAGCGACGCCTGGTTCCTCGGCTCGGACAACACGATCCGCTGCTTCTTCGAAGAGGAAGCCTTCGGCCCGGACGGCCAGCTGAAGCAGGCCAAGGCCCTGTCGATCAACAAGATCGGCCACGCCATGCACGACCTCGACCCCGTGTTCAAAGCGTTCACGCACGATGCGAAGCTGGCCGCCGCCGCGCGCGACCTGGGCCTGGAACAGCCGCAGATCTGGCAGTCGATGTACATCTTCAAGCAGCCGGGCATCGGCGGCGAAGTGCGCTGGCACCAGGACGCGACGTTCTTCGACTCCACGCCGATCAGCGTGACGACGTTCTGGTTCGCGCTGGAAGACGCGACCATCGAGAACGGCTGCCTGTGGGTCGAACCGGGCGGCCACCGCGGCCCGCTGCGCGAGCGTTTTCTCCGCGACGGCGATGCCGTCACGATGGAAAAACTGGACAGCACGCCGTGGCCGGACGACAGCACGGCCGTGCCGCTGGAGGCGAAGGCCGGGGACCTCGTCTGCTTCCATGGGCTGCTGCCGCACTACAGCGCGCCGAACCGGTCGCCTGTCTCGCGGCACGCGTTCACCTTGCACGTGACGGATGCGCGGACCGAGTATTCGCCGCGCAACTGGATCCAGCGGGATGCGCGTTTGCCAGTGCGCGGATTCGACTGATCCCGTCGCGTCGCTCCTGACAAAAACTGTCAGGGCCGCCTCTTAAAATTCTCCCTTTCGTCGGCTACGAAAGGAGAAGCTCATGCATATCATCATCGGAGGCACCGGCCACGTCGGCTCGGCCACGGCCCGCGCGCTGCTGCGCCGGGGCGAACCCGTCACGGTCGTCACGCGCAATGCCGGCCATGCGGCCGGGCTGCGGGATGCCGGCGCGAAAGTCGCCGTCGCGGACGTGCGCGACGTGCCCGCGCTGCGCGCCATCCTGCGTACGGGCACTACCGCGCTGCTGCTGAATCCGCCGGCCGCGCCGTTCACCGACACGGACGCCGTCGAGCGCGCGAATGCCGCCGCCATCGTCGACGCGGTAACGGGATCCGGCCTGCGCAAGACCGTCGCCGTCTCGACGTTCGGCGCGCGCGCCGGCGAGCCATGCGGCGACCTGACCGTGCTGTTCGAATTCGAGGAAAAGCTGCGGGCGCAGGCCGTGCCTGTCGCCGTCAATCGCGGCGCCTACTACATGAGCAACTGGACCGAGATGCTCGACACGGTGCGCCACCGCGGCAAGCTGCCCAGCTTCTTTCCGGAAGATGCCGCCATCCCGATGGTCGCGCCCTGCGACCTGGGCGAAGCCGCCGCGCAGCGGCTGATGGAGCCCGCGGACCGGACGGAGACCCTCTACATCGAAGGCCCGCGCCGCTACACGCCGCGCGACGTCGCCGACGCGTTCGCGCGGGCACTCGGCCGCCCCGTCGACGTCGAGGTCGTCCCGCGCCATGCCTGGGAGCAGACGTTCCGCCAGCTCGGCTTTTCGGCGGAAGCGGCGCGCAGCTATACGTGCATGACGGGAACCGTGCTGGACGAGCAGGACCGCTGGCCGGACGACCCCGTCCGCGGTGCGACGTCGCTTGAGGATTTCATTTGCGAAAGCGCAAGTCGAAAGTATTAAAACTACACACTTTATGCAAATTAGATTGACACGAAAATACGCATAGCTAAGAATCTCCCCCGTCGGGCACGAAAACATCACAGAATGATTGCCCGATACGTAGTAAAAGTACCTGGCTGAGCAACGGACTTTTGCACGCCCTCCGTTGTTCGCCGGGACCTTACCCGTATCACATCGGAGGAGAAGCATGAAGAAGAGCACCATCGTCGCCCTGCTGGCGGCGGGCATGATCACGTCCATGGCCCCGGCAGGGGCCGCCACCCCCGCCCAGCAGGCGGGCGGCAGCACGGCCATCGTCCTGCAGGGTTTCCACTGGAACTCGGCCAATTACACCGGCCCGGACTGGTACAACACCCTGCTGAACAACGTCGGCGACCTGAGCGCGATGGGATTCACCCACGTGTGGTTCCCGCCGCCGTCGGATTCGAGCGCCAAGGAAGGCTATCTGCCGCGCCAGCTGAACAAGCTCGATTCCAAGTACGGCAGCGCGGCCGAGCTGACGAACGTCGTGAGCGCGTTCAACAGCAAGGGCGTCAAATCCATCGTCGACGTCGTCGTCAACCACCGCGTCGGCACCACGGGCTGGTCCGATTTCACGAATCCGAACTGGACCACGTATTCCATCGTCAACGGCGACGAGTGCAACTGCGGCCTCGGCAACGCCGACACGGGCCAGGGTTTTTCCGCCGGGCGCGACCTCGACCACAAGAACGTGGGTGAAGTCCAGAACGGCATCATCAACTGGCTGAATTACACGCTGAAGCCGGTGGGCTTCTCGGGCCTGCGTTTCGACTACGTGAAAGGCTTTTCGGCGAGCTACGCGGGCCAGTATTCGAACGCGTTCGCGCCCGATTTCTGCGTCGGCGAGATGTGGCCGGATTCGTTCGACCTGAACAACCTGAACGCGAACCGCCAGGCGATCATGGACTGGATCAACGGCACCAGCAACAGCTGCGGCGCGTTCGACTTCACGACCAAGGGCATCCTCAACGACGCCCTCGCCAACGGCAATTACTGGCGCCTGAAGGCGACGGACGGCAAGCCGCAGGGCGCCATCGGCTGGTGGCCGGCGATGTCGGTGACGTTCGTCGACAACCACGACACCGGCCCGGCCGAAAGCTGCGGCACGGGGCAGAACCTGTGGCCGGTGCCGTGCGGTTCGGTGCTGGAAGGCTATGCCTATATCCTGTCGCACCCGGGCATCCCGACCGTGTTCTACCCGCACATCTACAACTGGAACCTCAAGACGCAGATCGCGGCGCTGATGGCGGCGCGCAAGAACGCGGGCGTGAATTCGACGTCGGCGGTCGCGATCCAGCAAGCGACGCAAGGCCTGTACGCGGCCATCATCACCGGCACGACGCATCAGCTGGCGATGAAGATCGGCCCGAACAGCTGGAGCCCGGGCGCCGGCTGGACGTTGCAGACGTCGGGTAACAACTACGCCGTCTGGATGAAGTAAAAGCGCACGAAGCGGCTCAGGCCCCCACCGCCTGCAGCCGCGCCGCCTGGCCGCGGCCGATGACGTCGCTGCCATGCACGCTGACACGGTTGCGGCCGTTCTGCTTGGCGTGGTACAGCGCCACGTCCGCGCGGCTCAGGATGTCTTCCCATTTCTGGTCGTGCGCATCCAGCGCGGCCACGCCCACGCTGACGGTCATCGCTACCGGCTTCCCCTCGACGGTCAGCGGCGTCGCCACCACGGCCTCGCGCAGGCGTTCGGCCATGGCGCACACGTTCCCCGCATGTTCGCCGACGACCAGTACCGCGAACTCTTCCCCGCCGATGCGGAACAGCGCATCGTACCCGCGCAGCACCCGCGCCGACAGTGCCGTCACGTGGCAGATCGCCGCATCCCCCACCCCGTGGCCGTAGCGGTCGTTGATGGGCTTGAAGTGGTCGATGTCGAACGTGATGAAAAACATGGCCGAACCGTTGCGGCGGCAGCGGCGGAAGTCGCGCGTGGCCACGTCGTGCAGGGCGCGCCGGTTCAGCCAGCCGGTCAGCACGTCGGTCAGCGAGGCTCGGCGCAACGCCAATGTCTGCTGGTGGCTGACGATCAACGCGCAGCACATCGTCGCCAGCGACATGTACACGAGCATCGCCAGCGCGCCCGACGTGCGGAAGAAATCGCCGCCCAGGAAACCCGGCGGGCGGCCGTCGTACGCGAGCATGATCGCCATGCGCGCGGCCTGCTGCAGCGCGGACAGTACCTGCAGCACGATCAGCGGCGTATGCGCCGCGCACGCCTCGCGCTCGCTGCGGCGCCACAGCAGCCACGCGGCGCCGAGATTGAGCGCGCCGACGAACGGTGTGAACAGCGCGAGCCGGTACAGCGGGGCGCCGCGCGCGAACATCAGCGCATGCGCCGCCAGCACGGCGGCCATCAGCAGCACGCCCCAGCGCCAGCCGGGCGCCAGGTGCAGGTGGCGCCGCACCCCGGCCAGCATGCCGAAATGGCCGCCGATGTGGAGCGCGTTGACGCAGGCGATGAACAGGATGGGGCCCGCCTGCTGGTGCAGGCCAATGGCGCCCAGCCCGTTGCTCAGTGCGAATAACGCAGCGGCGACCGTCCAGTCGACGAGGCAGGCCTGGCGCGCGCTGGCGAGGTACAGCAGCCCCATGCTGGCGGCCATGGTCAACGCCGCCAGCGCGGCGGCCACGATGAGTGTGAAAGCGTCCAAACGCCATCCAACCTGTATAGATAATTCCATAAGTATAAAACTATTGTTCATATGCAAATCTAACCAATTGTCGCAATCACAAAGTTTCTGTATTTACAGCAAGCGAAACCGGCGTCCGGGACGGCTGTGATATACCGTTTCCCATGAATGCCGCATTCTTCGCCATCGTCGGTGCCCAGTTCTTTTCGTCGCTGGCGGACAGCGCGCTGTTCATCCTGTGCGTGTCGCTGGTCGCCACGCTGTCGTTCCCGCAGTGGATGACGCCGATGCTCAAGATGGGCTTCGTCCTGTCGTACATCGTGCTGGCGCCATTCGCCGGCGCCTTCGCCGACCGTTTTCCCAAGGGCCGCGTGATGCTGCTGACGAACACCGTCAAGATGCTCGGCTGCTCGCTGATCCTGGCCAAGGCCAATCCCCTGCTCGCCTACGGCATCGTGGGGCTCGGCGCCTCCGCATACTCGCCCGCCAAGTACGGCATCCTGGCCGAGGTGCTGCCGCCGCGCCGCCTCGTGGCGGCCAACGGCTGGATCGAGGGCACGACCGTGCTCGCCATGATCCTCGGCACGGTGCTGGGCGGCGTCCTTTCCGCCAATCCGCAGGCGATCGCGTGGCTGCTGCACCTGACCGTGCCATGGCGGGCCACGCCCATCGGCATGGCGGTCGCCGTGATCGTCATGACGTATTTTCTGGCGACGCTGTTGAACCTGCCCGTGATGCACGCCGGCGCCCGCCCGGACGACGCGCGCCGCCCTTTGCCCGCGCTGCTCGCCGATTTCTATCGCTGCAACCGGACGCTGTGGCAGGACCCCGAAGGCCGCATCTCGCTGGGGGTCACGTCGCTGTTCTGGGGCAGCGGCATGGTGCTGCAGGTGCTCTTGCTGACGTGGGCGCAGAACGTGCTCGGTCTCACGCTGGACCGTGCCGCGGCGCTGCAGGGCGTGTTCGCACTCGGCGTCGCGGTGGGCGCCGTCGTCGCCGGCAAGGCCGTGCCGCTCGTGCGCTCGCTGTCCGTGATGCCGCTGGGGGCCGTGATGGGCGGCGGGCTGTGCGCGATGGTGTGGGTGCATTCCGTCGCGGTGGCGCTGCCGCTGCTGCTCGCGATCGGCATCCTGGCCGGCCTGTTCGTCGTGCCGATGAACGCGATCCTGCAGCACCGCGGCCACCGCCTGATGCCTGCCGGCCAGTCGATCGCCGTGCAGAACTTCAACGAAAACCTCGCCATCCTCGCGATGACGTCCACCTATGCGCTCGCCCTGCAGGCGCAGCTGCGGCTCGATACCGTGCTCGTGCTGCTGGGCCTCCTGATCGTGCTCGTCACGCTGGTCTTGCGCGGGATGGCGGCGCCGCGCATCGACTGAAGTGTCCGCCGGCGGTGTCCGCCCGGTGTCCGTTCATGTGTCCGCGTGTCCGACCGTATCGCACGCGCCACGCCCATCCGTATGTATCAGTCTTGTTACACATCAAATAAGGTAATGGCTGAACGTCAAGACTAGAATATTTTCCTTCTTTCAACCATGAATGCAGGGTAAATATGATACGTTTCCCGATCGGCCTGGCGGCGCTATGCCTCAGCATGGCGGCAATCGCGGCGGAACCTTTCGATGACAAATTCCGCCAGCTCGACGAATTGCTGCCCACCCCGACCACGATCCGCACCGCTTCCGGCGCCCCGGGACACGCCTACTGGCAGCAGCGCGCCGACTACACGATCCGCGCCACGCTGGACGAAAGCAGGCGCGCCATCAGCGGTACCGAGACGATCACGTATCACAACAATTCGCCCGACACGCTGTCCTACCTGTGGATCCAGCTCGACCAGAACATCTACAAGCGCGATTCCGACGCGCGCATGACGGCGACCGTGCCCTCGCGCGACGCCTGGGCCAAGGCGCGCGGGCCGGAAGACGGCTATAAATTCGACGCGCTGCGCTCCGTGCTGGAAAAGAGCACGTTCGACGGCGGCTTCAGGATCGCCGCCGTGAAGGATGCGGGCGGCCGTCCGCTGCACGTCGCGATCAACCGCACGATGATGCGCATCGACCTGCCGCAGCCCCTGAAGCCGGGCGCGAAGGTCGCGTTCTCGATCGACTGGAGCTACAACATCAACGAGCAGAAGGTGCTCGGCGGCCGCTCCGGCTACGAGAAGTTCGATGAGGACAAGAACGACCTGTTCGAGATCGCCCAGTGGTTCCCGCGCATGGCCGCGTACTACGACGTGACGGGCTGGCAGCACAAGCAGTTCCTCGGCACCGGCGAATTCACCCTGGAATTCGGTGACTACGACGTGCAGCTGACCGTCCCCGCCGACCATATCGTGGCCGCCACCGGCGAGCTGCAGAATCCTGGCGACGTGCTGACCGCCGCCCAACGCCAGCGCCTGGAGCAGGCGCGCACGGCCGGCAAACCGGTCATCATCGCCACCCAGGCCGAGGCCGAGGCGCGCGAAAAGACCCGCGCCGGCGGCACGAAGACGTGGCGCTTCCGCGCGAAGAACGTGCGCGATTTCGCGTGGGCGTCGAGCCGCAAGTTCATCTGGGACGCGCAAGGCTTCAAGAAGGACGCGACCAATGTGCTGGCGCAGTCGTTCTACCCGAAGGAAGGCAATCCGCTGTGGGAAAAATACTCGACGGCCGCCGTGATCCACACGATCGCCGAGTACAACAAGTATTCGTTCGACTACCCGTATCCCGTCGCGATTTCAGTGAACGGTCCGGTGGGCGGGATGGAATACCCGATGATCTGCTTTAACGGCCCGCGCCCGACGAAGGACAAGAAGACGGGCGAGCTCACGTACTCCAGCCGCACCAAGTATGGCCTGATCAGCGTCGTGATCCACGAGGTGGGCCACAACTACTTCCCGATGATCGTCAACTCCGACGAGCGCCAGTGGACGTGGATGGACGAAGGCCTGAACAGCTTCCTGCAATACCTGGCCGAACAGGCGTGGGAAGAGCACTATCCGCAATCGCGCGGCGAACCGCGCGCCATCGTCGACTACATGAGGAGCACCAACCAGGTGCCGATCATGACGAACTCGGAATCCATCGCCGCCCTCGGCTACAACGCGTACGCGAAGCCGACGGCCGCGCTGATCGTCCTGCGCGAGACGGTGCTGGGCCGCGAGCTGTTCGACTTCGCCTTCCGCGAATACGCGCAGCGCTGGAAGTTCAAGCGCCCGACGCCGTCCGACTTCTTCCGCACGATGGAAGACGCCTCCGGCACGGACCTCGACTGGTTCTGGCGCGGCTGGTTCTACACGACCGACCACGTGGACGTGAGCGTCGACGGCATCAGCGAATACACGGTCGGCACGAAGGATCCCGAGATCGAGAAGGCGTGGAAGAAGGCGCAACGCGATGCCGAGCCGATCTCGATCACGGACCAGCGCAACAAGGGTACCCTGCCGCGCCGCGTGGACTCCCATCCGGAGCTGAAGGATTTCTACAACGAGCACGACGCGTTCACGGTCACGAACCGCGACCGCAACAAGTACAACGAAGCGCTCGGCGACCTGGAAGACTGGGAGAAGAACCTGCTCAAGGAAGGCAAGCATCTGTACCTCGTCGACTTCAGCAACCTCGGTGGCCTCGTGACGCCGCTGATCCTCGAGATCACGCTTGCGAGCGGCAAGAAATACATCGAGCGCATTCCGGCCGAGGTGTGGCGCTACACGCCCAGGAAGATCACGAAGCTGATCATCACGGACGAGCCGATGGTCGCGCTGACGCAGGACCCGAACTGGGAGACGGCCGACACGGACACCGGCAACAACAGCTGGCCGCGCAAGGCGATGCCGTCGCGGCTCGAGTTGTACAAGACCGAGCATGACAAGGACAACCTCATGAGGGACTTCAACGAGAAGCTGAAGACCAAGGACGACAAGGCGGAATAACACGCCCGACGTCTACCCGCGGCAACGGCGCCCACGAGGTGCCGTTGCCGTTTTCACTTTTGACACCGCCATGAAACGCCTACCCCTCATCGCCCTCCTCGTCCTGGCGCCGGCCACCCACGCCCAGGCGTTCGACGACAAATTCCGCCAGCTGGACGAACTGCTGCCGACACCCAGCGACACCCGCACCGCGTCCGGCGCGCCGGGCCACGCGTACTGGCAGCAGCGCGCCGACTACCGCATCCGCGCGACGCTCGACGAAGCCAGGCGCGCCGTCACCGGTTCGGAAACCATCACCTACCACAACGACTCGCCGGACACGCTGGCCTATCTGTGGGTGCAGCTGGACCAGAACATGTTCCGCGCCGATTCGGACAACCGCCGCATCGCCAGCCATCCGTCGCGCGACGCGTGGCGGTCGGGCGGCACGCCGTTCGAGTCGGCGCGCTTCCTCGTCGAGAGCGCGAAATTCGACGGCGGCTTCAAGATCGCGTCGGTGACGGACCGCAGCGGCCACCCGCTGCGCACCACGATCAACAAGACGATGATGCGCATCGACCTGGCCGAGCCGCTGAAGCCCGGCGCGCGCGTTGCGTTCGACATCGCGTGGCGCTTCAACGTGCCCGAGACGACCGTGCTCGGACGGCGCATGGGCTTCGAGCGCTTCGACAAGGAGGACAAGAACGACCTGTTCGAGATCGCCCAGTGGTTCCCGCGCATGGCCGCGTACTACGACGCGCACGGCTGGCAGAACAAGCAGTACGTGGGCGACGGCGAGTTCACGCTGGAATTCGGCGACTACGACGTCGAGCTGACGGTCCCCGCCGACCACATCGTCGCCGCGACGGGCGAGCTGCAGAACGCCGGCGCCGTGCTGACTGCCGCGCAACGCGAACGCCTCGCGCGGGCGCGCACGGCCGGCAAACCCGTCGTCATCGTCACGCAGCAGGAAGCGGAAGCGAACGAGAAGCAGCGCGCCACGACAATGAAGACGTGGCGCTTCAAGGCGTCCAATGTGCGCGACTTCGCGTGGGCATCGAGCCGCAAATTCATCTGGGACGCGCAGGGTTTCAGGAAGGACGGGACGAACGTCCTCGCCATGTCGTTCTACCCGAAGGAAGGCAACCCGCTGTGGGAACGGTACTCCACGCAGGCCATCATCCACACCATCGCCGAGTACAACAAGTACGCGTTCGATTACCCGTACCCCGTCGCCATCTCCGTGAACGGTCCGGTGGGCGGCATGGAATACCCGATGATCTCCTTTAACGGCGGCCGGCCGGTGAAGGACAAGAAGACGGGCGAGCTGACGTACTCGAAGAACACGAAATATGGCCTGATCAGCGTAATCATCCACGAGGTGGGCCACAACTACTTCCCGATGATCGTCAACTCCGACGAGCGCCAATGGACGTGGATGGACGAGGGCCTGAACTCGTTCATGCAGTTCCTGGCCGAGCAGGCATGGGAAGACCACTACCCGTCGCGCCGCGGCGAAGCGCGCAACATCGTCGACTACATGAAGAGCCGTAACCAGGTGCCGGTGATGACGAACTCGGAATCCGTCACGCAGCGCGGCAACAACGCGTACGCGAAACCGGCGACCGCGCTGAACGTCCTGCGCGAGACGGTCCTCGGCCGCGACCTGTTCGACTTCGCCTTCCGCGCATACGCGCAGCGCTGGAAATTCAAGCGCCCCACGCCGGCCGATTTCTTCCGCACGATGGAAGACGCGTCGGGCACGAACCTCGACTGGTTCTGGCGCGGCTGGTTCTACACGACGGACCATGTCGACGTGAGCGTGGACGGCATCAGCGAATACACGGTCGGTACGAAGGATCCGGAGATCGAAAAGGCGTGGAAGAAGGCGCAGCACGACCTCGAACCGGTCTCGGTCACGGACCAGCGCAACCAGGGCACGCTGCCCCGTCGCGTGGACTCCCATCCGGAACTGAAGGACTTCTACAACGAGCACGACGCGTTCACGGTCACGAACCGCGACCGCAACAAGTACAATGAGGCGCTGGGCGACCTCGACGACTGGGAACGGAACCTGCTGAAGGAAGGCAAGCATCTGTACCTCGTCGACTTCGGCAACGTCGGTGGACTCGTGACGCCGCTGATCCTCGAGATCACGCTTGCGAGCGGCAAGACATACGTCGAGCGGATTCCGGCCGAGGTGTGGCGCTACAATCCGAAGAAGATCACGAAGCTGATCGTCACGGACGAACCGATGGTCGCGCTGACGCAGGACCCGAACTGGGAGACGGCGGACACGGACACCAGCAACAACAGCTGGCCACGCAAGGCGGTGCCGTCGCGGCTGGAGTTGTACAAGACCGAGCGTGACAAGGACAACCTGATGAGAGATTTCAACGAGAAGCTGAAAAAGGTGGACAAGTGAAGCTGCAGCGCATCGCGATGTTGCTGTGCGCCTGCGTGAGCATCCACGCCTCCGCGCACCGCTTCCACGCCGGCATCGCCGACATCAGCTACAACGAGCGCACGGGCAGCACGGAAGTCGTGCACACGTACATGGCGCACGACGTGGAGGCGCTGCTGACGGCACTGTACCAGCGCCAGTTCGACCTGTCCGATCCCGAGGACCAGGCCGTGCTGCGCAAGTACGTTGAAAAGCAGTTCTGGCTGGCCGACAAGGACGGCCGCCGCCTGCCGCTGAACTGGGTGGGGGTGACGGTCGACACGGACAGCGTCGTCGTGTTCCAGGAGGCCGTGCGCACGCCCGTCGCGCACGTCGAGACGATCCACGACGCCGTGCTGAGCGACTTCCTGCCCGACCAGCAGAACACCGTGAACCTGACGGCGAACGGCAGCCTGCGCACGTTCGGCTTTACCAGCAGCCGCACCGAACTCCCCGTCCACTGATGCGCCCGATCGCCCTGCTGCTCGCCACGCTGTTCGTGCCCGCCTGCGCGTGGGCGGACGATCCCGTGATCCAGCGCGTGCTCGTCGAGGGCGCGCGCACGAGCCAGCTGGGCATCGCGGATGCCGCCAGCGCCGGCACCGTCAACCAGAAGGAACTGGCGATGCGCACCGTGTACCGGCCCGGCGAACTGCTGGAAGCGGCGCCGGGCCTGATCGTCAGCCAGCACAGCGGCGAAGGCAAGGCGAACCAGTTCTTCCTGCGCGGTTTCAACCTGGACCACGGCACCGACCTGGCCACGTACCTGGACGACATGCCCGTCAACCAGCGCAGCCACGCGCACGGCCAGGGCTGGACCGACTTGAACTTCCTGATCCCCGAACTGACGGCGCGCCTCGACTACAAGAAGGGGCCGTACTCCGCCAGCGAAGGCGATTTCGCGTCCGCCGGCAGCGCTGCCATCACCTATGCGAACCGCCTCGCGCGCAACGTGGCCACCGCCAGCATCGGCCAGGACGGCTACGCGCGCACGGCGCTGGCCGCATCGAAGGAGATCGACGACGGCGTGCTGACGTATGCGCTGGAAGCCCTGCACAACGACGGCCCGTACGCGCACCCGGACGATTACCAGAAGCTGAACGGCGTGCTGCGCTACAGCCGCGGCTATGCGAACAACGGCTGGAGCGTGACCGCGATGGCGTACCGCGGCCGCTGGAATGCGACGGACCAGATTCCCGAACGCGCCGTGGCCGCCGGCCTGCTGGGCCGCTTCGACGCGATCGACACCACCGACGGCGGCGCAGCGAAGCGCTTCAGCCTGTCTGGCGCATGGCGCCGCACGGGCCAGGATTCGGCGTCGAAGGTGAGCGCCTACGTCATCCGCAACCAGCTCGACCTGTGGTCCGACTTCACGTACTTCATGAACGACCCGGTCAACGGCGACCAGTTCGCGCAGCCGGACCGGCGCGTGACGAGCGGCGTCAACGCCACGCGCAGCTGGCACGTGCACCGCGGCGAGACGTCGACGTCGGACATCACCGTCGGCGTGGAGGCGCAGAACGACAACATCTTCAACGGCCTGTATCGCACGGCCGCGCGCAAGACCTTGTCCGTGACGCGCGCGGACCACATCGTCGAGACGAGCCTTGGCGCCTTCATCGAGAACGCGACGCGCTGGAACCCGTGGCTGCGCTCGACGGTGGGCGTGCGCGCGGACGATTATCGCTTCCGCGTGCGCACCGGCGGCATCGACGGCAGCGACTCGCTGGCCAGCCCGTCCGCCAACATCGTGTTCGGCCCATGGCGCCGGACCGAGTTCTACGTGAACTACGGCGCAGGCTTCCACAGCAACGATGCGCGCGGGACCCTCACGGCGCCCGGCCTCGTGCGCTCGCGCGGCATGGAGCTGGGCCTGCGCACCGAAGCCATCCCGGCGATGCAGACGGCCATCTCCCTGTACCGCCTGGACTTCGATTCCGAGCTGACGTACGTCGGCGACGAAGGGACGACCGAGGCCGGCCCGCCCAGCCGCCGCATCGGCATCGAGTTCTCGAATTACTACAAACCGTATAAATGGTTGTCGGTCGACTTCGATGCCGCCTACGCGCATGCGCGCTCGCGCGGCGTCGCGCCGGGGCAGGACCGCATCCCGGAAGCGATCGAGGGCGTCGCCCAGCTCGCGCTGACGGTGAGCCAGGTCGGCCCGTGGGAAGGCGCGCTGCGCCTGCGGTACTTCGGACCGCGTCCGCTCGTCGAAGACGACAGCGTGCGCTCGCGCGCCAGCACGACCCTGAACGGCCGCCTCGGCTACCGCGTGAGCCGCGACCTGCGGCTGGAACTGGAAGGGTTCAACCTGGCGAACCGGCGCGCGTCCGCGATCGACTACTACTATGCGTCGCAGCTGCGCGGCGAAACGGCGCCGCGCGAGGACGTGCATTTCCACCCGATCGAGGCGCGCTCGTTCCGGCTGACGCTCGTCAGGAACTGGTGATGGCCGGCACGGCCGCCTGCAAAAAGTGCTAGGCTACCGGGATGACAACACCGCAACCACCTTATACCGATCCGGCCCGCATCGCCGACGCGCTGCGCGGTGACGGCTATGCGCTGCTGCGTCCGGCCGACGTGGCGCAACTGGCCGGCTGTTCGCTCGCTGAGCTGGCGGCGCTGGCGCCGAGCTGGGACCGCCTGGAACTCGACAACTACCTGAAGGACGGCGGCCGCTATCGCCGGCGCCGGCATTCGTGCTTCGTCGACAGCGGCGCGACCCTCGCGCAGAGCCCGCACCGCGCGCACTGGCAGCCGGTCGAGTACAACGCCCTGCACGGCGGCATGCACCGCCTGTTCGTGCCCATCGAGCCGTCCACCGTCGAGCAGCCGGCCTGGCCCAAGTTGCTGCGCGCGCTGGGCGCCGTGTGCTCGCAGGTGAAGGGCCGGCAGACCTGGTACGTCGAGGCGCACCAGTTCCGCATCGATACCGCCGACGGCATCGGCCGCCCCACGCCCGAAGGCGCGCACCGCGACGGCGTCGACTTCGTTGCCGTCATCCTGATCGGGCGCGCGAACATCAAGGGTGGCGAGACGCGCGTGTTCGAGGCGAACGGCCCGAAAGGCCAGCGCTTCACGATGACGGAACCGTGGACGCTGCTGCTGCTGGACGACGCGTCCGTCATCCACGAATCGACGCCGATCCAGCCCATCGGCGCCGATGGTCACCGCGACACGCTCGTGCTGACCTGGCGCGCCGGTGCTTTCCAGGGCGACGACGCCGAAACGACCGGCGCCTGAGACTGCCCTCCGCGCGGCCGTTTGCGCCGCGCGTCCCCGACTGAACAAAAGAAAGGCATGCGGCATCGCATGCGTCTACAAATGTTAGCGTCGGACAATTTCTGATAAAAAAAAAAGCCCGCGACCTTGCGGTGCGGGCTGAATCCAGGTTTTCGGAGAAAATCTGGAGGAGACAGGTACAACTATAGTCCCAATTTTTGTGCACCGCAATACGGTAGAACTACTATATGTAGAGGGCGGCCTCTAGAGTAGAGACTTACGCACCAACGATACGGAATCCAGCACGTTTTTGCGGCATTGCGGGAAAGACCTGTTCCAGACGCTTGTCGCCTAACATTAAATGTTCTTCCGATATTTGCGCTAACACCGAACGAAAGTCGGTAAAGACCGGCAAATCGCGGCCCTCGTTCAGTTTCGCATCGCCGACGCCTTCCCAGTCGCCATAAACCCTGCCGCCGCGCACCTTGCCGCCCATGACCCACATCGCATTGCCGTGACCATGGTCGGTGCCGCCGTTGCCGTTCTCGCGTGCCGTGCGGCCGAATTCCGACATCACGACGACCACCGTGTCGTCGAACAATGGACCAAGGCGCTCGGCCAGCACGGCCAGGCCCTGCCCCAGCGGTGCGAGACGGTTCGCGAGCTGGCCGGTCGCGGCGCCCTGGTTCGCGTGCGTGTCCCAGCCGCCCAGCGCGACGAACGCCAGCTGGATCTTCGGATCGTTGCGCATCAGGCCCGCCAGGCGGGCGGCATCGTCGGGGAAACCGTTCGGCAGCGGCGCGCCGCGGTCGGCCGCCAGCATCTCGCGACTCTCAAGGGCGTCCATGACTTCGCGGTGGGCCGCGCGCCCGTCCGCGTACGCGCGCCCGAAGCGGGGGTGGTTCGCATACAGTTCGTCGAACGCGGCCTTGACGGCCGGCCGGTCGAGCAGGTCAGCGCGCGCGGCGGCGGCGACGTTCGGCAGGTTCACGGCCGCGGCCTGGCCGGACAGGATGCGCGGCAGCACGGGGCCGATGCCCAGCAGCCGGCTCGGCGACTGCGGGCCGGGCAGCGCGGCCACGAGACGGTTCATCCAGCCGTCCGGCGTGTTCTTGCGGCCCGGCGTCGCGGATTCCATGTAGTCCTGCGCGTCGAAGTGGGAACGCGTCGCGTCCGGCGAACCGCTGGCGTGCACGAACGCGAGCTTGCGCGCGGCCCACAGCGGCTGCAGGCTGGCCAGCGCGGGGTGCAGGCCGAAGTAGCCGTCCAGGTCCAGCGCCCCGCCCTCCATCCCGGGTGCCGCGAGGCCGATCGTGGGCCGCAGGCGCAGATAGTTCTCGTCGCCGACGGGCGCCACGACGTTCAGGCCGTCGACGGCGCCGCGCAGCATCACGACGACGAGCTTCCTGTTCGTGGGGCCGGCGGCCGCTGCGCTCACGGCCCAGGCGCCGCGGCCGACAGGCAGCAGGAGGCCGGCGCCCACCGCGTTGAGAAAATGCCTGCGTCGCATGAGATCCTCCGATGGAATCAGCGCTGCATGAAATCGGGGCTGCCGAGCAGCATGGCGGCCCGCAGGTTGTCCGGGTTGCGCTGGACGATGCCCAGCGTGCGCGGCGAGATCGATCCGGCCAGCGTCGCCTGCAGCCGGGCCGGATCGAGGGGCCCCGCCGGCGCATCGGCCGGCACCGTCGCCAGCGGCAGCCTGCCGCCCGCCAGCGCGCTCGCGAAGGCGATGCGCCGCGTCAGCGCGTCCGGGTTCAGCCACGCGTCCTGCGTGTTCTTGTACCCGTCCGGCGTCTGGCAGCCGTACAACGGCATGCCCAACTGGTTCATCGTGTTCACGAGCGGCCCCACGTTCGCCACCTGCACACCGCTTGCCCGCAGGGCCGAGACCACGTACTGGTAAGGCGTCTTGAACTTCGCGCCGACGCTCCCCGCGTCCATGAATTCGGGGCTCGCGAACAGCGTCGCCAGCACGGCGCGGATATCGCCCTGCGACGCCTGCCACGTGGCCGCCATGCGGTCGACGAGGCTTGGTGGCGGCTCGTCGCTGACGAAGTACTGCGCCAGCTCGCGGCTCACGTGGCGCGCCGTGGCGGGATGCATGGCCAGCACGTCCAGCGCAAACTCCCCTTCCTGCTCGCCGGCGGGCGCGATCGCGCGGCCCAGCCACGTCTTGGCGCCGGCATCGTGGCGGCCGGCGTCGAAGCGGAATGTCTCGCCCGTGCGCGCGAGACGCTTCTGGTCGAACGTCCACCCGGTCAGCATGCGCGCCAGCTCCGTCACGTCGCGCTGCGTGTAACCGCCGTCCGCGCCCAGCGTGTGCAGCTCCATCAGCTCGCGCGCATAGTTCTCGTTCAGGCCACGCGCTTTTCCCTTCGCATCCGGGCGCGGCGCCGACGACACGACGTTATCGAGGTAGAACAGCATCGCCGGATGCTTCGCCGTCGCGCCCAGCAGCGCACGGAAGGAACCCAGCGCGTATGGTCGGATCGCGTCGCGTTCGTAGCTCGTCACCAGCGCGCGGGCCATGCCCTTGCCGGCGAAGACGTTGAAATGGTTGTACCAGAAGTCGACCATGACCTCTTCCAGCTGGCGCGGGCTCTCGACGGCGCGCAGCAGCCGGGCTTCCGCGGCCTGGCGCGCCACGCGCATCCCGGCCTCGCGCCGGCGCTGTTTCGCCCCCGCGTCGTCCATCCGCACGTCGCGCCGCAGTTCCAGGAACTCGGCCAGCGATGCGCCCGCGCTGCGATTCACGGTGTGCAGTGCCGCCAGGCGTGCGTTCAGGTCGGCCGGCAGCGGGATCGTCTCCGGGTGCAGCTGCTGGTCGATCCAGCGCTGCACGCCCATCTGCGCCACGCGCTCGACGTCGCCGGGACGCGGTCCGTATGCGAGGCGGTTCAGCACGTGCAGCGCCTGTACATCCGGAGCAGATGCGGCATCAGCGGCCGATGCGGCATTCGTCGCCATCAAGGCGGCGGCCAGCAGGGCAAGCGATGCGCGTCGGATCGTGTTGAGCTTCATGTTGACCGCCATTTAACCGCGAATGGATGAGCGGGAATATCGACGCGACGTTTCAGTGGTAAGGATTTGTAACGGAACATGACAGCCGGGACCATACGGAACAGGCGTCCTCGAGTGTGCTTTGTTACACTGTCGCAGTTTGACTTCTGGTTTCGCCATGCTCTGGATCGTGCTGAAATACCTCATCACCGCCGCCGTTGTCGTCCTGGTGTCGGAAGCTGCCGCGCGCTCCGATCGCCTCGGGGGCCTGGTCGCGTCCCTGCCGCTCGTGACCGTGCTGACCCTGATCTGGCTGCACGTCGAGCACCAGCCCGAGGAAAAGATCGCCAATCACGCGTGGTACACGCTGTGGTACGTGGTACCGACGCTCCCCATGTTCGCCGCCTTCCCCTGGCTGCTGGCCCGCTTCGGCTTCTGGCCCGCGCTGGGCGCCGGGGTCGCGATCACGGTGGCCAGCCTGCTCCTGTTCGCCCTTCTGCTGAAACGCTTCGGCATCCATCTACTTTGAACGCCATGACTCCCGCCCAACTCCGCCGCATGTCCCGGCCCGCCCTCGCCGTCTCCATCGCCGCCATCCTGGCCAGCACCGTGGGCGTCCTCGTCTCCAGCAATGCCGCCGACGACAAGAAGGCGGCGGCGCCGCGCCCCGCGCTGACCGTCACGACGGCGAAGCCGGAGCAGTCACGCCTGCCGCTCAGCTTCGCCGCCAACGGCAACGTCGCCGCGTGGCAGGAAGCGGTGATCGGCAGCGAGTCGAACGGCCTGCGCTTGCAGGAGGTGAAGGTCAACGTGGGCGACGTCGTCAAGAAGGGCGAGGTGCTCGCCGTGTTCGATTCGGCGCCGGTCGAGGCGGACGTCGCGCAAGCGAAAGCCGCCCTCCAGGAAGCGGAGGCGAATGCGTCCGCCGCCCGCGCCGATGCGAAGCGGGCGCGCGCCCTGCAAAGCTCGGGCGCGCTCAGCGAACAGCAGATCACGCAATACATGACGACCGAGCGCACGGCCGCCGCGCGCGTCGCATCGGCGAAGGCGACGCTGGCCCAGCAACAGCTGCGCCTGAAGTACACGAAGGTCGTGGCGCCGGATGCCGGCGTGATTTCCGCGCGCAACGCCACCGTGGGCGCCGTCGCCGGCGTGGGCGCGGAGATGTTCCGCATGATCCGCCAGGGCCGCCTGGAATGGCGCGCCGAGGTGACGGCCGCCGAGCTCCCGCGCGTCAAGCCGGGCCAGAAGGCCGTCGTGCAGGCGGCCGGCGGCACGAAGGTGCAGGGCCGCGTGCGCACCGTCGCGCCGACCGTCGATGCGCAGAGCCGCGTCGCCCTCGTCTACGTCGACCTGCCGCCGGCGCTGTCGGCCAATGCGCCGCTGAAGGCCGGCATGTTCGCCAGCGGCCAGTTCGCGCTGGGAGAGTCTTCCGCGCTGACGGTGCCGCAGCAGGCCGTCGCCGTGCGCGACGGCTTCGCGTACGTATTCCGCCTGAATGCGGACGGCCGCGTGAGCCAGTTGAAAGTCACGACGGGCCGCCGCCTCGGCGACCGCGTCGAAGTGACGGACGGCCTGCCCGCGGACGCGCTGGTCGTCACGAGCGGCGCCGGCTTCCTCAACGACGGCGACCTGGTACGCAACGTGCCGACGCTGGCGGCGCGTTGAGGGCACGGTCATGAATTTTTCCGCGCTCTCGATCCGCAACCCGATCCCGGCGATCATGCTGTTCGCCCTCCTCACGTTCGCCGGCGTGCTGGCGTTCAAGGCGAACAAGGTGCAGGACTTCCCGGACATCGAACTGCCCATCGTCACCGTCGTCGCGACGCTCGACGGCGCCGCACCGGCGCAGCTGGAGACGGAGGTGGCGCGCAAGATCGAGGACTCGGTCGCTACACTCCAGGGCGTCAAGAACATCTATGCGCGCGTGCTGGACGGCGTGGCCACGATCACCGTCGAGTTCATCCTCGAGAAAGACCTGTCGGACGCCGTCAACGACGTGCGCGACGCCGTCTCGCGCGTGCGCGCCGACCTGCCCGCGGAGATGCGCGACCCGAGCGTGACCAAGACGACGACCGCGGGCCGCGTCGTGCTCACGTTCACGGCGCAGGCGGCCGACGCGCACGGCAAGCCGGCGCTCGATGCGCCCGACCTGAGCTGGTTCGTCGACAACACGGTGTCCAAGCGCCTGCTCAGCGTGCCGGGCGTGGGCGCGGTCAAGCGCGTGGGTGGCGTCTACCGCGAAGTGCGCGTGGAGCTCGACGATCAAAAGATGGCCGCGCTGCGCGTGTCGGCGCTGGACGTCTCGCGCCTGCTGCGCAACGTGCAGCGCGAGGAACCGGGCGGCCGCGGGGACGTCAGCGGCGCCGAGCAATCCGTGCGCACCCTGGCGACCGTGCAGACGGCGCAGGAACTGGCGCGCATGGAGATCCCGCTGCCGGACGGCCGCCACGTGCGCCTGGACGAGATCGCGGCGGTGTCCGACACGGTCGCGGAACCGCGCGCCATCGCCGAGCAGGACGGCAAGCCGGTCGTCGCCTTCGAAATCTTCCGCACGCGCGGCGCCGGCGAGATGGACGTCGCGAACGGCGTGCGCAAGGCGGTCGCCGAGCTGCGGCAAAAGCACGGCAACGTCGTGCTGCGCGAAACGATCGACAACGCGGCGCCCGTCGAGGACAACTTCGACGCGTCGATGGAAATGCTGTACGAAGGCGCCGTGCTCGCGGTGCTCGTCGTGTGGTGGTTCCTGCGCGACTGGCGCGCCACGCTCGTCGCGGCGGCCGCGCTGCCGCTGTCCGTGATTCCCGCGTTCCTCGGCCAGTACCTGTTCGGCTACACGCTGAACATGGTCACGCTGCTGTCGCTGGCGCTCGTCGTCGGCGTGCTCGTGGACGATGCGATCGTCGAGATCGAGAACATCTCGCGCCACCTGCGCATGGGGAAAACGCCGATGCAGGCCGCGCTGGAAGCGGCCGACGAAATCGGCATGGCCGTGATCGCGACGACGTTCTCGCTTGTCGCCGTGTTCCTGCCGACCGCGTTCATGAGCGGCATCCCCGGCAAGTTCTTCAAGCAGTTCGGCTGGACGGCCGTGCTGGCGATCCTCGCGTCGCTGCTCGTCGCGCGCCTGCTGACGCCGATGATGGCCGCGTATCTCCTGAAACCGCTGCCGCACGCGGAGGAGCGCGACGGCGCGATCATGCGCCGCTACATGCGCACGATGCAGTGGTGCCTGCGCCACCGCGGCCTGACGATGATCGCGGCCGCGCTGTTCTTCGTCGGCTCGATCTCGCTCGTGCCGCTGCTGCCGACCGGCTTCGTGCCGCCCGCCGACCGCTCGCAAACGCAGATCAACGTCGAGCTGCCGCCCGGCTCCACGCTGGCGGAGACACGCGCCGTCGCGGAGCGCGTGCGCCAGGTGGCGATGGGCACGCCGAACGTCAAGGGCGTGTTCAGCTCCATCGGCGGCGGTTCCAGCGGCGACGCGTTCGCGCCCGGCGCGGCGGCCGAAGCGCGGCGCGCCGTGCTGACGGTGACCACCGTCGCGCGCGCGGACCGCAAGGAAAAGCTGTCGGCCGTCGAATCGGCGCTGCGCGCGCGCCTGGCCGACGTCCCCGGCGCCCGCTTCACGGTCGGCCCGCCCGACACGGGCGTCAAGATGCAGCTCGTGCTGCGCAGCGAGGATCCGGTCGCGCTGACGGCCGCCGCCCGCCGCGCCGAGCGCGAACTGCGCACGCTGCACGGCGTCGGCAACGTCAGTTCCAGCGCGTCGCTCGTGCGCCCGGAGATCATCGTGCGTCCCGATTTTGCGCGCGCCGCGGACCTGGGCGTGACGGCCGCCAGCATCGGCGAGACCGTGCGCGTGGCGACCGCCGGCGACTACGACCAGGTGCTGTCGAAGATGAACGTGTCGGAGCGCCAGGTACCCATCCGCGTGAAACTGCCGGACACGGTGCGCGCGGACCTCGACGCCATCGGCCGCCTGACGGTGCCCGGCAAGAACGGCCCCGTGCTGCTGGCGAACGTGGCGACCATCACGATGGAAAGCGGCCCGGCGCAGATCGACCGCCTGAACCGCAGCCGCAACGTGACGCTGGAAGTGGAGCTCAATGGCCGCTCGCTGGGCGAGGTGAACGCGGAAGCGCGCGCCCTGCCCGCGCTGAAGAACCTGCCGCCGAACGTGTCGATCGCGGAGCTGGGCGACGCGCAGGAGATGCAGAACCTGTTCGCCAGCTTCGGCCTCGCGATGCTGATCGGCGTGCTGTGCATCTACGGCGTGCTGGTGCTGCTGTTCACGGACTTCCTGCAGCCGGTGACGATCCTCGCGGCGCTGCCGCTGTCGATCGGCGGCGCATTCGTCGCGCTGCTGCTCACGCGTAACGCGCTGTCGATGCCGACGATGATCGGCCTGATCATGCTGATGGGGATCGTGACGAAGAACTCGATCCTGCTCGTCGACTACGCGATCCTCGCGCGCAAGGCCGGCATGAACCGCTTCGACGCGCTCGTCGACGCCTGCCACAAGCGGAGCCGCCCGATCGTCATGACGACGATCGCGATGGGCGCCGGCATGCTGCCGCTGGCGCTGGGCCTGTCGGGCGATCCGAGCTTCCGCTCGCCGATGGCGGTCGCGGTGATCGGCGGCCTGATCACGTCGACCTTGCTGAGCCTGCTGGTGGTGCCGGCCGTGTTCACGTACGTCGACGACATCGAGCACTGGTTCGGACGCCAGGCGCAGCGGCTGCGGCGGCATCCGCATCCGCCGGTGCCGAGCCGGGAAACCGTGGTGAAATGAACGCAGGCAAGGTGGCGCCGCGGGCGGCGCCATCGGTCTAGCCTTGCGCGATGAAGATCCCAACCCTGCTGGGCGGTGCCCTGCTGCTGTGCTCCGCCGCCCACGCCGCACCGTCGGCGTGGGACTTCGAATACCGCGGTTTCTACGACTATCACGATCCCGGCATGCTGCGCACCGACGTGGCCGTGACGGGCAGGATCGTCGGCGAGGACGCCGACGGGGACGGCGTCATCCATGAATCCGAGCTGGATTCGCTGTGGATGACCATGCGGCTGTGGTCCGGCGACTTCGCCAGATGCGGCGGCGGGACCGTCGACCATGATTGCCAGCTCGACGTCTTTGCTTTCCGCCCCGCCAGCGACACCCTCGACATCACCGCGAGCTGGCGCGACAACGACGCGACCCAGCTGGAATATCACACGGAAGAGTTCGTGAGCGGCGACCGCTACGTGGCCAGGTCGAGTTACGGGCACGACTACCCGGTGGACGATTACTACTTGTTCGGCGCGGGGACGATGCTGATCATCACGCCGGGGCCGCCCGTGCCGGAGCCGGGGGCGTGGATGATGCTGGGGGGTGGGCTATTGGCACTTGCGGCCTTCTCCCGTCGTTCCCGCGGAGGCGGGAACCCATACCGAGCTTGATAGGACACTCAGCATGGATTCCCGCTTGCGCGGGAACGACGGCGTAATTGCACGGGGACGACGGTGTAATTAATAGTCGCGGTTGCGGCCACCCAGCAGCTTGGCCAGCACGAAGCCGGCGGCCGCGGCGATGGCGATGGCCGTGCCCGGTTTCTGGCGCACGTACTCGAAGCTGGCTTCCTTCCACTGGCCGTAGGCGTCGGTCAGCTGTTGCTGGCGCTGGCCCAGGTTCAGCGAGGCGCCGCTCAGCACGCCCTGCAGCTTGTCGACGCCGGCGTGGGCGCTGGATGCCAGGCGGTCGACGACCGGCTGCACGCTGTTGACTGCCTTGTCGACCATCGGCTTCGCGGCGTCGGCGGCCTTGTCGATCGACTCGTGCAGGCCCTGTGCGCGGGCATTCACTTGCGCACCCAGGTCCTTCGAATCGCCACCCACACCCGAGCCGGTGGCGGCGCCGGTGCTCTGGCTGTTCTGGCTGCCGCTGCCGCTCGAACCCAGCGAGCTGCCGCCGATGCTCGAGTTCGTGCCGCTGGCGCTGGAGCCCGAGGCGCTCATCGACCCCATGGAACCCGGACCCGACGACGATGCGTTGCCGGCATTGCTGGTGCCGCCCACGGCGCCGGTGCTGGATGCGGTGGCGCCGCCGGTGCTGCTGCCGGTTGTCGAGCTCTGCTGATCCTTGCCCTGGTTCTGTTGGCTGCTCTTGTTCAGGCTGCCCGAACCGGCCGTGCTGCCCATATTGCCCGAGCCGCTGGCGTTCGGCAGGTTGCTGTCCTTGCCCTGGTTGCCCAAACCCAGGTTGCTGCCTTTTGCTTCGCTCGACTTCTGATTATCCATGATGAATTCCTCTTGTAAGATTTTTGACCAATGCGGAGATAACCGATCTTCTTGACCGTGCATCCGTTCAAAAGTTCGACCGATAGGCGGTCCTTCACGTCGCGCCCAAGCGCGATGTCGGAGCGACACCGACGCAATGCGGTGTCTCAATAAAAAAAATATAACTTTTAGTCGATCCGGACTGTGCGCTGCATAACAAAGCGCAGGACGGAAGCGAGCGGGACGCTCAGGGCGCGGACGCGCGGGCGTTCGCGACCAGGTCGCGCGCACCGGCAAAGACTTGCGGATAGTCACCGGCGCATTGCGCGCGCTCGGCGGCGATGCGCTGGCGGTTGGCGGCCAAGGTGTCCGCGCCGAGGCGGAAGCCGAACGCCGTTTCGCCGCCGAGGACGCGCTGCAGGATGCGCTCGCCCAGGGTCGACTTGAAATGGCCGGCTTCCCAGTACCAGCGCGTCGCCGTGCGCGTGTCGCCGGGGGCGGGGATGCGTTCGCAGCGCACGCCGCCATAGCCGCTGAAGTCCCACACGTCGATGCGGGCATTCGGATAGCGGGCGCGCACGGCGTCCGCCTCGCGCACCAGCAACTGCCTCCAGTCGTCCATCGTGGATTGCATGCCCGCTTCCTCGAACATGGCCATCAGCTGCGCGTGGTACGGGTAGATCACCAGGTGCACCTCGGTGCGGTCGCGCGCCATCGTGTCCAGCAGCGTGCGCAGGCGATCGATGCTTTCCGAACGGTTCGTGCCAGCAACGAACAGGTTGTGCGGCTTGCGCACGAGGTTTTTCGCGTTGTCCCCGGCCTTTTGCTGGAAGATCGCGTAATAACCTTCCTGGCGCGCGAACTGATTGTAGTTGCGCAGCGGCGTCTGGCCGCGCCCCGTCATGGTTTCCGGATCCGCCGCGTTCTGCAGGCGCACGGTGCGCAGCGCGTCGGACACGGACTTGATCGAGAACAGCGTATCGAACCGCCATTGCCACGACAACGGTGCTCCGGACGCGGGCGGGGCCGGGGCCGGGGCCTCGTCCGGCTTGACGAGGAAGTCCAGGAACTCGACGCCGATCACGGCCATCGCGGCCGGCGCGGCGCTCCCGCGCAGTCGCGCGTACATGCGCTGGGAGACGGTCAGGCTCGTGCCCGACAGCCCCATATTGTAGGCCGTGCGGCCATGCGCGCTCACCTGCGGGCTGTCCGGATCGAGGCCGACTTCGACGCGCGAATTCCCCAGCAGGATCAGGTCGGGCCGCACGGCCGTGGCCTGGGCCAGCTTGATCTGCTCGCGGTATTGTTCCGGCAGCGGCTTCACATGGTTCAGTGCCGGACTGTCGACGAACCCGTACAGGTGGTACGGGTCGATGACGGCCACGAAGCCCGTGACCAGCAGCACGCCGGCGCCGACGACCGCGCCGCACCACGCGGTAAAGCGCCGGTAGGACGCCTGGGGTTGTACCGCGGCGGCGGCCGGCGCGGCCGCGCCGGCCGTCACCCCGGTGTCGTCGTCATAGCGTCGGATCTGTTCCATGGGCGCCCCGCATCAGAACTGGAAATACAGGAATTCGGCGGGGCGGCTGAGCGACAGCAGGCTGCCGAGCAGGATCGCCCCGATGTAGAAGCTCCAGCGCCGCGACGGCTGCCAGATCTGCCAGCGGGCGGCCAGCCGCGGCCCGGCCATCGTGCCGAGCGCCGCTTCGTAGCGGCCCATGATCTGCTGGGTATTGGGCAGGCAGAACGCGATGAAGCCGCCGATGACGACCCATTGCCACGTCTCGATGAAGCGCGACCCGCCGCCCAGGTAGAACGTCACGCCCCATTGCTCGAGCAGTGCCTTCAGCGGTCCGAGCTGCTGGCCGATCGACGCCGGCAGGCCGATGCCGTCCAGGCCGGCCATGCCGTGCAGGATCGTCATCGCCTTGTCGAAGCTGGTGGCGCGGAAGAACACCCACGCCACGCACACCGCCGCGAACGTCAGCGCCCAGCTGAACACGGCCCAGGCGCGGCCGCGCGGCAGGCGCAGCCTGCCCGCCACCGCGTTCCAGCCGTGGTTGATGACGAGGTAGATCCCGTGCAGCGCGCCCCAGATGACGAAGTTCATGCCGGCGCCATGCCACAGGCCGCCCAGCAGCATCGTCGCCAGCAGGTTGACGTAGCGGCGCACGGGCCCCTTGCGGTTGCCGCCCAGCGGCACGTACAGGTAGTCGCGCAGGAAGCGCGACAGGGTCATGTGCCAGCGGCGCCAGAAATCGACGATATTGGCGGCTTTATAGGGCGAATCGAAGTTCAGCGGCAGGCGGATGCCGAACATCAGCGAGATGCCGATCGCCATGTCGGAGTAGCCGGAAAAGTCGAAGTACAGCTGGAACGCATACGCCAGCACGCCGCCCCACGCGTTCGCGAGCGAGAAGATGTCCGCCATGTCGAACAGGAAGTTGGCATGCGGCGCCAGGTTGTCCGCGATGAGGACTTTCTTGGCGAGGCCGATCGCGAAAATGCTGAGGCCGACCGCGAAGTCCTGGAACGAAAAGCGGTAGCTGGCAGGCTTGTCGAACTGCGGCATCATCTCCGCGTGGTGCAGCACGGGGCCCGCGATCAGGTGCGGGAAATAGGTGATGAACAGCACGTAGTGCAGGAAGCGCGCTTCCTTGACCTTGCCCTGGCAGGTGTCGACGAGATAGGCGATCTGGGTGAACGTGAAGAAGGAAATACCGATCGGCAGCACGACGTGCAGCAGCGGGATGTCGGCGTGGGCCAACCGGTTCGCGCCCGAGATGAAGAAGTCGGCGTATTTGTAATAGGCGAGCAGGCCCAGGTCGGTGGCCACGGCCGCCGTCAGCCACCGCTTGCGCGCGGGACCGGCCGCATGCCCGATGCGCTGCCCCATCCAGTAGTTGAAGACGATGGAGCCCAGCAGCAGCGGAATGTAGTAATAGCTCCACCAGCCATAGAACGTCAGCGACGCGAGCGCCAGCCAACCGGCAGCCTGGACGTGGCTCCGGCGTGCCAGCAGGAAGTAGCCGATGGCGGTGACAGGCAGGAACAGGAACAGGAAGGTGAAGGAATTGAAGAGCATGGCGACCGGTCGGGGCTGGGTTACCGCACGGAGCGCGGATGCCGGTCCATGCGCGTTACCACAGGAAAACCGTTGTAGTAACAATAGCAAAATTCACCAAAAAATACGCACCAAATACTTAACAATCCTGCAAATATAACATCATTTCTTGCACCGACCATTTGTTTTAGACGCAATTTTCAGCATGACGACAACAAGACGAGGCGCGAACCGGCCCGAGAGGAGGATGCAGGGAAGAATTTATGACTAGAACCAAAAGCAAAAAGGGCCACCCGCTTGGGTGGCCCTTCTCACTGTGTTGGTGCCGCTGACCGGAATCGAACTGGTGACCTTCGCATTACGAATGCGCTGCTCTACCGACTGAGCTACAGCGGCTAAACCGGAACAACCGTTTAACCTGTGTCCGTGCTACCTGCCATCAGACTGTTGGCGACCCGAGGTCTCGCGTGCTTCGCTCATCAGATGAGCTGCAGCGCGAAGGAGCCCGCATTCTAACAACAACTTCCCAAACTTGCTAGTCCGACTCGGCAATTTTATGCGGACACGCTGAAAATTATTCCTGGTGGTAGCTCGTCACGCGCTCCACCTCGCTCTTCGAGCCCAGGAACACGGGCACGCGCTGGTGCAGTTTCTGCGGCGCGATGTCGAGGATGCGCTGGCGGCCGTCCGTCGCGGCGCCACCCGCCTGCTCGACGATGAACGCCATCGGGTTCGCTTCGTACATCAGGCGCAGCTTGCCCGGCTGCGACGGGTCGCGCTGGTCGGCCGGGTACATGAAGATGCCGCCGCGGTTCAGGATGCGGTGCACGTCGGCCACCATCGAGGCGATCCAGCGCATATTGAAATCCTTGCCGCGCGGACCGGTTTTGCCGGCCAACATTTCATCGACATAGCGCGTGACCGGCGGATACCAGTGGCGCTGGTTCGACATGTTGATGGCGAATTCCTTCGTCTCTTCCGGGATCTGCAGGTCCTTCTGCGTGAGCACCCACGAACCCATCTCGCGGTCCAGGGTGAAGCAGTTGACGCCCGCGCCCGTGGTCAGCACCAGCATCGTCTGCGGGCCGTACACGGCATAGCCGGCCGCGACCTGCTGGCTGCCCGGTTGCATGAAGTCGGCTTCGGTCGGGGCCGTCATCCCTTCCGGCGCCTTCAGCACGGAGAAGATGGTGCCGATGGAAACGTTGACGTCGATGTTCGACGAGCCGTCCAGCGGATCGAACAGCAGCATGTATTCGCCCATCGGATAGCGGTTCGGGATCGGGTGGATGGATTCCATTTCTTCCGATGCCATCGCCGCCAGGTGGCCGCCCCATTCATTGGCTTCGAGCAGGATCTCGTTGGAGATCACGTCGAGCTTCTTCTGCACCTCGCCCTGGATGTTTTCCGTGTTCGCGCTGCCGAGGATGTCGCCGAGCGCACCCTTGCCGACCGAGTGGGAAATGGTCTTGCAGGCGCGGGCCACCACCTCGATCAGGAGGCGCAGCGATGCCGGGATATTGTTGTGGAGACGCTGTTCCTCGACGAGGTATTGCGTCAGGCTGACACGTTTCATGGACTTCCTTTGGTTATGTAAATGAATTCTTAGTTGGCGAGGGCCTTGCTGACCACTTCGCGCACGTCGTTCGACAGCTTCGCCTGCCCCGCGACCTGCTGCAGCGCCCGCTTCATGTGGGCCTGCAGGTCCGGCGTGTAGCGGCGCCAGCGGTCCATCGCGCGGGCCAGGCGGCTGGCGACCTGCGGGTTCAGCGCGTCCAGCGCGATCACCTGCTCGGCCCAGAAGCCGTAGCCGCTGCCGTCCGGCGCGTGGAAGCCCACCGCATTGCCGGCACAGAAGGTAGACACCAGGCTGCGCGCACGGTTCGGGTTCCTCAAGGTGAAGGCCTTGTGCGTCATCAATTCGCGTACGCGAGCGACGTCCGTGGTGGGGGCCGCGGCCTGCATCGCGAACCATTTGTCCACGACCAGCGCTTCACCCTGGAATTCGTCGTAGAAGCGTTGCAGCGCATCGGCGGCCGCGGGCGCGCGCGCATGCACGAGTGCCGACAGTGCCGCCACGCGGTCCGTCATGTTCGTGGCGCCGTCGAACTGTTTTTGCGCGAGGGCCAGGCTGGCCTCGTCCGGCGCGGCATTCAGATAGGCCAGCGCGAGGTTTTTCAGGGCGCGCTTGCCGATCGATTCCGCGTCCGGGCTGTACTCGCCCGGCGTCTGGTTGGCGTCGTACTGGGCCAGCAGCTCGGTGCGCAGGCGCGCGCCGATGTCGGCGCGGACGAACTGGCGCGCCAGGTGGATGGCGAGCGGGTCGACGACGTCCAGCTGGTCGGCGATCATCGATTCCGTCGGCAGCAGCAGCGCCTGCTCGCGGAAGGACGGATCGAGCGTGTCGTCCACGAGGATCTTGCGCATGGCGTCGACGAACGTGTCGTCCAGGTCGAGCCTGTCGACGACGTTGCCGGCGCCGGCCACCTGCCCGGTCAGCTTCAGCAGACGGCTCATCGCGAGGCGCTGGCCCGCTTCCCAGCGGTTGACGGGGTCGCTGTCGTGGCTGAACAGGTGCACCAGTTCGGCATCGCTGTAGCCGTGCTTCAGAATCACGGGCGCGGAAAAGTCGCGCAGGATCGACGGCGTCGGCTGTTCCGTCACGCCCGTGAAGACGAAGGTCTGGTCGCTGTCCGTCAGCTCCAGCACGGCCGTCGTGCCGAGGTTCTTGCCATCCACGGTCAGCGGCAGGTCGCGGCCGTCGCGGCCCAGCAGGCCGACGGCGACCGGGATGTGGAACGGCAGCTTTTCCGGCTGGCCCGGCGTCGACGGGCACGACTGGATCAAGCGCAGCGTGTACGTCTGCGCCTGCTCGTCCCAACGCGTCTCGGCCTGCACGACCGGCGTGCCGGCCTGGCTGTACCAGCGCTCGAACTGCGTCAGGTCGCGGCCGTTGGCATCGGCCATCGCCAGGCGGAAATCGTCGCACGTGACGGCCTGCTCGTCGTGGCGCTGGAAGTACAGGTCCATGCCCTTGCGAAAAGCCTCGCGGCCCAGCAGGGTCTGGACCATGCGCACGACTTCGGCGCCCTTCTCGTAGACGGTGACGGTATAAAAATTATTGATCTCGACGAAGGAGTCGGGGCGGACCGGGTGGGCCATCGGGCCCGCGTCTTCCGGAAACTGGGCCTGGCGCAGGGTGCGCACCTGGTCGATGCGGGTGACGGCGCGGCCCGTGTTCGTGCCGATCATGTCGGCCGAAAATTCCTGGTCGCGGAACACGGTCAGGCCTTCCTTCAGCGACAGCTGGAACCAGTCGCGGCAGGTGACGCGGTTGCCCGTCCAGTTGTGGAAGTATTCGTGGCCGACGACGGCCTCGATGCCCTGGAAGTCGACGTCCGTCGCGACGCGCGGATTGGCCAGCACGAACTTCGTGTTGAAGATGTTCAGGCCCTTGTTTTCCATCGCGCCCATGTTGAAGTCGCCCACGGCGACGATCATGAAGCGGTCCAGGTCGAGTTCCAGGTTCCAGCGTTCCTCGTCCCAGCGGATGCTGTGCTTCAGCGACTGCATCGCGTAGTCCGTCTTGTCGAGATTGCCCTCTTCCACCCAGACCTGCAGCAGCGCGGTGCGGCCGTCGGCCAGTTCGAAGTTCTCTTCCTGGCAGACGAGGCGCGCAGCGACGAGGGCGAACAGGTACGACGGTTTCTTGAACGGGTCTTCCCACAGCGCGTAGTGGCGGCCATTGTCGAGGTCGCCTTCTTCGATCAGGTTACCGTTCGACAGCAGCACCGGGTACTTGTCCTTGTCGGCGCGCAGCATGACGGTGAAGCGCGCCATCACGTCCGGGCGGTCTGGAAAGTAGGTGATCCGACGAAAACCTTCGGCTTCGCACTGCGTATAGAAGCTGCCATTGGACGTGTACAGGCCGCTGAGGGTAGTATTGCTCTCCGGAACGCAGATAGTCTCGATTTCCAGCGTCGCTTCTTCCGGGGCGTTGGGGATGCGCAGCAGGGTGCCTTCGATCACGTAATCGCCCTCGCCCAGCGTGCGGCCGTTCAGGCGCAAGGTCACCAGTTCGATGTCTTCGCCGTACAGCTCGATTTCGCGCTGCGCGCTGGCAGGGTTGCGGCGCACCGTCATCCGGTTGGCGACGACGGTACGGGCGGGGTCGAGGTCGAAGCCGAGTTCAACGGTATCGACCAGGTAGCTGGGGGCAGTGTAATCCTTCCGGTAGATAGTCTGGGGCGTATCGGTGCGCATGGTCGGGAGTCCGCAAAGCCGTTGGTGGGATGCTTATTTTACCAACAGCTTTACACCACGATCCGTACCTTTCGAATGTATCGCCATGTACAGGTAGTAACCACGCGTAAATGTATCGACGTACAACACGCATCAGGAATAATATGGTCTCCTGAACAAGACCGATTACAGGAATTGAAACCCGACACATCGGGAACCGAATAGATGGAGCTCGTCATGAAACGTACCATGATCACGGCGGTCGCATCGCTGAGCCTGTTGCTGGGCGGCTGCGCGACGACGATCCGCAGTGACGTCACCACCTTCAACCAGTGGCCCGCCCAGCTGCCCGACAAGAGCTATGCGTTCGAGACGCCGCCTCCGCAGGACAACACGCTGGAGCTGCAGAGCTACGAAAACCTCGTGCGCGCCCAGCTCGCCCGCCTCGGCTTCCACGAGGCGCAGGGGTCGCCCGCGCTGAAGGTGTCGATGCGCTTCTCGACCATCGACGTGCCCACGCAGGTGCTGTACCCGACCTTCGCGCCGACGTACTACTCGCCCCGCTTCGCCTACATGGGCTGGCGCCGGCGCTACTGGGGCGGCTGGTACAGCCCGTTCTACGATCCGTTCTGGGGTCCGGTGCCGGCCTATGACGTGCAGGAAGAACACCGCTACCACCGCCAGTTGCAGCTGTCGATCGCGTCGGCCGCGGATGGCAAGCGCCTGTTCGACGTCACGGTGCGTAACGTGAGCCGGCAGATGTCGACGCCGGTCGTGATGCCGGCCCTCGTGCAGAGTGCGTTCGAGGGGTTCCCGGGGCCGAATGGCGGGTCGCGCGTGATCGAGTTGAAGCAGGAGCCGCGGCAGAACGGCTGACACTACCGTCGTCCCCGCGAAAGCGGGGACCCATACTGAGCCTCAGAAATCGCGACTTCGGGAGCATGGATTCCCGCTTTCGCCGGAATGACGTGCTGACACCTTAGCCGAGATACGCCTCGGACAGGAACGTAATCCCGATAATCAGCAGCACCGCCAGCATCAACACCACGAGCAGGCGCCCGAAGTGCGGTTCCGCCGCAGGTTGCGGATCGATCGGCGGTTCGTTGTCGTCGCTAAATTCTCTCATGGCAGCAAAATGGTCTTGCCCGTCGTGCGGCGCCCTTCGAGGGCGATGTGGGCCTGGGCCGCGTCGGCGAGGGGAAAACGCTGGTGGATGTCGATGCTCACTTTACCGCTCGCCACGACGTCGAACAGGTCGGCCGCCATCGCGTCCCGCTGCGCCCGCGTGGCAGCATACGACTGCAGTGTGGGCCGCGTGATGTACAGCGAGCCGCGCGATGCCAGTTCGTTCAGCGCGAACGGCGGCACCGGCCCCGACGAATTGCCGAAGCTGACCATCAGCCCGCGCGGCCGCAGGCAGTCCAGCGAGCGCGTGAACATGTCCTTGCCGACCGAATCGTAGACGACCGGCACCTTTGCGCCGTTCGTGATCTCCAGTACGCGCTGCACGACATCCTCGTCACGATAGTTGATGACATGCGCCGCCCCGCGCTGCCGCGCCAGCGCCGCTTTCTCGTTTGACCCCACCGTGCCGATGAGGTTCACGCCCAGCGCCCGCGCCCATTGGCACGCGATCAGCCCGACGCCGCCGGCCGCCGCATGGAACAGGATCGTCTCGCCCGGCTGCACGGCATGGGTCTGCTTGAGGAGGTATTGCACGGTCAGCCCCTGCAGCATCATCGCGGCGCCCGTCTCGAACGAGATGGCGTCCGGCAGGTGCACGAGCACGTCGGCCGGCATCACGCGCAGCTGGCTGTAGGCGCCGTTCGGACGGGCCGCGTACGCGACGCGGTCGCCCGGCTTGACGTGCGTGACGCCCTCGCCCACCGCCTCGACGACGCCCGCCCCTTCCTGGCCGAGGCCGTTCGGCAGGTCGAGCGGGTACAGGCCCGAGCGGAAATACGTATCGATGAAATTCACGCCGATCGCGTGGTTGCGCACGCGCGCCTCACCGGGGCCGGGATCGCCGACCTCGACGTCGACGTATTCCAGCACCTCGGGCCCGCCGGTGCGCGCGAAGCGGATCGCCTTTGCCGTCGTCATGACCGTTCTCCCCGGGAATCAGTCGGCCTTCGACTGCAGTTGCGACAGCACCAGGTGGGCGCTCGCCACGTTCGTCGCGCACGGGATGTTGTGCACGTCGCAGGCGCGGACCAGCGCGTTGATGTCCGGTTCGTGCGGCTGCGGGGTCATCGGGTCGCGCAGGAAGATCACGCAATCGATCTCGCCCTCGACCAGCTGGGCGCCGATCTGCAGGTCGCCGCCGACGGGACCGGAATGCATGCGCGTCACTTCCAGGCCCAGCTCGTTGATCAGGCGGCCGCCCGTGGTGCCGGTGGCCGACAGCGTGCAGCCGCGCAGGAAATCCACGTACTCGGCGGCGAGGGCGATCATGTCGTCTTTTTTCTTGTCGTGGGCGATCAGGGCGATGCGAGGTTTCATGTTCCGTTCCATTTCGGTTTGTCAGGGTGTTTTTTTCTTCGACAGCAAATAGATCCCGCCCAGCACCAGGCCCGTTCCGGCCAGTTGCACGGTCGTGATCGGTTCTCCCAGCAGCGCCCAGCCCAGGAACAGCGTCGACACCGGACCGATCATGCCGGCCTGGGATGCCGTCGTCGCACCGATGCGCTGGACCGCCGCCATCGTCATGAAGACGGGGAAGATGGTACAGAATATCCCATTCACGAGCGAGAGCCCGTAAACCGGCAGCGGCTGCACCAGCATGCTGGCGGGCCGCAGGATGAAGAACTGCGCGATGCACGCGGCGCTCGACACGCACATCGCGTACGCGACGAGGCGCAGCGAGCCGATGCGGCGCACCATCTCGCCCGTGCCGAGCAGATAGGCCGCGTAGCACGCCGCCGAACCGAGCACCAGCAGCGAGCCCGTGACCGTGCTCCCCCCGCCGCCCTTCAGGTCGTGCGCGAACACGAGCACGATGCCGCAGTACGACAGCGCCAGCGCGATCCACTCCGCGCGGCCGATGCGGCGCTTGAAGACGAGCGCCGTGATCAGGAGGACGAACGTGGGCGTGAGGAACAGGATCAGGCGTTCCAGGCCCACCGAGATGTATTGCAGGCCGAGGAAATCGAGGTAGCTCGACAGGTAGTAGCCGATCAGGCCCAGTCCGGCGAGACGCCAGCGGTCGCGTACGGCGAGCGGCGGCTCGGTCCGCATCTTCCACACCGCCACGGCCGCAAACACCGGAAGCGAGAACAGCATTCTGAACGCGATCAATGTGACGGCGTCGATGTGGTAGCGGTACAGCAGTTTGGCAACGATGGCCTTCGTGGAGAACAGAACGGCACCGCCGATGGCGATCGCCAGGCCGCCCAGCGCGGCCGGGCGTGTGGTCGGTACAACAGGTAAGTCGGCTGCAGTTTTACTCATCCGACGATTGTACGGGGAATCCGCATAGCCGGCTGAGGACGCCTCCGAACGCAGCCGGCCGGGTGCGGTCCAATCGCTGTCGATACTCAACCGCATCACAGCTCAACTTTTCGGGAGATGTCCATGGCACACAGCGCAACGATGCAACCGGCCGGAGCGCGCGCCCGATGAGCCGCGCCAGCGGCGTCGGCCGCCCCGGTGCCGACCGCACCGTCGTCCTCACCCTGCTCGTGCTGCTCGCGGCGCTGTGCTGGGCGTATCTGCTGTTTCGCGTCGGCCGCCTGTCGCCGCTGGGGACGGGTAACGCGGGCCATTTCCGGGTCGGGCCGTACCACGCGGACGACCTCGCGCGCCTGCTGGCGCTGTGGACCGTCGTCATCGCCGCGATGATGCTGCCGGCGGCCGCGCCGTCCGTGCTGCTGTACGCCCGCGTGAAGCGGCTCGTGCGCGAGCGCTGGGTCTATCCGTCCACGTTCCTGTTCATGCTGGGCTATCTGTTCGTCTGGACCTGCTGCGCCCTCGCCGCCACGCTGGCCGACTGGCAGCTGCACGACGCCGGCGGGCTCGACGAGACGATGGCCATCGTGCACCCGACGGTCGGCGCCCTCGCCCTCGTCGCGGCCGGGGTCTACCAGTGGACGCCCGCCAAGCACGTCTGCCTGGACAATTGCCGCGCGCCGCTGGCGTTCGTCCTGACGCACTGGCGCCGGGGGATGTGGGGCGCGTTCCGCATGGGCGTCGCGGATGCGCGGTATTGCACGGGCTGCTGCTGGCTGCTGCTCGCGCTCGTGCTGCCGGCCGGCGTGCTGAACCTGCCCGTCATCGCCGGGCTCATCGCGCCGATCCTCGCCGAAAAACTGCTGCCCGGCGGGCATGTGGTGGCGTGCGCGACGGGGCTCGGGCTGGTCGGACTGGGCACGGCGTTGTTGTTTCCCTGACAGTATTTAGACGGATGCGCTATGATAAAATGTCGAGGATTATCAATACCCGGGACCTCGAAAATCGCAGTTTGCCGAGGTTCCCTGTCTAAGGAAGACTCGACATGGCTGGACACAGCAAATGGGCCAACATCAAGCACAAGAAAGCCGCCACTGATGCCAAGCGCGGCAAGATCTGGACCCGACTGATCAAGGAAATCACCGTCGCTGCCCGCATGGGCGGCGGCGACGCCAACACCAACCCGCGCCTGCGCCTCGCCATCGAAAAAGCGGCCGACGCCAATATGCCGAAGGATAACGTCAACCGCGCCGTGCAGCGCGGTTCGGGCGGCCTGGAAGGCGTCAACTACGAAGAAATCCGCTACGAAGGCTATGGCATCGGCGGCGCGGCGATCATCGTCGACTGCATGACCGACAACCGCGTGCGCACCGTGGCCGAAGTCCGCCACGCGTTCAGCAAATTCGGCGGCAATATGGGGACCGAAGGCTCCGTCGCGTTCATGTTCAAGCACACGGGCCAGTTCCTGTTCGCACCCGGCGTCGAAGAAGACAAGCTGATGGAAGCGGCGCTGGAAGCCGGTGCCGACGACGTGATCGCCGACGACGAAGGCGGCTTCGAAGTGCTGTGCGACCCGAACGCCTTCGCCGGCGTCAAGGAAGCCCTGGAAAAGGCCGGCTTCAAGGCCGATTCCGCCGAAGTCATCATGAAGCCGGACACCGAGACGGTGTTCACCGGCGAAGACGCGCTCAAAATGCAGAAACTGCTCGACGCCCTGGAAAACCTGGACGACGTGCAGGAAGTCTATACGAACGCAGTCATTGAAGAGTAAGCAGCGAAAGCAATCCATGAAAATCCTGGTAGTCGGCTCTGGCGGCCGTGAACATGCCCTGGCCTGGAAACTGGCCCAATCCGATCGCGTCCAGATGGTCTACGTCGCACCGGGCAATGGCGGTACCGCGCGCGATGCGCGCCTGATCAACATCGACATCACCGACCCGGCCGCGCTGGCCGACTTCGTCGTCGCGGAACACGTCAACCTGACGCTGGTCGGCCCGGAACAGCCGCTGGCGGCCGGCATCGTCAACCTGTTCCGCGCGCGCGGCCTGAAGGTCTTCGGCCCGACCAGGGAAGCGGCCCAGCTGGAAAGCTCGAAGGACTTCGCCAAGGCCTTCATGCACCGCCACGGCATCCCGACGGCGCAGTACCAGACATTCACCGACGTCGCCCAGGCCCACGCCTACATCGACGCCCAGGGCGCGCCGATCGTCATCAAGGCCGACGGCCTCGCCGCCGGCAAGGGCGTCGTCGTCGCGATGACCCTGGAAGAAGCACACCAGGCGGCCGACGACATGTTGTCGGGCAACCGCTTCGGCGACGCGGGCGCACGCATCGTCATCGAGGAATTCCTGGCCGGCGAAGAAGCCAGCTTCATCGTCATGTGCGACGGCAAGAACGTCGTCGCCCTGGCCACGTCGCAAGACCACAAGCGCCTGAAGGACCACGACCAGGGCCCGAACACGGGCGGCATGGGCGCATACTCGCCGGCACCGGTCGTCACGCCGTCGATCCACGCGCGCGTGATGCGCGAGATTATCAACCCGACCATCCAGGGCATGGCCAAGGACGGCATCCCGTACAGCGGTTTCCTGTACGCGGGCCTGATGATCGACGCGGCCGGCGTGCCGAAGGTCATCGAATTCAACTGCCGCATGGGCGACCCGGAAACGCAGCCGATCATGACGCGCCTGAAGAGCGACTTCGTGACGGTGCTGGAACACGCGTGCAACAGCACCCTGGACAAGGTGGAACTGGAATGGGACCGCCGCACGGCGGTGGGCGTCGTGATGGCGGCGGCCGGTTATCCGGACGCGCCGGCCAAGGGCGACATCATCGACGGCATCCCGGCCGAAACGCCGGAATGCGTCACCTTCCACGCCGGCACCCAGATCGTGGGCGGCACGCTGCAGACATCGGGCGGCCGCGTGCTGTGCGTCGTCGGCCTGGGCGACAGCGTCAAGATGGCGCAGAAGCAGGCGTACGAGACCGTCGAGAAGATCCACTTCAATGGGGCGCAGTATCGGCGCGACATCGGGTGGCGTGGGATCAAGCAGGCGTGATGGCCTAGCGTCTCGCAACAACGAAAAACGGAGGCTCGCAGCCTCCGTTTTTTTACCCTGCCGTCGTTCCCGCGCAAGCGGGAACCCATGCTGAGCTCGCTAGCCTACAATATCAGCATAGAGGTCACGCCACCGGGGATTGGTCTTCTGAATCAGCTCCACCTTCCACGACCTGTCCCACTTCTTGATCTGCTTTTCGCGCCGGATCGCTTCCATGATATCGGCGTGAATCTCACACCAGACCAGCATCTTGACGCGATATCGCTTTGTGAATCCTTCAGCCAGGCCTTCTCGGTGCTGCCAAACACGTTTTACGAGGTCGCTTGTCACGCCAACGTAGAGTGTTCCGTTCAAGCCGCTCGCCAACATATAGACGTAGCTTGATCTTTCCATGGTTGAGTCCTCAATCCCGAAAAGTGACATGTTCCAGCGGAGGACTCGTTCTATTGCTGAGATGCTGCAAAAGTTCGCATGACTCGTCATTCCCGCGCAAGCGGGAATCCATACAAAGCAACCGGATTCAGTAACATGAAAGCACCGTGACGCGCTGAATGGGCTGACTTCGGAAGCTCAGCATGGGTTCCCGCCTCCGCGGGAACGACGTTATTTCCGGCGACGCGCCACGCTACCCGCGGCCAGTCCACCCAGCATCAGCGCCAGCGTCCCCGGCAGCGGCACCGAACCGCTCGGCGCGGCCGCTTCCACGTTGACGTTGTCGATCTGGTTGTAGGCACCCGAGCCGATGCGCAGTTCGGTGATGCCGGTCAGGACCGTGCTCCACGTACCCGAGTCCTGGATCGAACCGACCGACACACCGTCGGCCGACACGTCGCTCCAATCCATGAAGTAGTCGAAGCTGTTCAGGTTGAACTTGCCGCCGCCCACGCGGGTCAGCGTGACGAACGTGTCCCAGCCGTTTTCCATGCCGTCGTGCCAGTTGTACGTCGACGGCTCGTACGTGCCGTCGCCGACGTGGGCCGCGTCCGCGTCCGCGCCCGGCGCATTCAGGGTCACCTGGAAGCCCGACTCCACGTAGGTCAGGTTCAGGCCGTTGTAGGTCATGCTGCCGGCCAGCGGAAAGCCGTCGCCGTACATCATCTCGGTCAGGCCATCGAAGTTCAGGACGGTGGCGCCGGCGCTGCCTGCTGCCATCAAGGCGACGGCGGCGAGAATGGATTTGAATTTCATGAAAGTCTCCGGAAGTAATCGTTGCTGCCGGCGCCCATGCGGGCACCGGCATTGCCATCATCAGTAGGTGAAGAACACGCCGCGGCCCGCGCCGGCGGCATAGACGCGTCCGGGCACGGCCTGGTCGGCGGCCAGGTTGCTGATGCCGGCGTACTGGTGCTTGTCGTCGTTGATCCGGCGCCACGTCCTGGCACCGTCATCCGAGCGGTACACGCCCCACACGTTGTTGATGATGCCGACGATGTAGATCGAAGACGAGTACGTCGCACCGGCCGGCGCCTTGCCCAGCGCAATGGAGGTGGCGCCGTACACCTGCGGATAACTCCACGTCTCGTTGGTGCCCCAGTCCGGCGCGGTCACATCCAGCCTGGTCCAGGTCACGCCCGAGTCGGTGGAGTGCAGGATGCTGAAACCGTCGACCACCCAGATGTCGCCTTCGGCATTCGGATTGACGGCGATCGACGACTGGTAGAAGGCCGCCACGCGCGCGCCCGCGCTCACGAACGTCGTGCTCTCGGTGAAGGTATGGCCGCCGTCGTTCGAGTACCAGAAATGCGACGTGTCCGCCCACTGGTTCCACCACGCGCCGCCCGAGTTGAACGCATAGACCTTGTTCGGGTTCTTGCGGTCGGCGACGACGCGGTAGCCGCGGCCGATGCCCACCGCGGACAGGTCCGGCAGGTTCGTGTACGTCCAGGTGGCGCCATTGTCGGTCGTGTAGGCCGGCCGCGCGCCGGACGGTGCCCAGACGGCCTTGCCCGGCGCGGTGACGGCGATGGTTTCCTCGCCGCCCTGGTGGTCGTTCGATGCCGCGTCCGGGTGCTTGCTGGCGAATGGCGTCCAGGTCACGCCGGAGTCGGTCGAGTAGGCGCCGCGCGGGTTGTTCTGGACCCAGCCGCCGGTGCCGACGGCCGCGATGTAGGCCGGGTTCGACCAGGCCGTGTCGGCGGCGTGGCCGTTGCTGAAGTAGCCGATCGGGCCGCGCGTCGGCTTCTTCAGCACCTCGGTCTGCACGTGCGTGCCGATGTCGCCGGAGCTGCGCAGCAGCGCATAGCTGGCGCCCTTGGGCGGCGTCGCCAGGCTGATCGTCGCGGTTTCCTCGAGGTTGGTCACGTCCAGGTTCCACGTGGGCGTGGCGGCCGATGCGGTTTTCGTCTCCCAGATGCCGCCGCCGAACACGTGCAGGATGTGGTCGGGGTTGTTCGGATCGATCTCGACGTCGTCCACCCAGCCGGAGAAGTCCACGTCGGACGGGGTGTGCGGGGTCATCGACGCGATCTCGCGCCAGGTCAGGCCGGCGTCGTCGGACACCTGCACGACCGGCTGGCCCTGCCAGTTACCCCACGAGTTCGACACGCCCAGTGCGATGCGGGTGGTCGGGCCGGAACCGGAGACCGACAGGCCGCCCATGCCGAAGTTCACCCATTGCTCCGTATCGTAGCTCTTCAGCAGCGTCCAGTTGGTGCCGTCGAACTTGTACAGGCGGGCCGGGCCGCCGGCGCCCGGGCCCATGTCCTTCGTGAACGCCACGTAGATGATGCCGTCCTTGGCGCGGACCATGTGCGGGATGTAGTAGCCGGTCACGGGAGTCGGCACGCCCGTCCAGGTCGCGCCGCCGTCGGTCGACTTGTACAGGTTGGCGTTCAGGCCGGCCGCGGCAGCGTAATCCGGGGCCACCGCCGTGTAGATGGTCTGCGTGGCCGTACCCGCGCCCGTGGTCGAGGTGTCGAACAGCACGCTCTCGATGCCGCCCGACGTGCGGCCCGGCAGGGAGCCGATCTGGTCGCCCGGGTACTGGAACGACGTCAGCGACGTGACCTGGCTCCAGGTCTGGCCGTAGTCGGCGCTCTTCCACAGGCCCGACGTGCGCGAGCCGTAGTACAGGACCGACGGCTGGTTCGGATCGACCATCAGGCGCTCGCCGATGGCACGGCCCGGATCGTTGGAACCGGCGCGGAACGGCAGGTCCACGTGCGTCCAGCTGTCGCCGCGGTTCGTGGAGATATACAGGCGGGCATTTTGTCCCGACCAATCGTACATGCCGGTGACGAGGTACACGCGCTTGTCGTCGGTCGGGTCCAGGGCCACGCTTTCGGCCCCGTTATAGAATTCTTCGCGGACGCCGAAGCCGTCCGTGATCGGCGTCCAGCCGGAAGTGGCCGTATCCCTGCGGTAGACCCCGCCCATGTCGGTGCGCGCATACAGCACGTCCGGGCTGGTCGGGTGGAAGATCAGGCCGGTCACGTAGCCGCTGCCGCCGTACTTCACGCTCTGCCAACGGGCGCCCGTGGCCGCAACGTCTGCGCCGCCGCCGGACGCGCTGCCGATCATGGCGGCGAAAGAAGGCGATTGCGAGGACGGGCTGCTGCTGCCGCCGCACGCTGCCACCAGGCCTGCCACGGCGCAGGCAAGCGCAAGAGTTTGCTTCTTCATGCTTGAACTCCAAGAAAGTGTTGGACCGGGATTACCGGTTTGCTGCAATGCACCATCCCCGTCGGTACGGCCACGGACGGGCCGTCACGATGAAGACATTGGATGGGAGAGGACAAGTTGGCGCGTCAAGGTCGCGGCCGAGGGGGGATCGTATGTTCCATGAAGGTCTCCGTCGTTTTCGTTATTGACTCGTTCCGACACCGGCCTATGCGGCTGGCGTGAAATCGGTTTCTTTCGACGTAGACTATTAGTAATACGCACGCGTTTCTTGCATTCGTAACGACGAAAGCTAGAAAAATGCAGAAAATTGTAGAGATTTGCGCAGGATTTTTATTCGCGCCGGCGGGGTGCTGGAATCGGTGTCGGCGGGTGCCTGTCACGATCCAGTTCATCAGTGTACAATCCCCGTTCGCTTTTTTTCTCTCACATTTCCACATGGCTACAATTAATCCGGCCGCCGTCAAGGCTTGGCTGCTCGACCTCCAGGCGCGCATCGTGCAAGCGCTGGAAGACGTCGACGGCAAGCCTTTCTTGCGCGACACGTGGGAACGGGCCGAAGGTGGCGGCGGCGTATCGCGCCTCATCGAAGGTGGAAATGTGATCGAGCGCGGCGGCGTGAATTTTTCGCACGTGCGCGGCGCCAGCCTGCCGGCCTCGGCGATGGCCGCGCGCCCGGAGCTGGCGGGCCGCGCCTGGGAAGCGATGGGCGTGTCGCTCGTGCTGCACCCGCACAATCCGTACGCACCCACCGTGCATATGAACGTGCGCTTTTTCGAAGCGACGGCCGAGGGCAAGGAACCCGTCTGGTGGTTCGGCGGCGGCATGGACCTGACGCCCTATTACGGCAATGCGGACGACGCGCGCCACTTCCACCAGGTCTGCCACGACGCGCTGGCGCCGTTCGGCGACGACCTGCACCCGCGCTTCAAGCGCTGGTGCGACGATTATTTCTATATCAAACACCGCAAGGAAGCGCGCGGCGTCGGCGGCATCTTCTTCGACGACTTCAACGAACTCGGGTTCGAGCAGTCGTATGCGATGGTGCAGAGCGTCGGCGACGGCTTCCTCGATGCCTACCTGCCGATCCTGCAACGCCGCAAGGACCAGCCGTACGGCGAACGCGAGCGCGATTTCCAGGCGTACCGGCGCGGCCGCTACGTCGAGTTCAACCTCGTGTGGGACCGCGGCACCTTGTTCGGCCTGCAGTCGGGCGGCCGGACGGAAGCGATCCTGATGTCGATGCCGCCCATCGTCAAATGGCGCTACGACTGGCATCCGGAACCGGGCAGCCCCGAAGACAAGCTGACCACCGACTTCCTGCCGCACCGGGATTGGCTCGCCCCGTGACCAGATGTGTTGCTCTGCTGGGCGGCAGTTTCGACCCGGTGCACCACGGCCACGTCGCGCTGGCCGAGTTGTTCGCGCGCCAGCTCCACCCGGACGAACTGCGCGTGCTGCCCGCCGGCCAGCCGTGGCAAAAGAAGCGTGGCCTGGAAGCGGGCGACGCCGACCGCGTGGCCATGCTGAAGCTGGCGTTTGCAGGCAGTAGCGCGCCCGTGACGATCGATACCCGCGAGATCGACCGTCATGGCGCCACGTACACGGTCGAAACCCTGCGCGGCCTGCGCGCCGAGCTCGGGCCGGATACGTCCATCGTGTTCGTGATGGGCGCGGACCAGTTGCAGAAGCTGGACACCTGGCGCGACTGGCGCGACCTGTTCGCGCTGGCCAATTTCGGCGTCGCCGCCCGCCCCGGCTACCGGCTCGACGACGCCGCGCTGCCGCCCGCCGTGGCAGCCGAACTGGCGCAGCGGCGCGCGTCGTTCGACGCCGTGCGCGCCAGCCCGGCGGGCAAGGTGTGCCTGGCGCACACGCTGGCCATCGACATCTCGGCCACGCAGGTGCGCGCTGCCCTGCACGCCGAACCCCGTACTGACATAAGCGCGCTCGTTGCGCCGCAAGTGCTAGACTATATTCAACAACATAACTTGTACAAAAACTAATGGATATCAAGAAACTGCAAACGCTCGTCGTCGACGCCCTCGAAGACGTCAAGGGCCAGGACATCGTTCTGTTCGACACGACGCACCTGACCAGCCTGTTCGACCGTATCGCGGTCGTGTCGGGCACGTCGAATCGCCAGACCAAGGCGCTGGCCGCCTCGGTGCGCGACAAGGTCAAGGAAGCAGGCGGCGACGTGGTCGGGCTGGAAGGCGAAGACACGGGCGAATGGGTCCTCGTCGACCTGGGCGACATGATCGTGCACATCATGCAGCCGGCCATCCGCCAGTACTACCGCCTGGAAGAAATCTGGGGCGACAAGCCCGTGAAGCTGGGCGCCGCCAAGCGCAAGTCGACGACCGAGGGCCAGGACGCGGCCGCGCCGAAGACCAAGTCGAAGCACCTCGCCGCGAACCAGGAGCAGGAAGACGCCAAGCCGGTGCGCGAGCGCAAGCCGGCCGCGAAGAAGGCGGCTGACGCCAAGCCGGCCGCCCGGAAACCTGCCGCCAAGAAGATCCCGACGGGCGCCACCGTGAAGGTTGCCGTGTCCAAGACCGCTGCCGCGGACGCCAAAGCTGCCAAGGCCGCCAAGGCCGCTGCCGCACCGAAGCGCGCGACGAAAGCCGCAGCCGAGGGCGACGCACCGGCCAAGAAAGTCATCCGCCGCATCAAGAAAACCGAAGAATAAGCTGCGATGCAGTTGTTCATCGTCGCGGTCGGCCACAAGATGCCGGCCTGGATCGAGACCGGCTTCGCGGAATACGCGAAGCGGATGCCGCCGGAGCTGCGCATCGTGCTGAAGGAAGTGAAACCGGTCGAACGGTCCGGCAGCAAGACGGCGGCCACCGCGATGGCGCTCGAACGCGAGCGCATCGAGGCCGTGCTGCCGAAAGGCGTGCGCATCGTCGCCCTCGACGAGCGCGGCAAGGATCTCACCAGCGTGGGCCTGTCGCAAGCGTTGGAGGCCTGGCAGCAGGACGGGCGCGACATCGCCTTCCTGATCGGCGGGGCCGACGGCCTCGATCCGGAGCTCAAGGCACGCGCGGACGGTCTGATCCGCATCTCCAGCATGACGCTGCCGCACGGTATCGTGCGCGTGATGCTGGCAGAACAGTTATATCGTGCCTGGTCCATCACCCAGAACCACCCCTACCATCGGGTATGAGCCGATGAAACAGCCCGACAAGAAAATCTACCTCGCCTCGAAGAGCCCGCGCCGCCGCGAACTGCTGCGCCAGGTCGGCATCGATTTCGACATCCTCAGCCTGCGCTCCGATCCGGCCCGCGGCATCGACGTCAGCGAAGACACGTTCGCGGGCGAGCCCGCCATGGACTACGTGGCCCGCGTGGCGCGCGAAAAAGGCGCGTTCGCGTGGAACGTGCTGCACATGCGCCGCATGCCGCTGCGCCCCGTGCTGTCGGCCGACACGACCGTCACCATCGACGGCGAGATCCTCGGCAAGCCGGCCGATCCGAAGGAAGCGCATGCGATGCTGGAACGCCTGTCGGGCCGCACGCACCAGGTGCTGACGTCGGTCGCGCTGCACTACACGGACGTGTTCGAGCAGGTGACGCAGGTGTCGAACGTGCGTTTCGCCCAGCTCACGCCGGCAGCGATCCGCGCCTATTGCGCGACGCCGGAGCCCTACGACAAGGCCGGCGCCTATGGCATCCAGGGCCTCGCCGCCCTGTTCATCGAGCACATCGAAGGCAGCCATTCCGGCATCATGGGCTTGCCCGTGTTCGAGACGGCGCAGTTACTGCAGAAAGCGGGCGTCAGCGCGCTGTAGCGCGGGGTAATCGATGCCCCCGGCATCAATGACCCCACCCTGCGTGTATGATGTGACCCGAGACAACAATTAAAACCCGGCCTCATGACTGAAGACATCCTGATCAACATCACCCCCCAGGAAACGCGCGTCGCGCTGGTGGTTCAGGGTGCCGTACAAGAGCTGCACATCGAGCGTACGCTCACCCGCGGTCTCGCGGGCAACGTCTATCTGGGCAAGGTCGTGCGCGTGCTGCCGGGCATGCAGTCGGCCTTCATCGACATCGGCCTCGAACGCGCCGCGTTCCTGCACGTGGCCGACATCTGGGAAGCCAGGCCGCACGACGGCGCGAACGGCAGCAGCAGCGCGCCACCGACGCCCATCGAAAAAATCCTGTTCGACGGCCAGGTGCTGACCGTCCAGGTGATCAAGGATCCGATCGGCACGAAGGGCGCGCGCCTGTCCACGCAGATCTCGATCGCGGGCCGCATGCTCGTCTATCTGCCGCAGGATAAACACATCGGCATCTCGCAGAAGATCGAGAAGGAATCCGAGCGCGAAGCCCTGCGCGCGCGCCTCGCGGGCCTGTTGCCGCCGGACGAAAAAGGCGGCTATATCGTGCGCACGCAGGCCGAGGACGCGTCCGACGCCGACCTCGCCGCCGACGTCGACTACCTGCGCAAGACGTGGGGCGCCATCATGACGGGCGCGCGCACGCGTCCCGCGACGAGCCTGCTGTACCAGGACCTGAGCCTGGCCCAGCGCGTGCTGCGCGACTTCGTGCACGACGAGACGGCCGCGATCCTCGTCGACTCGCGCGAGAACTACCTGAAACTCGTCGAATTCGCCCAGGTGTACACGCCGAGCGTGCTGTCGCGCCTGCAGCACTACACGGGCGAGCGCCCGCTGTTCGACCTGTACGGCGTCGAGGAAGAGATCCTGCGCGCGCTGGGCCGGCGCGTGGACCTGAAATCGGGCGGCTACCTGATCGTCGACCAGACCGAAGCGATGACGACCATCGACGTCAACACGGGCGGCTTCGTCGGCGGGCGCAATTTCGCCGACACGATCTTCAAGACGAACCTGGAAGCGGCACACGCCATCGCCCGCCAGCTGCGGCTGCGCAACCTGGGCGGCATCATCATCCTCGACTTCATCGACATGGAGAACACCGAGCACCGCAACGCCGTGCTCGCGGAGCTCAAGAAGACGCTGTCGCGCGACCGCACGAAGGTGTCCGTGAGCGGCTTCTCGGCGCTGGGCCTCGTCGAAATGACGAGAAAACGCACGCGCGAATCGCTGGCCCACATCCTGTGCGAGCCCTGCCCTGCCTGCGGCGGCAAGGGCCAGGTCAAGACGAGCCGGACGATCTGCTACGAGATCCTGCGCGAACTGCTGCGCGAAGCCAAGCAGTTCAACCCGCGCGAATTCCGCATCGTCGCGTCGCAGGAAGTGGTCGACCTGTTCCTCGAGGAAGAGTCGCAGCACCTGGCCATGCTCGGCGACTTCATCGGCAAGCGGATCTCGCTGCAGGTCGAGCGCGGCTATCACCAGGAACAGTACGACGTCATCCTGATGTGATGTGAAATTTATACGCCAGTTTCGCCGTGTGGATGACAAGGATTTGTCATCCTGTTCAGTTCATGTTGCTCGCACAGGACAATGCGTCTAAAAATATGGTCAGGGGCAACGCAGTGTCCCGGTTTGGACTACAATTCGAGACAATTTGTTGAAGATTTCGAGAGTTGGCGGTAGTGTGCATCCTCACCAGGCAGATGCGCAGCCAGCCGACCGGTTAGCGCTGCTGAATCGCAGACCCTGATATACCGCTGGCGGCGTCGGACAACAACTGGCAGGCGACCCGTAAGAGACAATGAACGTACCTCTCATTCCTACCGATCTGCTGAAGAAATCGGACAAGATCCTGTTCATCGCCCACCTGGCGTTGGGCGACTACACCTATTTGCAGAACTGCTTCCAGGCGTTCGCGCGCGCCTACCCGCACCTGAAACTGCACCTGTGGGTGGACGAAGTGCGCCGCACGAGCGACGCCTCGCAGTGGCCGCACCTGAAAAAGAACGTCCTGTACGACTGGCTCGACGCCTGCGACTTCATCGAGAAGGTCTACAAGCAGAACTACTCGCCGGAGCTGTTCCAGGCTTCCATCCGGGAAGCGCAGCAGGAGCACTACCCGATCGTCGTCTCGCTGGGCACCCTGCGTCCGCACTTCTACGCCGACCTCGCGCGCGAGATCAGCCCGGACGGCTTCGTGCTCGGCCTGAAGAAGCCGCACGGCCTGCAGGGCCTGATCCACTGGTTCAGCTACCGCAAGCTGGACGCCAGCCTCGACCCGGACGTGGCCGACCGCGCGAGCGCGCCGCACATCAGCGACGTGCATGCTGACTGGTTCCGCCAGCTGGCCGGCGTGGACATTCCGCCGGCCGGGCGCATCCCGTTCGTGCACATTCCCGGGCAGTTCGTCGAGGGCGCGAAGGCGCGCCTGCACGAATGGGGCTTCGACGGCCGCCAGGGCAAGCTCGTCTTCATCAACCCGTTCGCCAAGACGCGCAAGCGCTGCTGGCCCGTCGAGCGCGTGGCCGAACTGATCACGACGATGCGCGCCCAGCCGGAATGGCGCGACGCGTGCTTCATCGTCAACGCGGTGCCGCAGGAAGTGGACAACGTGAAAGCCATGCTGGCGCGCCGCCAGCTCGACCGCACGGAACTGTTCAGCGCCAACGAAAACTTCTTCCAGCTGCCCGCGATGCTGGCGCAGTGCGACCTGATCGTGTCCGTCGAGACGGCCGTGATGCACCTGGCGAATGCCGTGGGCGTGCCGGTCGTCGCGCTGATGCGCCAGAAGACGCCGGAATGGGCCCCGGTCGACAAGGCCAACTCCACCGTCATCACGGCGGATCAGAGACGGGACTGGGTCAAGGCGATTCCGGTCGATGCGGTGATGCACGCGCTGGCGTGATCTCGACGCGCGCGTGACAAAGGCCGCTTCGTGCGGCCTTCTGTTTTTCAGGCCGGCACGGCTTCGAGCAGCAAGGCATGCTCGAAGCGGACGGTGATCCGGTTGGCGCCGGACTGGACCTGTCCCAGCTCGCGCTCGTCGACGTAGTCACGCAGGCGATAGCGGCCCGGACCGAGGCCACGTATCTCGACCGGCCCGTCCCAGCGTGGCGCAAAGAAGGCAAAGTACAACCTGCCATCCTTTTCCACGACGTGCGCCTCCGGCTTGTCGAAGCCGATGTCATACAGTTCGCCACGGTAGACGCCGTTGGCCAGCATCTTGTCGCGGTAGATGCCGATCCATTTGCGCCACTTGGCCTCGCGTTCCGGCGTCAGCAGGAAGCTGTCCTTCGGCTTGGGATCGACGGGCCAGGTGAACTTGGTCGACAGCACCGCCCCGATGCCGACCGTCGAGGCAAAATCCTCGCCGCCGTCGCTCAGCTCGACGTGGTCGCCCGCATAGGCCGCCGACGGTCCCATCAGCGCCTTCAAGGTCTTGCCCTTGTGCCGGACCTGCCAGGATGACAGCGGATCCGAGGCCGGCGCCTGGTTCATGTACGGGAAATTATGGAAGGCGTAGGCGGTGCCGCAGGGGCACAATTCGACCACCGCATGCGGATTGACCTCGCGCGCGGTGTCGTAGACCATCTTCCAGAAATCCTGCAGCTTCTCGAAGGATTCCTCCGGCCGCGCATGCTTGTGCGCCGGGTTGTAGCAGGGTGCCACGCCATTCAGATGCTGGCCGTCGATCTTCAGGCCGGCATAGCCCCACTCGCCGAGGATCTTGCGCACGAAAGCCCGGGTCATCTCGATGGTCGGTTCATAGGCCGGGCACAGGTACAGGCTGTTCCACCACGAGATCAGCTGCGGCGCGCCGTCCTTGTCCAGCAAGAGCATGTCGGCATGCTCGTGCAGCAGGTCGGTGCCCGGATCGGCTGCCAGCGGCGTGATCCACAGACGCGCCTTCAATCCGGCCTCCTTCACCGCGCCGACCAGGCCGCGCATGTCTGCCTCGCCTTTCGGAAATTTCTTGGTGTCGAGCTTCCAGTCGCCCTCATTGTTCTGCCAGCCATCGTCCAGCACCGCCCACTCGAGCCCGAGTTCCTTCGCTTTCTGCAGCGTGCCGACCATCAGCGGGATCGTGAAGTCGCGCTCGTAGCCCCAGGCGCACCAGATCGGCTCGTAGCATTCGGACGGCGCGTCCGGCGCGCGCACGCCGCGTTCGGCCATGACCTGGCGGTAACGGTCGAGCGCCGCGAAATAATCGCCGGTATGCAGGGCCAGGAAGGTGTCCAGCGTGTCGAGGGTGCCGCCCGGCGCCAGCGTGGCGGCGCGCTCGAACTCGACCGCCAGCGAGGCGCCGCCGGCCGTCGCCCGCACCGGCAACGCGACCAGGCGCGGCACGGTATCGAGGTGCCCGACCGCCACGCCGCAATCCCGCTGCCAGACGTCCACGGCCGGCGTGCCGCCGCCATAGTCGGACGCGTTCATGCCCATGAAGTTGCGCTGCTCGAAGCCCGGCGCCATCGGCAGCACCCAGTCGCGCCGGTCCTGGTGCGTGGCGCCGGAAAAGGTCCAGAATTCCGATTTGCGGCCGGCGGCGGGACGCAGGGTATGCGCGCTGTTGGCCCAGGCGGTGATGTCCAGCGGCTTGCTGCCCAGGTTGCGGTAGGAGACCCGGATGATCGCGAAACCGGGATGCCGGTCATGGAACGTGACGGCGACGGTCTTTTCGATGCCGTCGGGCGCCACGCCGGTAAAGCGGTGCCGCAGGCCCGGTCCATGCGGTCCGTCGACACGGTCGGCAGCCTGGCCGGACATGGCGAAGCGCTCGATCCAGCGCCCGTTCGCGAGCCGCAGGCGCTCGCTCGGCGCGAAGGCGGTGACGGCCGTCGCGCGCGCTCCCCGCTTCGACAGCAGGCGGCAGCGCAACTCGCCGTCGAATTCCAGCGCCATCGCGGCGTCGCCGATCCGCGCCACGTCCCTGCCGTTGCCCGCTGCCGCCGCGGGTCCGACCGTCGATGCGACGGCGGTCCCTGCCAGCCACTGCAGCAGGGTACGCCGGCGTTCGTCATGCGCTCGTTTCATAAGTCTCCTCGTCATGTCAATGTTTGGACTACATGGCCGGCGCCGGGCCGGCACTGCCGTCCCTACACCAGCACGACTTGCGCGCCGCGTGCCCGCAGCGCCTCGACTGTCTCCGGTACCGCGCCGGTATCGGTGATGATGCAATCGACCTGTTCGATCCGGGCGATCACGGACAGGCTGCGCCGCCCCAGCTTCGACGAATCGCCGACCGCGACCACCCGGCGTGCGATCTCGAGCATGCGGCCGTTCAGGCGCGCTTCCAGCAGGTGCGGCGTCATCACGCCGATCTCCGGATCCAGGCCGTCGAAGCCGAGGAACAGGATGTCGGCATGCAGGCCCTGCAGCGCGCTTTCCGCTTGCGGACCGCCGAGCGAATACGAGCTTGGCCTGAGCACGCCGCCAAGCATGATCAGCGTGACGTGGGGCGCGCCGGCCAGCAGGACCGCGATGTTGAGCGCGTTCGTGATCACGTTCACCGACTGCAGCTTCAGGCCGCGGATCTGCTTGGCGATTTCCGCCGTGGTCGTGCCCGAATCGAGCACGATCGTCTGGCCCTCGCCGATCAGTTTCACGGCCGCTTCGGCGATGCGCATCTTCTCGGCGCGGCGCAAGGTCTGCTTGACGCCGATCGGCAGGTCTTCGTCGTCACGCTGGGCCAGCGCGCCGCCGCGCGTACGCACCACGGCGCCGATCTCCGCCAGCGCGTTCAGGTCGTTGCGCGCGGTAACCTGCGAGATGTCGAACATGTCCGCCAGCTCCGCCACCGTGATCCGTCCGCGTTCGCCGACCAGTTCGCGGATGCGGCGCCGCCTTTCCTCGACCAGCAGGTCGGGGTCGGACGGCGCACCGGGAAGGTTTTGCGTCGAAGGTTTCGCTTCCGTTCTCTTTGTTTCTTTCATTGCCGATCTTTCGGGCCTCGTCGTCGCCCCGTAGTGGAGAGCCAGATCATACAGGAGGCTCCATCCGAAATGAAACGAAAGATCGGTGCCGGCCGCCCGCGCCGCCGGCGCTACGTCGTTCAGCCGGCGGGTGGCGGTTGCCACGCGCGCGGATAGGCCTTTTCCGCATTCAGGCGGTACAGCTTGTCGACCACGACGCGCGGCAACGCCAGCCCTCGCACAGGCGAGTCCAGCTCCGGCACCGCGAAGGTGTCGGCGGTATTGAAGTAGCGCCAGTCACGTCGCCAAACCGTGTCGAGATCGCTGGCGAAACCCGCGTCCGGCTGCTCGTCCGACTGCGCCAGGTCGGTTCCGTACATCAGGCGGTCCTGGTAACGGATGAAGAAGTCACGCACGCGCTCGCGGCGGCGCTGCGACTGGTACTGGACCTGGCCGATGCGGGCCGCCACGTCGACGTATGCACCCGGATGCGCGTCCAGCCAGTGTCCCAGCCGGTCGACGTCCCATTCGATCGATGCCATGTGCACGCCGGTGAAGCGCAGCCGCGGATGACGGGCCAGCAGGCGGTCGCGCGCCGCCATCTGCTGGTCGTAGCCGGGCATCTCCGGATGCAGGTACATGTGGTAGGCCGGATGCGCCTTGAAATACTCGCGGTCGTTGTTGACCGTCATCCGCGCCAGCGGCAGCCAGCAGTTATGCGGCTCGCCCTGGTGGCCAAGCACCATCGTGCCGCGCTCCGCCAGGCCGTCGAACAGGGGCGCCAGGCGCGCGTCGTCGACCATGACCAGCCGTCCACGCGCATCGCGCAACGCCATGCCGATGTTCTTCCAGACCTTGACGCCGACGGCGCCGTCGGCCAGCGCGCCGTCGAGGTCCTTCAGGGTCGCTTCGGTCCAGCCGGGCCGCTCGAAGCCTTGGGTCGAAAACGACGCCACCCAGGCGATCCGGTCCGGATGTGCGTGGGCGGCGGCGCTGGCGATGCGGCGCTGCCGTTCGAGCGGCGGGAAATCCGGATAGTCGACGTTGATCGTCAGTGCCCGGAAGTTGTCCCGGCGTGCCAGCGCCAGGTAGGCATCCTGGCTGGCGCCGTGCAGGTGCAGGTGGGCATCGACCTTCGGCACCTTGTCGAAGTCGGCCATCGTGTACGTGTCGGCGGCGAATGCCGGCGGCAGCGCCAGCAGCGCCGCCAGGATCGCCCGGATCAGGATCGAATGCATGGGAATCTCCTCCTTGGATGAATGCGGCGGCGGGGCGCTCAGATCGCGCCGGCAAGCCGTTCCACGGCGACGGCGGCGAGTGGCCGGCCGGCGCAGCGCGCGGCATACAGCGCGGCGCCGAGCACGGGCGGCAGCCGCGGCCGCGCCAGCCGGTAGGGCAAGGCGCGCGCGGCCAGCGCGCGCGCGAACGGCTCGCGCAGCGGCCCCCCGGCGGAGAACAGCCCGCCGCTATGCGACACCGCGACCTCCACGCCGGCCGCCACCCCAAGGGCGGCACGGACGGCGTCGACCATGCCCGCGAGCTCGCCGGCCGCGGCGTCGAGGATCGCCTGCGCTTGCGCGTCGCCCGCTGCCGCCGCCGCGCTGACCACGGGTGCCAGGGCGGCCACGCGACTGCGTTCGGCGTTCATTTCGCCATAGATGACGCCGCACAGGTCCAGGTCCTCCTGCAGCCCGAGGCGTGCGCGCAGCAGCCCGTGCAGCGGGCCGCGCACGGCTCGGCCGTCGCTCATGCGCGAGAACAGCGCCAGGCCGGCCCGCGCGATCCAGTAGGCCGAGCCTTCGTCGCTGAACAACTCGCCCCAGCCGCCGGCCCGCGCCCTGGCGCCGGCAAATTCGCCATACGCCATCGAACCGGTGCCGCCAATGACGCTGATGCCGTCGCGGCAGGCCAGCGAACCGGCCCAGCTGCACACCATGTCGTTGCCGCACAAGTAGCGCTGCGATCCGAGGATCGCGCGCGGCAGTGCGTCGAGCACAGGCTGGACGGCGCGGTCTTCGCCATAGGCCGGCAGCCCGAAGAAGCCGAAGGCGACGTCGCCGGTCCCGGCGCCGGCCGCGTGCAACACCGCCCGGCAGCCGCGTTCGAGCATGGCGGCGGTGCCATCCATACCGACCTCCAGGTAGTAGGCGCTGCCCTCTTCGTGGCGAGCCAGGACCCGTCCCTGCTCGTCGATGAGGGCGAACGCCGTCTTGGTACCGCCGCCATCAACGCCGAGAAACATCGCTCGCTCCCTGGGTGAACGGATAAATGGTCACGCCGCGCACCACGCGGTTGACGGTGCCCGACATGCTCGGCGTATCCGGACGCAGGCCGAGCGCCAGCGACTGCAGCAGCGCATGGGCCTGGCAAAACACGACGAAGGGCAAGGCCAGCGCCGGTTCGGCGAGTGCGCCGGCGCCGTCCAGCGCAAGGCAGTCGTCGCCCAGCTCGGGCTCGGGCCGGCCGCTCAGGGCCAGCACGCGGCCGGCATGACCGTCCCTGCGCAGTTCACGCAGCAGGTCGAGGTCATACCGGCGTGCATGCGCATCGTTCGACAACAGCACCACGACCAGGGTGTCGGCATCGACCACGGTCTTGGGGCCATGACGGAAACCCAGGGGCGAGTCATGCAGGGCGACGATGCGGCCATCGCTCAGCTCGAGCAGCTTGAGCGCGGCCTCGCGGGCCAGCCCGCGCAGCTCGTTGCTGCCGAGGTAGACGACGCGCCCGAAGCGCCGCGCCACCAGCGCTTCGAGCAGCGGCAAGGCGCTGTCCCGCACCTGCGCGGCTGCCGCGGACGTTGCCGCCACCACGTCCGGCGCCAGCACGCCGAAGGCCAGCGCGGCCGCGAGCAGCATCGACGTGAAACTCGTGGTCATGGCGAAGCCACGGTCGTGGGTGGCATCCGGCAGCAGGAGAGCCAGGGCGCCGGCGCGGCCTTGTGCCATGCGGTACAACTCGCCGTCGGGATTGCAGGTGATGACAAGGTGGTGCACGTCGGGCAGGAGCTCGTCGGCCAGCGCCACCGCTGCCACGCTCTCGGGGCTGCTCCCCGAACGGGCGAACGACACGAGCAGCGTGGGCACCGCGGGCTGCAGGAAGCGCTGCGGTCCCGAGACGATATCGGTGGTCGGCACGGCTTCGGCGCGCAGTCCCTGGCGCAGCATGGACGGGACCAGGCACTCGCCGATGAAGGCCGAGGTACCCGCGCCGGCCAGCACGATGCGCAGGTCCTGCCGCGCCAGCAACGGACCGAGGAAAGCGTCCAGGGCGCCGCGCCGCTGCGCCACCAGCGCATCGATCTCGCGCCACACCTCCGGCTGCTGTGCGATCTCGCGCGCGGTCAGGCATGCGCCTGCCTGCTCCAGGCGGTCTTCGCCGATTCCAAAAATTTCCCTGTTTACTACTAGCATGTTTCCAACTCCTTCGTTGCGGGGACCGCCGTGCAGGCGTCCATATACTGGCGCAGCACCCTGGCCACGCCATCCTTGAGCAAATCGGCCGGCCGGTTGCGCACGCGGCCCTCGCGTACCGCCTCGTACTGGAACGGCAGGTACTGGCTCAGCAGCGTCAGCGGCGGCGCTTCGCGCTCCAGCCTGGCCAGCAGCCGTGCCTGCGCCGCCTGGATGGCCGGATGCGGCCAGTAATAGCGGATCCGGTCGCTCAGGCTGTACTGCTGGTCGAAGCGCACGCGCGCCGCGTCGGCGTCCGGTCCGCCGTAGTACCTGGCCCAGTAGCCCGGTTCCGCGCGCATGACTTCCAGCACCGTGTCCTTGAATGCCGAGCCTTCCTTCGCGCCCGACATCTCGTCCTCGATCCCGGCCAGTGCCCACAAGGCCTCGCGCAGCGCAAAGGTCAGCCCGGGACCGACCTTCAGGATCGCGTAGTGGTCGCGCACCAGGGCGGCCAGCCCGGCCGGCGTCTGGTAGTCGGTCGAATGCGCCTCGTAGACCATGCCCGGCACGCCTTCGATGAAGGCACTCAAGGCCGCGGCCTTGCCGGGCTGGTAGTCGATCACCTTGTGGTGGTCGAATTCGACGCCCGGCTGCACCACGAGACCGATCACGCGCGGCCACGCGCCCTCCAGCCCGGCGCGGGCAAACGCGGCGCGGTGCACGTCGATGGTGGCTTGCGCGGCGCCCGGCGTGGTCACGCCCAGCTCGTCCAGGTCTTCGTGGGCACCGCCCGGCACCGGCACCTCGGTGCCGACGATATAGACCGGCGCCGGACCGCCGGCGGCGCGCCAGGCACGCTCGGCGACGGCGCACAGGCGCGCCGCGCGCTGCGCCACCACGTCGTCGGGCAGCGGCACCGGGTCGCCGGCGCAGGACATCGAGCAATCCAGGTGAATCTTGCGAAATCCCGCCGCCACGTACTGGTCGATCAGCACCTCTGCCCTGGCCATGGCGGCATCGGCGGGCAGGTCCTGCCAGGCGTTCGGCCCAAGATGATCGCCGCCGAGCAGCACGCGTTCGCGCGGCATGCCGGCACGGTCGGCAATGGCGTGCGCGAAATCGCGGAAGGCCGCCGGCGTCATGCCGGTGTAGCCGCCATGCTGGTTCACCTGATTCGAGGTCGCCTCGATCAGGACCGGCAGGCCGCGCTGCGCGGAAGCCTCCATCGCGGCTTCGATGACGAGGGGATGGGCAGAGCACACCGAATGCATGCCCAGCGCCGTGCCCGCCTTGTGGCGCTGGACCAGGTTCAACAAATATTCCATGTCAGGTTCCGTATAGTCGTCCGCTTCACGCGGATGCGTTGTCGTCGGGCTGCAGCGCAAGCAGCATGGCCGCCACCAGCGAGAGCACGATGCCCGCCAGCTTGGCGCCCCCCGGCAGCGTCCCCGCCAGGGCGATCGCGATGACGGTCGTCAGCAGCGGTGCGCCGGCGTTCACCAGGGGCGACACCACCAGCGCCTTGCCCTGGCGGAAAGCATGCACCAGGGTCAGGGCGCCGATGGCGTTCAGTACCTGGGTCGCCGCGGCGAGCAATGGCCCGGACGGGCCGTAGTTGATCGGCTGGGAAAAATCCGTCATGGCCAGCGCGACCGGTATGACCAGCAGCGCGCTGGCCGTCATGTAGAAGAAGATGCTCTCGGGGTCCATGCTGGCGTTGGCCAGCTTGATCAGGTAAGCCTGCAAACCCCATGCGACCAGCACGCCCAGCGCCAGCACGAACCACAGGCCGTAGGACTGGGGCGCGCCGCCCGGCGCATAGTCGAACAGCGGCAGCGCGCAGAGCGCCAGCAGGATGCCGGCCGTCCCGAGGCCCCCGGTGCGTTCGCGCAGGAACAGGAAGGACAGCACGATCGTGATCACCGGCGACAGCGAGATGAGGGGAAAGATCAGGTAGGTCGGCCCGGCCTTGACCGCGTAGAACAGGACCATCTGTCCACCGGCGCCGAGCAGGCCGATCGACAGCCCATAGGCGACCGCGCGGGCATCGCGGCGTATCCGCCACCCGGCGCGCGCCAGCACGACCAGGGCCGGCGGCACCATGGTCAGCGCCCACACCACGTAGATCAGCGTTTCCGGAAAGCCGTGCTGGCTGGGCAGCCCGGCGAAGGCGCCCCACACGCCCCACAGCAGCGTGGTGGCCAGTGCGTAGCCGAGCCAGCCGGCCGGGCGTACGCCTGCCTTCGCTTCCATCGTCGTCGTCGGTTCCATCGCGCGCTCCATCAGAACTTCACACTCATGCCGGCCACGTACGTGCGGCCCCAGGTCTCGAAGCCGTACAGCGCATCGGGCCGCCCAAGGTTGGAGCGCATCTCCGCGTCGCCCAGGTTCTTGCCTTCGACGAAGACAGTGACGTTGCGCGTCACGTCCCACGATGCCGACGCCGTCACCCAGGTCAGCGCATCGACCTTGTTCGGGAAGCCGGCGATCACGTTGGTGCTCTGCGTGTATTCGCCGGTGTAATCGAAGGAGATCGATGCGTTGATGCCGTTCCGCTCGTACAGGAAGCCGAGCGAGGACGCGGTCGGCGCCACGCCTTCGAGCTGGCCGACGTAGGCGCCGTTCTGGTACGCCCGGGTCAGGGTCTTGGCAAATTTGGCGTTGATGCCGAAGCCGTTGTCGAACAGGTGCTGGATGCCGATCTCGATGCCGCGCACGCGTGCCTTGTCGCCGTTGACCGGGTGCGTCACCGTATAGAGGTAGCCGGGTACGCCGATATCGACGTGCTCGTCGGTCTGGTAGGTCACGAAATTCTTGATCTGCTTGGCGAAGACCGCGGCGGTGATCGCCGATTTCGGGCGGTAATACCATTCGACCGAAATGTCCTGCTGCACCGCCTCGGTCGGCTTGAGCTTGGGATCGCCGACGATACTCAGCAGGTAGGTGCGGTCCAGCGTGTTGTCGGTGCGCGTCGGCGCCAGCTTGTCGAGCGAGGGCCTGGCCATCACCTTGGCCACCGCGGCCCGCACGACGAAGTCCTCGCGCGCCCACCAGCTCAGGTTGGCGGACGGCAGCAGCTTGGTATAGCTGCCGTCTTCCGACACCGGCACGGCCGGGCTGTAGGTGACGGTCGGGCTGCTGGTCGGGATGTTCGGCGTCGGGTCGTCGATCGCGACGATCTGGTCGATCGCACTCTTCGACGTGGTCCTGGTACGCACCACGCGCATGCCCACGTTGCCGTTCCAGTTGTCTCCGGACAGTTCGAGCTGGCCGTACAACGTCGCGGTCTTCTCACGCACCGAGTAGGAATCGGTGGGCACGAACACCGGCTGGGAACGCGCCACGTCGAAGGTGTCGCCGGTCGGGTTGCCTTCGGCGTCGAGCACGGGCTTGCCGTTCAGGCTCTGCAGCGCACGAAAATAGGCCGGTACGTCGAAAGCGATGAAGCTGCCGGGAAAGCTGCCGCCCGCATTGCGCATGTAGTTCGGCAGCGTCATCGGGCGCACCACGTCGGCGCCGAGCGAAGCGAAAGTGGTCGAGTACATGTCGCAGTACTGGCAGGCCCCGCCGCTCTTCTCGTTGCCGATCGAATTGCGATCCTTCTTGCGCGACGTGCCGCTGGCGCCGAACTGGATGCCGTCGATGTGCCAGGTGCCGTCCATCGCCAGCCGGCCGTCGAGGGAGGCGCCGTCGATGGTGTCCTTGATGTCGTTACCGGTGAGGCCGGTGAAATGGATGCCGTAGTCCTTGTTGCCCAGGCGGCCTGCGGCGAGTTCGGTCGCCAGGTCCCGGCCATCCTCGAGCGTCACGCGGATGTCGGGAAAGGCGCCATTGTTGGCCCGGTAATAGCCGGTATTGTGTCCGGCGATGCCGGCAACCACGAAGGTGTCCTTGCCGCCCGAGTCGCGCTTCGACGTCGAACGGTAGATGTCGCCGTTCAGCTTCAACCTGCTGGTCGGCTTCCATTCGCCGCGCCAGCCGAATTGCATGGTGTCGACCACGCGGTCGGTGGTCACGTTAGACATCTCCGGGACCAGGTCGTGCACCGTCATGCCGGTCACCAGGCGGTCCTTGACGACGATGTCGGACCAGCGGCCGGGCGCATGCTCGACGTAATAGGACTGCTGGTAGCCGACCTGCGGCGAGTCGAGGCGGGTCGCCAAGCCATCGACGATCATCTTGAACTGCGGCGTGACCTTCCATTCGAAGGCACCGGACAGCGCCGAGCGCTTTTTCTCCTCGAATACCGAGCCGAACGAGATGCAGCATGGCGCCAGCAGGTTGCTCTCGCCGGGGCCGATGGCGCCGTCACCGTTGACGTCGACGCTTCCCGGCGAGTCGGCGTTGTAGGTCTGGTAGCCGAGCGAGTCCGTGCGCACCTTACGCTTGGAAAAAACGGCGCCGACGAGCACGCCCATGGTGTTGTTGTTGAACGTGTTGCTGACGACGCCCGACAGCTTGCCGCCGTTGTTGCGCGACAGGTCGTTATGCTCGCCTTCGAACCGCACGGAAGAGCGAAAGCCCGGGATATCGAGCGGGCGCGCCGAGCGCAGATTCACCGAACCGCCGATGCTGCCCTCCATTTGCGCCGCTTCGGCCGACTTCATGACGTCGGCGCCGCTGATCACTTCCGACGGCAGCACGTCGAAAGCGAAGTCGCGTCCATCGCCGTCGGTCGCCAGGATGCGCTTGTTCAGCGTGACGATGTTGTAGCCGGAGCCCAGGCCGCGCACATTGATGTACTGCCCCTCCCCGCCGCGGGTGCGCGATACCGAGATGCCGGAGATATGGGTCAGCGAGTCGGCCACGTTATCGTCAGGAAAACGGCCCAGTTCCGTGGCCGAGATCGAATCCTGGATGACGTCCGCATTGCGTTTCAAATCGAGCGACTTTGCCAGCGCGGCGCGCGCACCCGTCACCACGACCACTGCGCCCTGCGGTTCCGGCGTCGTGGATACGGTGGCCGGCGGCGCGACATCGGGCTGGGCCTGCGCGAACGCAGTGGTGCACAGGGCCATTTCCACCGCGGCGGCGATCAGGGTGCGGCGGGCTCTTGTTTCGTGTCTCCTTGGCATGCCTACTTCTCCTCTTATGTATTGTTATAGGATAGTAATAAAATGCAATTGAAAACACAAGCAACTTTCGAAAGCTTTCGAAACCTTTTTTATTTCGTTGTTTTTAGATTGCAGAAGGCTGAATGGTGCTGCGGGCAGCTGCATCCCGTATGATCTGGAACGGGGACCGACCATGAAACCATCATCTATTGCGCTCCTGATCTCTGCAGTCCTCGCGTTCTCGCAGTCAAGCGCGGCGGGGCCGGACAATCCCGCCACGAAGACGTCCGCCGCGGCGCATGACGGCCAACACGATTTCGACTGGGAGATCGGCACCTGGGATACGCAACTGAAACGCTTGCGCGAGCCGCTCAGCGGCAAAGCCGATTGGGTCGAGTACACGGGCACGTCGGTCGTCAAGGCGGTGATGGGCGGGCAGGCCAACCTCGTCGAGCTGGATGTGCGCGGCAGCAGCGGACGGATCGCGGGCGTGTCGCTGCGCCTGTACCAGCCCGCGACCGGGCAATGGACCCTGCATTTCGCAAACCTGGCCAACGGGTTGATGACCGACCCGATGCAGGGATCTTTCAAGAATGGCCAAGGCACCTTTTACGGCAAGGACACCGTGGACGGGCGCGCGGTGCTGGTGCGGTTCCTGATCGTGCCGATGGGCGCCGGCCAGTGGCGCTTCGAGCAGGCGTATTCGGCGGATGGCGGGAGGCGTTGGGAGACCAACTGGATCGCCGTCGATACCCGCCGCAAGGGATAGGTTTATTTCGCCGACGGGAAAAACAACTGCTCGCCCGCCGGCTTGAACGAAGCGATCTTCGCCTGCCCTTCCGGCGACGTGATCCACTCGATCAACACCTTCGCGCCCTTGTAGTTGATCCCCTTGTGCTTCGCCGGATTGACGGCAATGATCCCGTACGGATTGAACATCCGCTTGTCGCCCTCGACGAGGATGGCCAGTCCCGTCTTCGCTTTGTAGGCGCCATACGTCGCGCGGTCCGTCAGCGTGTAGGCGCCCATCTCCGCCGCCATGTTCAGCACCTCGCCCATGCCCAGGCCGGCGTTGACGTAGTTGCTCCCGGCGGGCTTCGGGCCCGCCTGCTGCCAGTAGCCATTCTCCATCACGTCCGTGCCGGAATTGTCGCCGCGCGAGATGAATTTCACGTTGGCCGCCGCGATCTTCCTGAAGGCCGCGATGACGTCGCGGCTGCCCTTCACGCCCGCCGGGTCGGCGACCGGTCCCGCGACGATGAAGTCGTTGTACATGACGTCGTGGCGGTCGATCCCCCAGCCCTCGGCCACGAATTTGTCCTCCAGCGCGCGCGCGTGCACGAGCGTCACGTCGACGTCGCCGTTCTTGCCCAACTCCAGCGCCTTGCCGGTGCCGACGGAGATCACGTTGACCTTGATGCCCGTCTTCGCTTCGAACGCGGGCAGCAGGTAGCCCAGCAGGCCCGAGTTCTCGGTGCTCGTGGTCGTGGACAGGCGCAGAGGCTTACCGGACTGCGTGTCCGATTGCGCATGCACGAACGGAACGGCACAAACAAGGCCGGCGATGAGCGCGAGGATGGAACGGCGTTGCATGATTTCTCCTTGTTGGTATCAGCGGTGTTCGAGATGCCCGTCGCGCAGCTTCAACCGCTGCACGCCGGGCAGGTTGATCAGGTCGCGGTCGTGGCAGGCGATGATGACGCTGCTCCCCGCTTCGATCATGGTCGGAATCAGGGCGATCACCTGTTCGCGCGCGGCGCCGTCCAGGTTCGCCGTCGGCTCGTCCAGCAGCAGCAGGCGCGGCTCCAGCACTTTTGCACGCGCGAGCGCCACGCGCTGTTTTTCGCCGCCCGACAGCCGCGTCGGGTCCGTGTCGCGCAGGTGCGCCACGCCGGCCCACGCCATCGCCTCTGCCACGACGGGACGCACGGTCTCGGGCTTTTCGCCGCGCACGACGAGGCCGTAGCCGATGTTGTCGGCGACGCTCGTCGAGAACAGGATCGGGTGCTGGTGCACGTAGACGATCGCCCGGCGCAGCGCGCGCGGATACGGGTGCACGCGCAGGACGTCCTCGCCGGCGAAGCGCAGGCTGTCGATCTCGGCCCGCTCCAGGCCGCCCAGCACGCGCAGCAGGGTGCTTTTGCCGGCGCCGTTCATCCCCGTCAGCACGTAGGCACTGTGCGTGGCGATCTCGAGCCGGTCGATGTCGAACAGCAGCCGGTCGCCATGGCGCTTGCGCAGGCCGCGCACGCCCAGCAGGGCCTTGCGGCGCTCGTCGCGCCGCTTCACGCGCTGTGATTCGCCCTCGTTCTCGTACACGGCCGCCGAAATCTGCGAATGGATGCCGATGCTCATGCGCGCTCCCGGGCGGTGTGCGCGTCGCCCTGCAGCAGCATCAGCGCGCCGTTCATCAGCAACGCAATCGACACGAGCACGATGCCGAGCGCGATGCCCTGTGCGAACTCGCCCTTGCTCGTCTCCAGCGCGATCGCGGTCGTGATCGTGCGGGTCTCGCCTTCGATGTTCCCGCCCACCATCAGTGCGCAGCCCACTTCCGAGATCACGCGGCCGAAGCCGGACAGCACGGCCGCCATCACGCCGAAGCGCGCCTCGTACAGCACGCGCACCATCACCTGCATCGGCGCCGCGCCCAGCGCGATCGCGGTCTCGGCATAGCGCGGATCGAGCCCCTGCACGGCCGCCAGCGTAAAGGCGAGCAGCACGGGCAGCGCGACGACGCACTGGCCGAACACGATGCCGGGCTGCGAAAAGAGCCATTGCAGGCCGCCCAGCGGCCCGTGGCGCGACAGCAGCAAATACAGCAGGAGGCCGATCAGGACGGTCGGCAGCGACAGCGCCGCCTGCGCCAGCCAGATGACGATGCGCCGCCCGCGGAACTTGCGCATGGCGACGACGTAACCGATCAGGATCGCGGGCGGCGTGGCCAGCAGCAGGCCGACGATGCTCGTCTTGAGCGACACCCAGACGATGCGCCACAGGTCGGGATCCCCCGTGAACAGCAGCGTGAACGCGCGCGCGACGGCGTCGGCAATCGCATTCATGCCGTTCGCAACGTGCGCGCCGTCTCCAGCGCGGCGAGCCATTCCGGCTCGAACACGAGGCGCTCCTCGCCGGACAGCAGCAGGAAGTGATGGCCGCTGCAGCGCGCGAGCAGCGACATGCCGACCTGCTCCGCCACCGCATGGCCCATCTGTGTCGTGCCGGAACGCGACAGCAGGAACGGGATGCCCATCTGCGCGCCCTTGATGACCATTTCGGACGTCAGCCGCCCGGTCGTGTAGAACACCTTGTCGGCGCCCTCCATCCCCTCCAGCCACATCAGCCCCGCGATGGCGTCGACGGCATTGTGGCGGCCCACGTCCTCGATGAACCACAGCAGGTCGCCGTCGCTCGTGAACAGCGCGCAGCCGTGCACGGAGCCGGCCTGCTTGTACACGGATTGCTGGGTGCGCACCGTCTCGACGATGCGGTGCACGACGGACTGGCGCAGGCGCGCGTCGGGCGGCAGCACGATGCGGTCGACTTCGTCCATCAGGCCGCCGAACACGGAACCCTGGCCGCAACCGGTCGTGACGACCTTCTTGGCCGTGCGCGCCTCGACGTCCTGGATGCCGCCGCGTGTGACGACGGCCACGGCATCGACGGACCAGTCGACCTGCACGGACACGATGTCGTCCAGCGAGCGCACGAGGCGCTGGTTGCGCAGGTAGCCCAGCGTCAGCGCTTCCGGCGCCGCGCCCAGGGTCATCAGCGTGACGAGCTCGCGCTTGTCGACATAGACCGTCAGCGGGCGCTCGGCCGGAATGTAGAGCGTCTCGCGGCGCCCGCGCTCGTCGATGGCCGTCACGGGATGCGTGAGGCCGGCGCTGGCCTGCGATAGCTGGGGACGATAAGAAGATGATGTCATGCTTGCAATTCTGCCACGTCCCCCAAAATCTGGCCGCCACCGTAGGAACCGGGGTGCGCGACCTCGCCGCCCAGCCGCACGCGCACGGCGCAGTACTTGAATTCCGGGATCTTGCCGAACGGGTCGAGCGCCGCATTCGTCAGCCGGTTGATCGCGGCCTCGTAATAACAGAACGGGACGAACACGGCGCCGCGCGGCGTGCCGTCGTCGGCCCGGGCATACAGCGTGACCTCGCCGCGGCGCGACGTGATCGTGATCACGTCGCCCGGCCGGCCCCCGAGCGCTTCCAGGTCGAGCGGATGCACGAGCGCGACCGGGTCCGGCTCCAGCGCGTCCAGCACGCCCGCGCGGCGCGTCATGCTGCCCGTGTGCCAGTGCTCGAGCTGGCGGCCCGTAATCAGCACGACGGGGTAGTCGGTGTCGGGGCGCTCGTCGGCCGGGATGATGTCTGCCGGGACGAAGCGCGCGCGGCCGCCTTCGCGCGGAAACTCGCGCGTGAAGACGACGGGTTCGCCCGGATCGCCCGGCACGCGGCACGGGTACGTGACGGCACCGTCGTGTTCCAGCCGGTCCCACGTGATACCGGCGATGCTGGGCATGAGGTTGCGCATTTCGTCGAACACGGCGGCCGGTCCGGCGTAATCCCAGTCCAGGCCAAGGCGGTGCGCCATCTGCTGGATGATCCACAGGTCCTGGCGCGCATCTCCCGGCGGGTCCAGCGCCTGGCGGCCCAGCTGCACGACGCGGTCCGTGTTCGTGAAGCTGCCGGTCTTTTCCGCGAAGCTTGATGCGGGCAGGATCACGTCGGCCAGGTATGCCGTCTCCGTGAGGAAGATGTCTTGCACGACGAGGTGGTCCAGCGCCGCCAGCGCCTCGCGCGCATGGTTCGCATCCGGGTCGGACATGGCGGGGTTCTCGCCCATGATGTACATGCCTTTGATCCCACCGGCCAGGATATCGTCCATGATCTCGACGACCGTCAGGCCAGGCTTGCCGTCGAGCTGCCTGCCCCACGCGGCCTCGAATGTCGCCTGTGCCTGCACATCGTCGACACGGCGGTAATCCGGATACATCATCGGGATGAGCCCCGCATCCGACGCGCCCTGCACGTTGTTCTGGCCACGCAGCGGATGCAGGCCCGTGCCGGGACGGCCGATCTGGCCCGTCATCAGCGCGAGCGCGATCAGGCAGCGCGCATTGTCCGTGCCATGCACGTGCTGCGACACGCCCATGCCCCACAGGATCATCGATCCCTTCGATGTCGCATACAGCCGCGCCACGTAGCGGATCGTCTCCGCGGCGATGCCGCAGATGGGCGCCATCGCTTCCGGGCTGTAGTGCGCCACGTTCGCGGCCAGCGCGTCGTAGCCGCTCGTGCGGTCGGCGATGAACGCCGGGTCGACGAGGCCCTCTTCCACGATCGTGTGCATCATGGCGTTGAGCAGCGCGACGTCCGTGTCGGGCTTGAACTGCAGGAAGCGGTGCGCGTGGCGCGCGAGGTCGGAGCGGCGCGGGTCCGCGACGATCAGTTTTACACCCGTCCTCGCCGCGTTCTTCATCCACGTGGCCGCGACGGGATGGTTGACGGTCGGGTTGGCGCCGATGACCAGCACGACCTCCGCGCGCGTCACGTCCATCACCGGGTTCGACACGGCGCCCGAGCCGATCCCTTCCAGCAGCGCGGCGACGGACGACGCGTGGCACAGCCGCGTGCAGTGGTCGACGTTGTTGCTGCCGAAGCCCGTGCGCACGAGCTTCTGGAACAAGTAGGCTTCCTCGTTGCTGCCCTTGGCCGAACCGAAGCCGGCCAGCGCGCGCCCGCCGTGCGCGGCGCGGATGCGCGCGAGGCCGCCGCCGGCCGCCTCCAGCGCTTCGTCCCACGTCGCTGCGCGGAACACGTCCAGCACGCGCGCCGGGTCCATCGTGAATTCACCGTTCTTCGGCATGCCTTCACGACGGATCAGCGGCATGGTGAGACGCTGCGGATGGTGCGCGTAGTCGTAGCCGTAGCGCCCCTTCACGCACAGGCGGCCGTGGTTGGCGGGACCGTCGCGGCCCTCCACGCGCACGATGCGGTTGTCCTTCACGTGGTACGTCAGCTGGCAGCCCACGCCGCAGTACGGGCACACGGAATCGACCTGCTTGTCGGGCACGGCGAGTGCCGCGCCGCGCGCCGGCGCCAGCGCCCCCGTCGGACAGGCCTGCACGCATTCGCCGCACGCGACGCACGTGGACGCGCCCATCGGATCGCCCTGGTCGAACACGATGCGCGCATTTTCTCCGCGGCCGGCAAGGCCGATCACGTCGTTGACCTGCTCGTCGCGGCATGCGCGCACGCAGCGCGTGCACTGGATGCAGGCGTCGAGGTTCACTTCGATCGCGGCATGGCTCGCGTCCGCCGGCGGCACCGCGCGCGTGGCGGGAAAGCGCGGCGTGCCCACGCCGAGTTTATCTGCCCACTGCGCGACCTCGTTCTCGCGCGTGCGGGGAGTGTCCGACAGGTCGGACAGCAGCAGCTCCAGCACCATCCTGCGTGCGGCGACGGCGCGGTCGCTGTCCGTGCGCACCTTCATGCCGGGCGCCGGATGGCGGCAGCACGACGGCGCCAGCGTGCGCTCGCCGTCGACTTCCACGACGCACGCGCGGCAGTTACCGGCCGGCTCCAGCCCGTCCTTGTGGCACAGGTGCGGCAGGGCGATGCCGGCGCGGGCCGCGGTCTCGAAGATCGTCTCGAACGGTTGCGCCTCGACGGTCCGGCCGTCGAGCTCGAAAAACACAGTCATGACGCCTCCAGCTCGTGCGGGAAATACTTGATGACGCAGTCGAACGGATTCGGCGCCGCCTGGCCCAGGCCGCAGATGGACGCGTCGCGCATCACCTGCGACAGCTCGGTCAGCAGCGCGGTGTCCCACGTCGCCCGCTCCATCAGCGCGACGGCCTTCGCGGTGCCGGCGCGGCACGGCGTGCACTGGCCGCACGATTCGTCGCGGAAGAAGCGCAAGGTGTTCAGCGCGGCGGCGCGGGCCGTGTCGCGATCGGACAGCACGACGACGGCTGCCGAACCGATGAAGCAGCCATGGCGCTGCAAGGTGTCGAAGTCGAGCGGAATATTGGCCATCGAGGCCGGCAGGATGCCGCCCGAGGCGCCGCCCGGCAGGTACGCATAGAACGTGTGCCCGTCCTGCATGCCGCCGCAGTATTCGTCCAGGAGTTCCTGCATCGTGATGCCGGCCGGTGCCAGCTTCACGCCCGGCTCGCGCACGCGGCCCGACACGGAAAACGAGCGCAGCCCCTTCCGACCGTGGCGGCCCCGGTTCGTGAACCATTCCGCGCCGCGCTCGACGATATCGCGCACCCAGTACAGCGTTTCCATGTTGTGTTCCAGCGTGGGCCGCCCGAACAGGCCCACTTGCGCGACGTACGGCGGGCGCAGGCGCGGCATCCCGCGCTTGCCCTCGATCGATTCGATCATCGCGGATTCCTCGCCGCAGATGTACGCGCCGGCGCCGCGCCGCAGGACGATGTCCGGCAGGCCGGGCACCGGAGGATCGGCGCGCAGCCGGTCGAGTTCCGTTTCCAGCATGGCGCGCAGGCCGTGGTATTCGTCGCGCAGGTACAGGTAGATCGTCTCGATGCCGACGGCCCACGCGGCGACGAGCGCGCCTTCCAGGAAGCGGTGCGGGTCGCGTTCCAGGTAATGCCGGTCCTTGAAGGTGCCCGGCTCGCCTTCGTCGATGTTGACGGCCATGAGGCGCGGGCCCGGCTCGTTCCTGACGATGCGCCACTTGCGCCCGGCCGGAAAACCGGCGCCGCCCAGGCCGCGCAGGCCGGACGCCATCAGGGTCACGATCACGCTCTCCGGGTCGAACCGCCCTTCCGTGCACGCACGCAGCAGCCGGTAGCCGCCGGCTTCGCGGCAGGCGTCGTAGTCGAGGTGGCCCGTGTGGACGTCGGTGGTCGCGCGCGCGCTGACGGCGGCCAGCACCGACTCGGCGCTCGCATGGGTGACGGGCCGCTGGCCGACGAGGGCCGCGGGCGCCTTGTCGCAGCGGCCGATGCACGGCGCGGCCAGCACGCGCACCTCGGTGCCGAGAATCGCCGGCAAACGGTCCAGCAGGCCGCGCGCGCCGGCCAGTTCGCACGACAGGCCGGCGCACACGCGCACGCTGAGCGCGGGCGGCGCAGCCTCGCCGTCGCGCAGCACGTCGAAGTGGTGGTAGAACGTGGCCACCTCGTAGACCTCGGATTGCGCCAGCTTCAGCTCCTGCGCCAGCGCGGCCAGGTGCGCGGCGGACAAGCTACCGTAGCGGTCCTGGATCTTGTGCAGATGCTCGATGAGCAGGTCACGCCGCCGAGGCGCATCCCCCAGCGCCGCCTGCACCTCGGCGAGCGCCTGCGGGTCGACACGGCGGCCCTTCGGCGCCTCGCGCTTGCGCTGGCGGCTCGGGCCCTGGGCCGCGATCGGGATCACCGTCCTGCCGGCCGCGGGTACCATGGGTTCTGCCATGCCTCCTCCTGTGCGGATGAATTTCTGAAATAATATACCGTTGGAAACTCCACGGGTGCCGCCATGATCGACATTCACTCCCTGCTGGCCTCGCTCCCCGCCCGCATTGACTCCATCCCGCGCACCGCGGCCGCGCGCACGCCCGACGCCCCTGCCCTCGTCGACGCCGGCCGCACGCTCACGTACCGCGAGCTGGCCGCCCTCGTCGACCGCCGCGCGGACCAGTTGCGCGCGCGCGGCGTGCGTCCCGGCGACCGCGTGCTGCTGGCCAGCGAAAACTGCGCGGACCAGATCGCACTCATCTTCGCCGCGGCGGCCGTGGGCGCGTGGATCGTCAACGTCAACCCGCGCCTGACCGCGCCCGAGCTGGACGCGATCCGGGGCCACGCGAGCGCGCGCCTCGCGGTGTACACGGCGGCCGTGTCGCCCGAAGCGGAGGCGCATGCGGCCCGCGCGGCCGCGTCGCTCGACGATGGCCTGATGATCGGGCCCCTGAACGACGACTGTACGCCCGAACAGGATGCAGATGTCGCCGCCCTGCTCTACACGACGGGCACGACGGGCACGCCGAAGGGCGTGATGCTGAGCCACCGCAGCCTGCTGTTCGTGGCCGCCGTGTCGAGCCGGCTGCGCGGCCTGACGCCGGCCGACAAGGCGTGGGGCGTGCTGCCGATCTCGCACGTGTACGGCCTGACGTCGGTGATGCTGGGTACGCTCAGCGCGGGCGCCTGCCTGCACCTGACGCCCCGCTTCACGCCCGAGGCGATGCTGGCGGCCATCCGCGACGACGGGCTCTCCATCGTGCAAGGCGTGCCCGCGATGTATGCGCGGCTGCTGGAGCACGTCGGCGACAGCGGTCCGCTCGCCACGCGCCTGCGCTTCGCCTACGCCGGCGGTTCGCCTCTCGATCCCGCACTGAAGGCGGCCGTCGGGCGCCTGCTGGGCGTGCCGCTGCACAATGGCTATGGCCTGTCCGAGGCGGCGCCCACGGTCAGCCAGACGCGGCTGGACGCGCCGCGGTCCGACACCTCGGTCGGCCTGCCGATTCCCGGCGTCGAGGTGCGCGTCGTGGACAAGGCAGGCGCGGATATCGTCGACGGCACGGCGGGAGAATTGTGGGTGCGCGGGCCGAACCTGATGCGCGGCTATTACCGCAATCCGGAAGCGACCGCCGCGGCGCTGCGTCCCGGCGGCTGGCTGAACACGGGCGACATGGCGCGCCAGGACCCGGACGGCGCGCTGTTCATCGTCGGCCGCACGAAGGAATTGATCATCCGGTCCGGCTTCAACGTCTATCCGCTGGAAGTGGAGACCGTGCTGAACGCGCACCCGGGGGTGACGCAGTCGGCCGTCGTCGGCCGCCCGGTCGCCGACGGCAACGAAGAGATCGTCGCGTTCGTCCAGCCGGATCCGCGCCGCATGCCGTCGGAAGCCGAGCTGCGTGCGTGGGCCGCCGGGCGGCTGGCGCCCTACAAGCGGCCGGCGCGCATCGTCATGATGGAAGCCCTGCCGGCGGCGGCGAACGGCAAGGTGCTCAAGCATGTACTGAAGGAACAAGCCGCCAGCCTGTAACGTCGCCCCCGCGCTGGAAACCGTCGCCCCCGCGCAGGCGGGGGCCCAATTTGCATGTACCGCGGCTGTGCCCGCAGCACTTGGGTCCCTGCCTCCGCAGGGACGACGTTCATAGGCAGCGTCCGACAGTTACCGCCGCCGCTTCTTCCAGTCGTACTCCGGTCCCGTCACATCCACGCCCGGATGCCCGACGACGTCCGGATGCTCGGAACACATCGTCACGAAGCGGATGCGCTCGCCTTCGCGCTGGCGCCGCCGCAGGTCTTCCATGAAGCGCATCGCCTCGACCATCGCGGTCGTGTCGAACCCCTGCGCGTGCGGGGCCCGGCGCCCATCGTTTTCGATCGTCCAGTAGACCATGTACATCGTGTGCCCTCCTGCCTGCATCGTGTGGGCGCACGGTCGGCATGTCAAGACGGGAGTCATAGCAAAGACCGATAGTACGTAGGACTTGTCCTAAATCCGGTCTATATGTTCGCCATCCCACACAAGAAGCCGGCATCGGCGTCTAGGCTTACGTCTTGGATCAACAGCAGGACATGCACATGAATCTCAGCAACCATATCCAGCCAGCAAGCTCGCCACTCCAGCTCTGGGGCGGCCTCGAATGCACCGTCAACCGCGTACGCGATCAGTACTTCTCCCAAATGGAACGCAACGGACATGCCGAACGGCTTCAGGACCTGGAGCGGTTCGCTTCGCTCGGCATTCGCGCCATCCGCTACCCCGTGCTGTGGGAACGTACCGCACCCGACGGCATCGACTCCGCCGACTGGTCGTGGTCCGACGAACGCCTGCCCGTCCTGCAGCAACTGGGCGTGACGCCCATCGTCGGCCTCGTCCACCATGGCAGCGGCCCGCGCCACACGAGCCTGATGTCCCCCGACTTCGCCGAGAAACTGGCCGAATATGCCGGCGCCGTCGCGCGCCGCTACCCGTGGGTCGAGTACTGGACGCCCGTCAATGAACCGTGCACGACCGCGCGCTTTTCCGGCCTCAACGGCGTCTGGTATCCGCATGACACGAGCGAGGATGGCTTCATCCGCGCCCTCATCAACCAGTGCCGAGCCGTCGTGCTGTCGATGCGCGCGATCCGCGCCGTGAACCCGAACGCGAAGCTGGTCCAGACCGACGACTTGTCGCGCACCTACGGCACGCCCGAGATGGCGGAGATCGCAAATTTCTTCAACGAACGCCGCTGGCTGGCGTGGGATATGTTGTGCGGGAAGATCGACCCCGGCCACGCGCTGTGGGACTACCTGCTCGAGAACGGCGCCGGCGCCGACGAGCTGCTGTGGTTTAAGGAAAACAACTGCCCGCCGGACATCATCGGCGTCAACTACTACATCACCAGCGAGCGCTGGCTCGACCACCGCGTCGAGCGCTATCCGGAAAGCCACCGCACCCATTACCGCGGCGTCCCCCACGCCGACATCGAATGCCCGCGCGTGCTGGCCACGCCGACGCCCGGCATCGGACCACTGCTGCAGGAAACGTGGGACCGCTACGGCCTGCCGGTCGCCGTCACCGAGGCGCACATCGATGCCAACCGTGAAGATCAATTGCGCTGGCTCGTGGAGATCTGGAACGCCGCCAGGAAGGTCCAGCAGGGCGGCGCCGACATCCGCGCCGTCACCGTGTGGGCCCTGCTCGGCTCGTTCGACTGGAACTGCCTCGTCACCGAATGCAAAGGCTATTACGAGCCCGGTCCGTTCGACGTGCGTGGCCCGCAGCCGCGCCCGACCGCGGTCGCGAACCTGATGCGCGAACTGGCCAGCGGCCGGCCGCTGGCGCACCCCGTGCTGCAGGGCCAGGGCTGGTGGCGCCGTCCAGGCCGCTTCCTCGCGAAGCCGGTGGCGACCCGCACCGCCGTGGCCGACATCGCCGAACGCGGCGCGTTCCGCTCCACGTTCCCGCAGCCGATCCTGATCACCGGCGCGACGGGCACGCTGGGCCGCGCCTTCGCCCGCATCTGCGAGCGCCGTAACCTCGCCTACCACGTGCTCACACGCCAGGAGATGGACATCGCCGATCCGGCCTCCGTCGAGGCGGCGATCGTGCGCTTCAAGCCATGGGCCATCATCAACGCGGGCGGCTACGTGCGCGTGGACGATGCCGAGGGCGACGTCGACCGCTGCATGCGCGAAAACGCGCACGGCCCGACCGTGCTGGCGCTGGCCGCCATCCGGCACGCGCTGCGCTTCATGACCTTCTCCAGCGACCTCGTGTTCGACGGCACGCTCGACCGCCCGTACGTGGAGTCCGACAAGGTGGCGCCGCTGGGCGTGTACGGCCGCAGCAAGGCGGATGCGGAACGGCGCGTGCTCGATTCCGACCCGCAGGCCCTCGTCATCCGCACGAGCGCCTTCTTCGGTCCGTGGGACGAACACAACTTCGTCACGCAGGCCCTCGACGCGCTCGACGCGGGCCGGCCGTTCGCGGCGGCCGCCGACCAGGTCGTGTCGCCGACGTACGTGCCGGACCTGGTGAATACCTGCCTCGACCTGCTGATCGACCGCGAGTGCGGTCTCTGGCACCTCACCAACGGCGCCGCGATGAGCTGGGCCGACCTGGCACGCCAGGCGTGTGCTGCGGCCGGCGTCGACGACGGCCGGCTGGAGGAACGCACGACCGGCGAACTCGGCCTGCGCGCCGCCCGTCCCCGCAACAGCGCGATGAGCAGCGAACGCGGCCTGTTGCTGCCATCGTTCGGCGATGCGCTGGCCCGCTACCTGCGCGACCGCGAGCTGCTGTCGAAACGGGCGGACGACGTCGAACCGGCGCATTACGCCAGCTGATCCACGCTCGATGAAACACGACCGCGCGCCCCCGCGTGCGGTCGTGTTACCGCTACATTAAATGTGATCAAGGTGTATTTACCGGCGGAATTTATTTAGTTACACTACGTTACTTAGCGTTACCTTACGCAACCTTGGTGTGACTCACATGTCCGACTTCCCTCGCCAGCCGCTACCCGCGGTGTCTGGTATGTATGCAGGCTATCGCCCGCTTGCTTCCCCCGCCGTCACGTTGCGCTCCGCCGTTCCGCCGCACCTGGCGGGTTTCAAGTCCACCCGCGAATACGCCAAGATCTGCATGCGCGCCGCGCTGCATCCGCGCCAGACGCCGCGGTGGCTGCACCTGCTCAACGCACATCCGGCATTCTCCGACTACGTGCGCAATTGCCCGCGCTTCCTGTACAAGGTCTACCGTCCGTACATCAGCCACGTGCTGGATGCCCGCACGCGCCTGGAGGCGATCCGCGCGCATTACGACTTCATGTTCCAGCGCGGCCTGGGCCAGGTGCTGGCGCGTGCCAGCCTGGGGCCCGTCGTGCTGGCCGAAGCCTCGGGTAAAAGCGGCCTGCCCTACCAGGTCCAGCTGCGCACCGTGAACATGTTCGACCGCGAAGGCGAACTGGTGCTGCAACTGACCCAGGACGACAAGGCCTTGTACACGGTGGCGTTCACGGTGGCGCCGCGCGACGGCCGTCCGGCCGTCAGCATCGGCTGCATCCAGGGCGGCAAGACGGAGGATGCGCGCGAGGCGATCCGCATAGCCACGCGCGAGCTGCACGGCATCCGCCCGAAGCAGCTGATGGCGACGCTGGTGCGCCAGCTGGGCCACGACTACGGGTGCGAACGGATGGTGATGGTGTCGAACCGCAACCGCGTGATCTACAAGGCGATCCGCAACGGCCGCGTGCTGGCCGACTATGACCAGCTGTGGGAAGAACTGGGCGCGCGCAAGCGGGCCGACGGCGACTGGGAACTCGACTGCGCGCCGGTGGCGGCGCCGGACCTGGACAGCATCCCGTCGAAGAAGCGGTCAGAGGCGCGCAAGCGGCATGAGGTGGTCAGCAGCATCGCCGACCAGGTATGCGAAGGATTACGCGGCCGATGAACGTCATTCCCGCGCACGCGGGAATCCATACTGAGCGAATCGAAGTTACTCAGCATGGGTCCCCGCTTTCGCGGGGACGACGCTAAGCTCTTACCGCACTGCCCTTTACCGGCACCAGAATCGGCACCAGCTCACTCCACACCCTCTCCACGCTCATCTTGTTCATGCAATCGTGATGCCCGAGCGGGCACTCGCGCTTGCGGCATGGCGAGCATGCCAGGCGCAGCGACACCGTCCGTGCCACCTCGGACAGCGGCGGCGCGTAATCCGGATCCGTCGAGCCGTACAGGGCGACGACCGGCCGGTTCAGCGCCGAGGCGATGTGCAGCAGGCCGGAATCGTTGGAGACGACGGCGCTCGCCCGCGCCAGCAGTGCGATGGCGTCGTCGAGCGACGTCTGGCCGGCCAGGTTGCGCACCGCTGCGCCGGCCGCGCCCGCGACATGCCGCACGACCTGGTCGCACGTCTCGCGGTCGTTCGGCGAACCGAGCAGCACCACCTGCACGCCCGGCACGGCGTCGACGACCTTCGCGGCCAGCGCGCCGTAGTACGCAGGCGGCCAGCGCTTGGCGATGCCGAACTCGGCACCGGGCGCGAACGCGACCAGGGGACGGGACAAGTCCACGCCGAAACGCTTGCCGACCTGTTCCGTTTCTTCCCCGCCGACGACGAGGTAGGGCCGCACCAGCTTGCCCGGCAGCGGAACCTCGGGCTCGCGCGCGAGGGCCGCGTAGAAGGGCACCATCGAGCGGCGCGGCTTGTCGTCGTGGTGCATGACGTTGACCATCCCGTAGCGCATTTCTCCCTTGTAGCCCACGCGGCGCGGGATGCGCGCGAGCCACGGGATCAGCGCGTATTTCAGGGTGTTGGGCAAGACGTAGGCATCGCTGTAGCCGCGCTCCTTCAGGATCCGTGCATAGCGCCACCGTTCGCCCAGCTGCAGCGCGCGGTGGCGGAACGGCGTCACCAGGATGTCGTCCGCCTCCTGGATGCGGCGCCACACGGGCACCACCTGCGGCGGCGCCAGCACGTCGATGGCGCGCTCCGGGTGGGCCTGCTTGAGCAGGCGCAGCAGGGGCTGGGCCATCACCGCGTCGCCGATCCAGTTCGGCGAGATGACGAGGGTGCGATCTTTCTCCGTCATGTTTCTTCCACCAGCGCCGAGAACTGCAACCGATACAGGTTGGCGTACATGCCGCCGCGGGACAGCAATTCGTCATGCGTGCCCTGCTCGACGATGCGGCCATGTTCCATCACGACGATCAGGTCGGCGCCTTCGATGGTCGACAGGCGGTGCGCGATCACGAACGTGGTGCGGCCGGCCATCAGGGTGTCGAGGGCGGCCTGCACGGCGCGTTCCGATTCGTTGTCCAGCGCCGACGTGGCCTCGTCCAGGATCAGGATCGGCGCATCCTTGTAGATGGCGCGCGCGATGGCCACGCGCTGGCGCTGGCCGCCCGACAGGCGCATGCCGTTCTCGCCGATCATCGTGTCGACGCCTTCCGGCAGGCGCGCGACGACGTCGTCGAGATGCGCGGCGCGGATGGCCGCGGCGAGGCGCGCCTCGTCCACATGCTCGACCCCGTAGGCGATGTTGGCGCGCAGCGTGTCGTCGAACAGCACGACGTTCTGGCTGACGAGCGCCAGCTGGGCGCGCAGCGACGGCAGCTGGATGTCCTGGTACGGAATGCCGTCCAGCAGGATGCGGCCGGCTTCCGGTTCGTAGAAGCGCGTGACGAGGTTCACGAACGTCGACTTGCCGCCGCCCGACATGCCGACCAGCGCGACGGTCTGGCCCGGCTTGACCTCCAGCGACACGTCGTCCAGCGCGAGCGACTGCGCGTTCGGGTAGCGGAACTTCACGTGCTCGAAGCGCACGTGGCCCTGCGCGCGCGCGATGATGCGCGTGCCCGGGTCGTGTTCGACCGGCGCGTCGATCAGGGAGAACACGGTTTCCGCCGCGGCGATCCCGCGCTGCATCGGGCCGTTCACTTCGGCCAGCGCTTTCAGCGGCGTGAGCAGCATCAGCATCAGGGTGACGAACTGGGTGAACTCGCCGACCGTCATGTCGGCCCGCAGCGCCAGCACCACGACGACCGACAACGCCACCGACGTGGCGACCTGGGTCACGGGCGTCGTCGCCGCGAAGGCGACCGTCATGCGCTGCGAAAAGCCGCGCAGCGCCTCGCTGCGCAAATAAAACCTGCGGTTCTCGTAGTTCTCGCCGGAGAACACGCGGATCACCTGGTGGCCGCGCGCCGCTTCCTCGACGACCTGGGTCATCTCGGCCGTCACGCGCTGGTTCTCGCGGTTCAGGTGGCGCAGGCGGCGGCTCGTCGTGCGCACGATCACGGCCGTCAGCGGCACGACGACGATCGCGACGACGGTCAGCATCCAGTTCAGCCACAGCAGCGAGCCGAGCAGGCCGATCACGACGAGCACGTCGCGCACGAACGAGATGAACACGGACTGGATCATGTCCACGACCTGGCGCACGTCGCCGACGACGGTGTTGATCACCTTGCCGGTCGACTCTTCGTGGAAGCGCGCGACCGGCAGGCGCAGCAGCCGCGCGAAGGCCTGCGCGCGCAAGTCGTTCAGCACGCGCGAGAGCACCCAGTTGTTGTAATAGGCGGTGGCGAACGTGCCGATGCCGCGCAGGACGAAGATCGACACCAGCACGCCGGGAATCCACCACAGGCTGAACGGCACCTTGTTCTTGAAGCCCATGTCCATCAGCAGCTTCAGGGCCTCGCCCAGCAACGGCTGGGTGGCGGCCGTCAACGCCATCGCGAGCAGCGACAGGAAGGCGCGCCCGCGATAGGGTTTCAGGATCGCCCACAGGCGCTTGATGATGACACTGTTATCCAATTTTTTCTTTCGCATTCAGGCAGAAGCCCATGAGCACAAACACCATGAGCGCATAGAACAGACTGCCCTTCATAGACCAGAAAATCACTTCCGTCAGCCCGAAGCCGACATAGCCCAGCACCACGAACGCTCCGCCCAGCGCGACCGCGAACTGCGGTCCGCGCGCATCCTGGCCGAGCCGGCGCAGGAAGAACCGCAGGGGCGCGACCAGCGTGGCGGCCCAGAGGACGAAGCCGACGACGCCGCCCGTCGCCAGCGCCTGCAACACATCATTATGCAGGTGCGGCAGCTGGAGCACCAACGGATCGAGCCGGCCGGCCTGCGCATAGTCCGCCAGGCGGACGCGGCAGGCATCGAAACCCATGCCCAGCACCGGATGCTCGCGGATCAGCATGATGGCACCCTTCCACAACTCCAGCCGGGTGCCGACGTTCGTCCACACGGTGCCGCCCTCGTACCAGATGCGGGCGTCGCTGACGCCCTGGGCGAAGCGCTCCTGCACGCCCAGCGCCGGCGTGAACCAGGCCGCGGCCAGCACGGCCACGCCGCCGGCCAGCAGCGCGCGCACCCGGCGGCTGTCGATCCCGCGCGCGTGGCGCCCCAGCACCAGCAGCGCCAGCGCGACCGCTGCCCAGCTGCCGCGGGTGCCCGTCAGCACGGACGCGGCGAGTCCCGCCAGCGCGCCGGCGCCGGCCAGCACCGCATCGCGCGGGCGGTCGCGCATGTCGATCGCGCCGGCCAGCGACAGCAGCCCCAGCAGCATCGCCAGGTCGCCGAACGTGATCGAATTGACGAATCCGCCCGGCCGGTCGATGTGCAGCACGAGACGCTGCCAGGCGATGAACGGCAGCGCCGCCACGGCGCCCGCGCTCGCGCCCCACCACAGCGCCCGGCGCGGCGCGCGCATGGCCACGACGAGGACGAGCGCGCTCACCGACAGGAGCATGCGCAGCGGCTTTTCCTGCACGCTGAGCCGTTCGCCGCGCAGCAGCGCGCACGCGAGCACGAACAGGAAGTGCAGCAGGAAGGCTAGCACGACCCAGCGTACCTGCGGCCAGTGGCGCACGAGCGCATCCCGGCTCGGTTTGAAGAATATCAAAGCGCTGGCCAGGAACAGGAAACTCGCAAGATTCACGCCGAACGAGGTGACGAGGCTCAAAAAGGGTAACAGGAAGGCCAGGGTGCCGATCCAGACCCGCATCGGTTCCCTCGTGTTCGTCGGATTGCTGTTCATCGATGTTCTTGTGGGATACTCTTGCCCCTGATGGCACCTCGCAAAACCGTCGAGGTTTGGCGACGTGCCCAAAATATGGGAGTGTACACTGGACCTTATGCTTCACGCACAGACAATCTCGGTCGTGATCACCACCTACAACCGGCCCGACGCGCTGGAGGCGGTGGTGCGGGCATGTTTTATGCAGAACGACAAGAATTTCGAAATCATTATCGCTGATGATGGCTCGACTGCCAACACGCGTGCCTGCGTGGAGCGGCTGGCGGCGGCGTCACCGGTGCTTCTGCGCCACGTCTGGCAACCCGACCAGGGTTTTCGCGCCGCGATGGCCCGCAACCGCGGCACCCTGGCCGCGACGGGCGACTACATCGTCTTCCTCGACGGCGATTGCATCCCGCAACGCGATTTCATCGCGCGCCATCGAATGCTGGCCGAGCCCGGTTGCCTCGTGTCGGGCAGCCGCATCCTGATGTCGGAGGCCCTGACGCGCCGGGTGCTGGACGACGGGATCGATGTAAGCGCCACCGCGCCCCTGACCCGGCTGGGATGGCGGCTGCAGGGCGACCTGAACAAGACGCTCCAGCCGCTGGGGCTGCGCTGGCCCGACCTGGGCCGCACGTCGCGCAAGTTCACCTGGCGGCGCATCAAGAGCTGCAACCTGGCCGTCTGGCGCAGCGACCTGGAGAAAGTGAACGGGTTCGACGAGAGCTTCACGGGCTGGGGCCATGAAGATTCCGACCTCGTCGTGCGGCTGTTCCACGCCGGCGTGCGGCGCAAGGACGGCGCTTTCGCCACCGAGGTATTCCATCTGTGGCACCGCGAGGCGCAGCGCGACCAGGAGACCAGCAACCGCAAGGTCGTCCTGGAACGCGCTGCCAACAAGATTACGCAGGCAACGATCGGGTTGCGCGAGCACGCGCAGCCGGCGCCGTAGCGGCCCGGCGGGTCTCCACCGGCGCCGCGTCCACGCGGAACACGCTGACCACCTGGGCCAGCTTCGCGGCCTGCTCCTGCATCGCTTCCGACGCGGCCGCCGCTTCCTCGACGAGCGAGGCGTTCTGCTGGGTCACCTGGTCCATCTGGGCGATGGCCTGGTTGATGTGCTCGATGCCGTCGCCCTGCTCCCGCGTGGCGCTGCTGATCGCGCCGATCATCGTGCTGACCTTGTTCACGCTCGCGACGATCTCCTGCATCGTCGCGCCCGCCTCCTCCACGAGCTTCGCGCCGTCGTCCACGCGCGCGACGGAATCGCCGATCAGGGCCTTGATTTCCCTGGCGGCCGTGGCGGAACGCTGGGCCAGGTTGCGCACTTCGCTCGCCACCACGGCAAAGCCCCGGCCCTGCTCGCCGGCTCTAGCCGCCTCGACCGCGGCATTCAGCGCGAGGATATTCGTCTGGAACGCGATGCCGTCGATGACGCCGATGATGTCGACGATCTTGCCCGACGATTCGTTGATCGACGCCATCGTATCGACCACGCGCGCGACGACGGCGCCGCCGCGGCCCGCCACCTCGGCGGCGGAATCGGCCAGCCGGCTCGCTTCGCGCGCGTTCCCGGCGCTGTTCTTCACGGTCGACGTCAATTCTTCCATCGACGCGGCCGTCTCTTCGAGCGAGCTGGCCTGTTCTTCCGTGCGGCTGGAGAGATCCAGGTTGCCGCTGGCGATCTCGCGCGATGCCGTGGCGATCAGGTCCGTGCCCGAGCGCACGTCGGCGACGATGCCGGCCAAGGCGTCACGCATGCGTTTCATCGCGGCCATCAGGCTCGCTTCGGCACCGGCACGCACGGGCACGTCGCTGCCGAGGTCACCGGCGGCGATGCGCTGCGCGACGGCGACGGCCTCGGCCGGATCGCCGCCGATCGAGCGCTCGACGCTGCGTACCACCATCCAGACCAGGGCGTTGAGCAGCACGCCGATGACGGCCAGCCAGCCGGCGGCCGCAATCAATTGCGCGTAGAAAGCATGATCGAGGTCGTCGATGTACAGGCCCGTCATGAAGTACCAGCCCCAGGGCGCGTAGGGCTCGACATAGGTCAGCTTGGGCTCGGGCTTTTGCGAGCCCGGCTTGGCCCACAGGTATTCGATGAAGCCGCCGCGACCCGCCTGCGTCGCGGCGATACCGTCGACGTACGGCTTGTGGCCTTCCGGATCGGCCGTCTGGCCGAGCGGCGTACCGACCAGTTCCGGCTTGATCGGATGCATCAGCACGGTCTTGTCGTCATAGATGGTGAGATAGCCGCTGGTCCCGAAGCGCAACGCGCGGGTACGGTCCAGCACCTGCTTTTTCGCCTCGTCGACCGGCATCTTGCCGGCAGTGGCCGCGGCCGCGTATTCCTTGGCGATGGACACCGCCATCTCGCTGGCGTTCGACAGCTGGATCTTGCGCTCCTCGAGGCGAAGCGCGCGGCTCTGCAGCGCGTTCACGGTGAACACCCCGAGAAGGCAGATCCAACTGAGCAGTAAAGGGAGGAACAGTTTTTGACGAAATGTGATTTTCATATTGATCTGCGCCGTCATCCCGGCGCCCGAAACCCGGAAAGTATCCGTGGATCAATATTTACCAACGAACATTGTCTAACTCAATGTCTCAATTGCAATCACAATCAATGTTAGCGCTCACTGCCGCCGGAACGAGGCGGCCCAACAACACAGTTGACAATATGTCTTGTCAGTTATTCACCGCAGCACGCACGGCGCGCGTCAATACTCGACCGCGACGTCTTTCGCGCCGAGGTGCAGCTCGAGCGCGTATTTCAGTTCATCCGACGGCGCCACGCGCCAGGCGTCGCCCAGCTGCAGGATGCACGGGATGCCCTGCGGCGTCACGCGCAGGCTGACCGGCAGGCCGTTCTCGTGGCGGTAAGGCTGCAGGATCTCGGCCAGCTTCGCCGGCGCGATCGTGCACGCCACGTCCATCTCCAGCTTGTGGCCGTACTGGATGCGCGCCGTCGCGATGTCGAACACCTTCTCGGCCGTGATGCGCAGGCCGCCGTTGAAGCGGTCTTCCGAGACCTTGCCGACGACGAGCAGGAACTCGTCCTCGCGGAAGATGTTCTTGTGCTGCTCGAACAGCTCGTTGTAGATGGTGACCTCGACGACGCCGGACTTGTCGTCCAGCGACACGATGAGGATCTTGCCGCGCTGCGTGAGCTGCGTGCGCACGCCCGTGATCACGCCGCACAGCATGCGCGGGTCGCGCGACGGTTCCAGGTCCTTCAGCTTGGTCTTGGCGAACCGGCGCACTTCCTGCGCGTACGAGTCGAACATGTGACCGGACAGGTAATAACCCAGCGCGGTCTTTTCCTCGGCCAGCTTCTGGCGGTCCGTCCACGGCGTCGCCTTCACATAGTCGGGCGGCGCGACGAGGTCGGAATCGTCGCCGCCGAACAGGCTGACCTGGTTGGCGGCGGCGGCGGCCTGTCCCGCTGCTTCCATCGCGAAGGCGACCGATGCCAGCAGCACCGCGCGGTCGATGCCGAAGCAGTCCATCGCACCCGCGCGGATCAGCGATTCGATCGTGCGGCGGTTGATCTGCTTGCGGTCGACGCGCTTGCAGAAGTCGAACAGGTCCTTGAACCTGCCGCCCGATTCGCGCGCGGCGATGATCGCCTCGATCGCGCCCTGCCCCGCGCCCTTCACGCCGCCGAGGCCGTAGCGGATGTTCTTGACGGGCTTGCCCGTGACGGACGGCGGCGGGCCTTCCGGCGTGAAGCGGAACTGCGATTCGTTGACGTCCGGCGGCAGGATCGTCAGGCCGCACATGTCGATCGAGTCCTCGACGAGGATCTTGATCTTGTCCGTGTCTTCCATGGCCAGCGACATGTTGGCTGCCATGAACGCGGCGGTGTGGTGGACCTTCAGGTACGCCGTGTGGTACGACAGCAGCGCGTACGCGGCCGCGTGCGACTTGTTGAAGCCGTAGCCCGCGAACTTCTCCATCAAGTCGAAGATCTCGTCGGCCTTCTCGGTCGTCAGGCCGTCCTTCGCGGCGCCGGCGCGGAAGATCGCGCGGTGCTCGGCCATTTCCTCGGCCTTCTTCTTGCCCATCGCGCGGCGCAGCATGTCCGCGCCGCCCAGCGAATAGCCGCCGACGATCTGCGCCATCTGCATCACCTGCTCCTGGTAGACCATGATGCCGTAGGTCTCGGACAGGATCGACTCCGTGCGCGGGTCCGGGTAGTCGAACTTTTCGCCGTGTTTCCGCTTGCAGAAGTCGGGAATCAGGTCCATCGGGCCCGGACGGTACAGCGCGACGAGCGCGATGATGTCCTCGAAGCGGTCGGGACGCGCATCCTTCAGCATGCCCTGCATGCCGCGGCTTTCAAGCTGGAACACGGCGACGGTTTTCGCGTCCGTCAGCAGTTTATAGGTCGGCCGGTCCGTCAGCGGCAGCTTGGACAGCTCGAAATCCTTGTCGACCGGATCGAGCGCGCGGATGTAGTTGACGGCGCGGTCGAGGATGGTCAAGGTGGTCAGGCCAAGGAAGTCGAACTTCACGAGGCCGGCCGCCTCCACGTCGTCCTTGTCGTACTGCGACACGACGCCGGCGTCGCCGCCCTGCGTGTACAGCGGGCAGAAGTCCGTCAGCTTGCCGGGCGCGATCAGCACGCCGCCCGCGTGCATGCCGATGTTGCGGGTGATGCCTTCGACCTGCTGCGCGAGATCGAGCAGCTGCTTCACTTCTTCTTCGTTCTCGAGGCGCTCCTTCAACATCGGCTCTTCTTCGATCGCCTCGGCGATCGACACGGGCTTGCCCGGCTTGAACGGGATCAGTTTCGAGATGCCGTCGCAGAAGTTATAGCCGAAGTCGAGCACGCGGCCCACGTCGCGGATCGCGCCCTTCGCCGCCATCGTACCGAACGTGGCGATCTGCGACACGGCGTCGCGGCCGTACAGGTCCTTCACGTGCTGGATGACGAGTTCCCGCTTTTCCTGGCAAAAGTCGATGTCGAAGTCGGGCATCGAGACACGTTCCGGGTTCAGGAAACGTTCGAACAGCAGGTTGTATTTCAGCGGATCGAGGTCGGTGATCTTGAGCGCGTACGCGACGAGCGAACCCGCACCGGAGCCGCGGCCCGGACCGATCGGCACGCCGTTGTTCTTGCCCCACTGGATGAACTCCGCCACGATGAGGAAGTAGCCCGGGAACTTCATCTTGATGATGGTGTTGTTCTCGAACTCCAGGCGGGCTTCGTAGCGCGGGCGCTCCTTCTCGCGCTGCACCGGATCCGGGTACAGCTCGATGAGGCGCTCTTCCAGGCCCTTCTTCGTTTCCGCGACGAGGAATTCGTCGATCGTCATGCCCGGCGTCGGGAAGTTCGGCAGCTGCGGCTTGCCGAGCGTCAGCGTGACGTTGCAGCGCTTGGCGATCTCCACGGAGTTGGCCAAGGCACCCGGCAGGTCCTTGAACAGTTCCGCCATCTCGGCCTGCGACTTGAAGCACATGCCTTCATTGAAGCGGCGCACGCGCTTGGCGTTGGCCAGCATCTCGCCCTCGGCGATACACACGCGCGCTTCGTGGGCGATGAATTCGTCCTTGCTGATGAACTGCACCGGGTGCGTCGCGACGACGGGCAGCCCGAGCCGGTTCGCCAGCGCCACCGAGTGGCGCACCTGCTGTTCCTGGTTCGGCTGGCCGGCACGCTGGATCTCGACGTAGAAGTGCCCCGGGAAGATCTGCGCCCAGCGGCGCGCGCACGCCTCGGCCTTGTCCAGGTCGCCGTTGTCGATGGCCTGGCCGATGTCGCCGAACTGCGCGCCCGACAGGACGATCAGGCCGTTCGATTGCGGCACGTCGGGCTCCAGCGTGGAGACGGAGGTTGCGAGCGCTTCCAGCCACTCGACGCGGATCTCGGCCCGGCCCTTGTACTGGTTCGTCAGCCACGCCTTGGACACCAGCTCGCACAGCTGCAGATAGCCCGTCTTGTTCTTGCACAGGATGAGCAGGCGGAACGGCTTGTCGCGGTTCTCGTCGTTCGTGATCCACGCATCCACCCCGACGATCGGCTTGACGCCCTTGCCGCGCGCCGCTTTATAGAAGCGCACGAGGCAGAAGGCGTTGGCCAGGTCGGTCACACCCACCGCCGGCTGCTGGTCCTTGACGGCGGCAGCCACGAGGTCGTCAATACGGACGAGGCCGTCGACGATCGAGTATTCGGTATGGACGCGGAGGTGGGTGAAGATCGGGGAAGTCATCCTGTCATTTTACCTCGGACGGCCGGAATGGAGGGTTGCATCCAGGCACCGTGTTCCTCTTGACAAGACCTCAGCAAGTCGTTCCCGCGGAGGCGGGAACCCATGCTGAGCGTCCTGATCGACTCAGTATGGGTTCCCGCTTTCGCAGGGACGACGGTCATATTCAGAACGCGTAATTGATCGCGCCCCCGAACACCCACTGGTTCGGACTTCCGCGCCGGTCCACGATCGGACTGTCCTTCGCATCTCCCAGCAGCCGCTCGTAGCGCCCGGCCAGGGTGACGCCCCAGTGCCGGTCGAACTGCGACATCAGCTGGAACGGGACCCGGATCGACGTGAGCCCGCCCTCGGCCCGGTATGGCGTCCCGCCCCGCTCCGGGAACGCGGCGAGATCCGCGCCGTTGATGCCGAAATAACGGTCGTTGAAATGGTCACTCGCGAAAAACAGGCTGAAGCCGGCCGAGCCGAGCAGCGGCCGCCCGCCGATACCCTGCGGGAAGGGATAAAAATACGTCGCCTTGATGCTCCCCGTGGCGCCCGTGTACAGGTTGTTCGTGTTCCACGCGACGTCGCCGCTGAACACGATCTTGTGCAGCGGGTCGGCGGACATCGGCACATCGTAGCTGGCAAAGATGCCGAGCTCGGACGCGGCCGGGATCCGGCGCATCTGGCGCACGACGGCATCGTCGACGTCCGTGTCGCGCGTCGGCCGCGCCCGGTACAGGAACCCGGCCCGCAGGCTGTTGAGCGGGATAAAGGTCTGCGGCAGGTTCATGTTGGACGGCAGCACGTTCAGCTTGACCTCCGGGCCGATCACGCGCAGCCACATGCCATTGCCGAAGTTGGCATGCAAGAAACCCGCACCTTCGGCATGGTAATCCTCGGAACCGGGAAAATCCGGCAGCCCGAACGCACCCGCGCCCACCATATTGACTTCCTGCGGCATCTCGACCGGGATCACTTCCTGCGCGCCCGCATGCGCCGCGAGCAGGAAAGCGCCGGACACTGCTATACCGGCCTTCAACAACGTTGGCTTCGTCATGATTTACCCCCGATGAAAGATGCAAACCATCCTAAGGGGAGACGTCAATATGACTGTTTGCGGCAGCTCATACGCACCGGCGAACTTTTATGAGCCGACTTTGTCCTGCCGAACGCGACAACAAACATCCTGACCGAATAACAACAGTCGGTATTGAATGATGATCAACATTGATATTCAAGTAAATATAATTCCGTCCCACAACTATTATTAACTAGGGGTTAAACTCATGCATTTGAAGCAAACGACTCTTATCGTCGCACTGGCGGGCACCATGGCGCTGCCGGCAGCCGCCCAACAACTGGATTGCCAGAAATCGTTCGGTTTTCGCGCGGACGTGAACGGCACGGCAGGCCAGACGCTGTGCGCGTCCAACGTCGATACCTTCATCGACTCTGCGAAGAACTTCACGCTGAGCAACAGCGGCTACCGGGACAACTCGGTCGCCCAGGCGCAAGGCCGTTTCGACGACATCAACGTCGTCCTGCGCTACGCGACCGCCTCCACCACGCTGAGCTACAACTTCCCGGAACTCGGCATGAGCGGCTCCTTCACGGGCGCGACGCGTGACGACTCCGAGGAACAACTCGTCGAATTCCTGAAGAAATCCGATATCCTCGGCAAGGTATTGCGCTACCAGTCGCAGCACTCGGCCTCGAGCGCCCTGACCGGCGCCGGCGGCCTCATCCCGATGCTCGGCACCGCCGACTTCGCAGCCGGCTTCGATACCGCCAGCAAGATCGCCACGGGCGGCACGGCCGGCACGCCGAACAACCTGATCGGCGTCGGCCTGGGCTACTCGACCTACAACGTGAGCGGCGGCGGCGAACAGGTCAAGACGACCAGCCTGCCCCTTTCCTACACCTGGCGGAGCGACAGCGACGCACGGCGCCAGGTCGTGCTGAGCATGCCCATCATGGATGCGAAGACGGGCAACGCCCACGCCTACAACTTCGGGCTCGGCCTGGCCGTGCGCCTGCCGGTCAGCGACAACTGGACCCTGACGCCGGGCGTGCGCTACTCCGCCGTGGCGTCGCTCGACCGCGCCACCGTCTCCACCGTCGCATCCGCCTCGCTGATGAGCACGTACGTCATTCCCCTGGGCGGCGTCGATCTCGCGGTCGGCAACATGATCGCCCTGTATAAAACGGGCAAGTTCCGCAGCGGCGATTACTCGTTCGATCCGGACATCAAGCTGAAGATGACGCGCAATGGCCTGATGGCCTCGCTGCCGACGACGGCCTTCGGCGCCGATACGGCCGCGGAGTTCTCGCTGATCGACACCCGCTACCTGGGCGAGAAACCGTATGTCAGCAACAGCCAGGAGATCGGCGTCACGCTCGGCACCAACCGCAACGCCTCGAACCGCCACAGCTTCCTGCGTGCGGGCGTCTCTTACGTGCGCAGCAACGTCACCCGTGGCCTGACGCTGAATCTCGGCTACTGGTTCTGACGCTGGTCCGGCGTGCATGAACGGACGCCAGTGCCGGGAAAGCGACGCTTACGGCCCGCAGCTGACTTATAATAGCGGGCTTCATGTCACGTTCTCCCGCATTCACGATCATGCACGTCAATATCGCCGCCTACAAGTTCGTCACCCTCGACAACCTCGAAGAATTGCGCCCGCAATACCAGGCGAAGTGCAACGAGCTGGGCCTGAAGGGCACGGTCCTGCTGACGCCGGAGGGCATCAACATGTTCGTCTCCGGCCCGCGCGCGGAGATCGACCAGTACCTCGCCTGGGTGCACAGCGACGCCCGCCTGGCCGACCTGGAGTGGAAAGAAAGCGTGTCGACCGAACAGTCGCACCGCCGCATGCTGGTTCGCATCAAGAAGGAAATCATCACGATGCGCATGCCGCTGATCAAGCCTGAACTGGGCCGCGCGCCCTCCGTGGCGCCGAAGACGCTCAAGCGCTGGCTCGACCAGGGCCATGACGACGACGGCGTCCCGGTCGTCATGATGGAAACGCGCAACGCGTTCGAAGTCGACGTCGGCACGTTCGACAACACGCTCGACTACCGCATTGACAAGTTCAGCGAATTCCCGGAAGTCGTCGAGAAACACAAGGACGAGCTCAAGGGCAAGACCGTCGTGACGTTCTGCACGGGCGGCATCCGCTGCGAAAAAGCCGCTATCCACATGCAAAACATCGGCTATGACCGCGTTTATCAACTCGACGGCGGCATCCTGAAGTATTTCGAGGAAGTGGGCGGCGACCACTACACGGGCGACTGCTTCGTGTTCGACTATCGCACCGCACTCAATCCGAAGCTGGAACCGACGGAGACCGTGCAATGCTTCGCGTGCCGTGCCGTCGTGACGCCGCGGCAGCAGTTGTCGCCGGAGTATGTGGTGGGGAAATCGTGCCCGCATTGCGCGGGTGGCAAGGCAACGGTCGAATCCGCCGCCGGGGACGCCGCGGCCGCATAATAAAAAACTCCCGCCCGATACTGCAGCGGGAGCCGGCACGATGTAAATCACGAGCGCGTCTTGCGCAGAGTGCGTGCCATCCTCACCCGATTCAAGCCACGAAGTGCGGCGCTTCGACGCCCTGTGCGCTGCCCACGATCTGGGCGATATTGGCATCGATGACGCCGGGGTCGCGCGCCATGGCGGCGCTGGCGAGGTCGACGATCGAGTCGATCAGGCCGGACGAGATGTCGAACGCCTTCGGTCCCATGTAAGCCGAAATCTCGGCCGCCGTGTCGAGGTGGTTCGTGTACTCGACGGCGACGGCGAGACGGCCGTTGAAGACGACACTGTCGGCATTGTGCGCAGTCTGCGCCGCCTTGACCATCTCGCTGACCACGTGCTCGATGCTGAGGATGTGGTTGTCGAGGGCGTCGGTCCAGAATTTCACGCCTTCCGCATCGCCTTCGCGGCCAAACATGTTGTGGTACACCGCTTCCACCACGTCGTGGTTGCTCCTGCCGCCGTAATTCGCCTGGTATTCAGCCGACGTCGCGAAGTCGTGCTGGATTTGCGTGATCACGTTCGGATCCTGGTTCATGGCACTGACCCAGAAGTTCAGGCCTTCCGGATCCGCGGGACGTCCGAAATATTCCACATACAGCTTCTGAATCTCACTCACATTGTCAGCCATCGCTGCCTCCATCTAACGGTTGTAAATTCATGCTACATGAATTGATGGACGGGAGGCGCACCGAACTCAGGCGCAACGGGCCGAGTTCCTCATGGATAGTATTTCTCAAGAGAAGTAACTGCTTACATTCTGGAGTGTAATTGTTACTTCTTGGATAGCCAAAAAAAAGGCCCGCTGCGCGGAACGCAGCGGGCCTCGTCCATGTCGGGCGGCGAGCGTGTCAGCGGAAATACGCCGCCACTTCGCGCACGTCGCTGTCGCCGAGCGTGCCGGCTGCGGCGCGCAGGCGCAGCAGACCGAGCAGGTAGGAATAGCGCGCCTGCGCGAGATCGCGCTGGCTCGAGTACAACTGTTGCTGGGCATTGAGCAGGTCGAGATTGATACGCACGCCACCCTTGATGCTCTGCTCGGTGGCGACCATCAGCTCCTTGCCGGACGCGACGGCCTTTTCCAGCGCCGTGACCTTGGCCACGCTGTTCTGCACGAGGTCGTAGGCCTTGCGCAGCTCGACCAGCACCTGGTTCGTGCGGTTGTCCAGGTCGGACTGGGCGCGGTTCCAGTTGTCGGCGGCCTGGCGCGTCTGCGCGCTGATGGCGCCGCCCTGGTAGATCGGAATGTTCACCTGCACGCCGATCGTGCGGTTCACGGAGTTCTGCTGGTAAGTCTGCAGCGACGCCGAGTCGTCCTTGCTGTAGGCCGCGATGAAATCGACGCGCGGCGCATGGCCCGCCTTGTTACGCTGGATCTCCAGGCGCGCGTTCTCGACACCCAGGCGCGCGGACAGCAGTTGCGGATTGTGCGCGAGCGCGATGTTGCGCCACTCGTCCATCGACGCGGGCTTCAGCGGCTGGAAGTGGAAATTCGTCCCGAGTTTGTCGAGCGTGCCGGGTTCCATGCCGATCACGCCGGCCAGCGTGTCGCGCATCGCCTGGGCGTTGTCCTGCGTTTCCACCAGCTGGGCTTCCGCGAGGTCGAACCGCGCCTTGGTCTCGAGCATGTCGGTTTTCGTGCCCTCGCCTTTTTCGAACAGGCGCGCGTTGACCTTCATCTGCTCCTGGTACATATCGCGCTGCACGCGCGCGAGTTCCACCTGGTCTTCGGCGAACAGGGCATCGGCATACGCACCGACGACGCGCAGGATCACGTCGTTCGTATCCGCCTCGAACTGCTGGGCGCCCTGCTTCGCCTGGACCTTGCCCTGGCGGTAGCGCACGATGCCGTCCAGGTTCAGGATCGGCTGGCGCACCTGGATGGCGGACGACCGGCTGATGTAGCGGGGGTGGCTCGGAAACCACATGTTGTACTGCGACGAATACTGGTTGAGGTCCGCCACGTTGCGGTTCGCCGAATAGCTGGCCGACACCTGCGGCAGCAGGTTCGACCGCCCGAGGATCTCGTTTTCCTGCGCCGATTCCTTCTCGAAGTAATGCATGCGGTACTGAGGATCGTTCTTCAGTGCCGCCTCGTAGGCCTGTTGCAGGCTGATCGCGCCCGCGTTGCCGGCGGCCAGCGCCAGCAGTGCGGCCGCGGCCACGGCCGTCCTGATCGCTCGCGCCATCGTCATTCCTCGCTCATCGACGAATGGGCACGGTCGAAGACCGGCTTGAGCAGGTAGCTCATCATCGTGCGCTCGCCCGTCTTGACGAACAGTTCCGCCGGCATGCCGGGACGGATGGCCATGTGGTGGGCGGCGATCATCTTCGCGCCTTCCGGCGTCACCTTCACGCGCACCTTGTAGTACGGCACGCCAGTGTGCTCGTCGACGCTGCGGTCGGCGGACACCGTCTCGACCTCGCCCGGAATGCGCGGCGTGCGGTTGGCATTGAAGGCCGAGAAGATCAGCTCGGTCGGCAGGCCCTTGTGCACCTTGTCGACCAGGTTGACGGCCAGCTGGCCCTCGACGATCAGCGGGTCGTCGGCCGGCACGATGTCCATCATCTTGAAGCCCGGCGGCACGACGCCGCCGTTGGTGAACACGGCGAGGTTGACGACGGTGCCGTCGACCGGCGCCTTGACGTCGACGTTCGACAGTTCGAATTGCTGGGCGCTCATGCGCGCGCCCTGGGCTTCGGCCTCTTTCTGCGTCTCGCTCAGCTGGGTGCGCACTTCCTTCTGGTAGTCCTGCACGCGCTGCGCCTTGCGCAGGGTCAGTTCCATCACCTGGCGCTGGGCGCGGCCGATGTTGCCGATGTCTTCCGAGATCTCGCCCTGCAGCTGGGCGTAGGTGCGCTCCAGGTCCAGCAGGCGGTTGCGGGCGACGTAGCCATCCTTCGCCAGGTCGCGCATGCCCGCGAGCTGTTCCTTGAGGAAGCCCATCTGGGCCTTCTTGCTCTCGCGGCCTTCCTGCAGGCCCTGGATCTGCAACTTGAGGCCGGCGATGTTCTCGTCCACGCCGCCCAGCTCGCTCTGCAGCGATGCCTGGCGCGAGGCCAGCAGCTGGGTTTGCAGGGTCATCGTCTCGGCCACGCGCGGATCGCTGGCGCGCTTCGTCAGCTCGTCCGGGAAGCGAATGGTCTTCGCGCCGGCCTGCTCGGCCAGCAGGCGCGCCTCGGTGGCGCGCGCGTTGAGGTACTGGGCCTCGGTGATGTCGTAGCCCGCCTTGGCGGTGACGCCGTTCATGCGGACGAGCACCTGCCCCGCCTTCACGACGTCGCCATCCCTGACGAGGATTTCCTGGATGGTGCCGCCGGTCTGGTGCTGCACGGCCTTGCGGTTCGATTCCTTGGCGACCGTGCCGGACATCGGCACGCCCTTGTCGAGCGGCGCGAACGCGGCCCAGACCAGGAAGCCGACGACGCCGAGCAGGACGATGAGCCAGCCCAGGCGCGCGTAGGCGCGCGCGTCGGTGTTGACGGTCAACGGCTCGACGTCATGGGTGATCACTTCGGTGGCCGCGGGCTTGCCCGCTTCCTTGCGCGCATCGTTGTGTTTCACGAGCTTCATTATTTGCTTCCTTGTTCCGTCGTTGCGGGCGCCTGCGCCTGCATGGCCTGGGCACGTGCCTGCGCGGCCTGCTGGGCTGCCTGCTGCTGGGCGGCGGCCTGCTGTTGCGCCGCCTTCTGGTTCGCTTCCTGGAGGGCGGCCAGTACCTGGTCGGTCGGGCCGAACATCTGGCCGACGCCGTCGCGCATCACGAGCAGCTTGCTGGTGGCGCCGATGATGCTGGTGCGGTGCGTGATCAGGACGATCGTCTTGCCGCGCCGGCGCAGGTCGAGCACGGCCTGCACGAGCGCCTGTTCGCCGATCTCGTCGAGATTCGAATTCGGTTCGTCGAGGACGATCAGCGCCGGATCGCCGTACATGGCGCGGGCCAGGCCCAGGCGCTGCTTCTGGCCGCCGGACAGGCCGGCACCGGCGTCGCCCAGCGGCGTGTCGTAGCCTTTCGGCAGGTGCAGGATCATGTCGTGCACGCCCGCACGCTTGGCGGCATCGACCACTTTCTCCGGATCGACTTCGCCGAAGCGGGCGATGTTGTCGCTGACGGTCCCGCCGAACAGTTCGATGTCTTGCGGCAGATAGCCGATGTTCGGGCCCAGTTCGCCCTTGTTCCAGCTGTAGATGTCGGCGCCGTCGAGGCGCACCTTGCCGCCCGCGGCCGGCCAGACGCCCACCAGCAGCCGCGCCAGCGTCGACTTGCCGGAGCCGGACGGACCGACCACGCCCAGCGCGTCGCCCGGCGCGATGGCGAACGACAGGCCGCGCACGACGGCCTGCGCCGCGCCCGGCGGCGCCGCGGTGACGCCTTCGACCGTCAGGATGCCTTCCGGCTTGGGCAATTCCATGCCGGCGCTGCGCTCGGGATTACCATTCAGCAGTTCCGCCAGGCGGCCATAGGCGCTGCGGGTGCTCGCCCACGATTTCCACACCGCGATCACCTGCTGCACCGGCGCCAGCGCGCGGCCCACGAGGATGGACGCGGCGATCATCATGCCCGGGGTGATGCGGCCGTCGATCGCCAGCAGCGCGCCGAAACCGAGCACGCCGGACGTCAGCGAGGACTGGACGAACTTGGTGATGGCGCCGACGACGCCGGCCTTCTGGCTGGCATCCGCCTGCAAGTTCAGGAAACGGCTGTGCAGCTTGAACCAGCGGCCCATCAGGTTGGGCAGCATGCCCATCGATTCGATGACTTCGGCGTTGCGCAGGTTGTTGGTCGCCAGCGTGCCGGCCATGATCGCCATGGTGTTGGCTTCGCTGAGCGGCGCGCGCGACACTTTTTCGTTGACGATGGCCAGCACGATCAGCACCGCGGTACCGCACAGCGCGAACAGGCCGAGCCAGGGCTCGAAGAAGAAGATGACGATCAGGTAGATCGGGAACCACGGCGCGTCGAAGAACGCGAACAGCGCGTTACCGGTCAGGAACTGGCGCAGGTTCGTCAGGTCGTTGAGCGCCTGCCCCGCGTTGCCGCCCGCCTTCTTGAGGTTCTGCTCGAAGGCGGCCGTGTAGACGCGCTTGTTCAGCATCATGTCGAACTTGGCGCCCACGCGCACGAGCACGAAGCTGCGCATCATTTCCAGCGCCGAGAGCAGCAGGAAGCCGCCGAGCATGATCAAGGTGAGCATGAGCAGCGTGATCCCGTTGCGGCTCGCCAGCACGCGGTCGTAGACCTGCAGCATGTACAGCGAAGGCACGAGGGCCAACAGGTTCGTGATGGCACTGAACGTGCCCACGGTCACGAAGGTGCTCTTAAAGCTGCGTAGCGCGAGCTCGATCTCGTTCTTGGGTTGGGATTGTTTGTTGTTCATCTTCAGGCCGTCGTTGAGGTACTTGATGGATAGAAATACCCAATATCAAGCAGACGCGACATTATCGCCTAAAAGATCGAGAAAATGTGACGAGGATCACATTTTAATAACGCATTTGATTAAATCTCGGAGAGGTTGGGCCACTACGTTGGTAACAACAGACAAAACACAAAGGGCCACGCTTTGCAGCGTGGCCCCCGAAGGACATGGTGGGCTCCGGGACCGGTGCATGTTATCCATCCGGCCGACACCCAGCAGATATGCTCCGCATTCGACAGCACTACAGAAGTCGCGACAACCGTTCCGCCGAACCCGCCCTGCCCTTGTCATTCAGCGCCATCCGCCGGAGCGGATGGCGACCGAAGCATCGATTAGACGATGAAGAAGTGGTCGGTAGCACCGTCTTCGGCGAAGTTCTTGATGCCGGTGATGCCAGCCAGCTGGACCAGCGTGTCGGTCGCGCCGCCCTGGACGAACACGTAGGAGTTACCCAGGTATTCGAACACGACAGCGGAGCCAGCGACGGTAGCAGCGCCGTCAGCCAGGCCGACAGCATCAGCCAGGGTCGACGGGCCGGCGCCGGTGAAGCTCAGCACGCCCTTCGAGATCTGGCCGCCGTCAGCAGCAACGGTACCAGCGAACGACAGCACGTCGGCGTCGGCGATTGCAGCAGCCTTGGCGGTTGCATCCGAACCCACGGCAGCGGCGGCGGTCTTCTCGAAGCCAGAGATCGACTCGACAGCACCGACGGTCGAAGCGCTGGTGATGGTGATCATGTCAGCGCCCGTGCCCAGCTTGATGGTGCCGCCGTTGGCGACGTCAGCCAGCGAGGCGGTCAGGCCACCGGTTGCAGCCGATGCGTCGATCGACGCCAGCTTGGTTGCGCCGGTGACCGAGTCGATCACCAGTTCGCTTGCGCCGGTGACGGTGACCGAGGTCAGCGCGTCGCTGGCGGTCAGCGTCAGGTGGTTTTCGGCGTTGGCGCCGCCCGAGGTGACAGCGATGGTCTTCGCTGCGCCAGCGGTCAGGGTCAGTGCCGAGACGTTGTCGCCAGCAGCTTTCGATGCGCCGACGAACGACGAATCGAACACGACTTTCACGCCGGTGGCGTTGGTGGCGTTGACGGCTGCGTCAGCGCTGGTCGCGGTGGAGGTAGCAGCGTCGCCCGATTCGTCGATGTCCAGCGTGACGGTCAGGTCGCCAGCGACCTTCTGGGTCAGGCTCAGCGCGTTGGCGACGTTGGTGTCGCCGGTGACGCGGTAGCTCACGCCCGAACCCACGTTCAGCAGCGAAGCGCCGACGCCGACGTCAGCGGAAGCGACGATTTCGGTGACGGTGTTCTTCTGCGACAGGATGTCCACGTCCAGGGCCTTGGCCAGGCCTTTGGCGTCGAATGCGTCGAAGTTGCTGAATGCGCCCACGTTGGCCGAACCAACCAGGTTCAGCAGCAGGGTGTCGGTGCCAGCGCCGGCGTCGATCTTGTCGTTCGCGCCGATAGCGACGGTCGAGGTGAAGGTGTCGTTGCCTGCGCCCAGGTCGACGTTCAGCGCGCCGCTGCTGCGGCCGGTGACGTTGACGGTGTCGTTGCCGTCGCCAGCGACGATCGTCACGATGCCGTTGCCCGATGCGTTGACGGTGATCTTGTCGTTGCCTGCGCCGGTGTTGACGGTGGCGTTGACGGTTTCGTCAGCGGTGGTAGCCGAGTCATCCTTGACGGTTGCAGCCACCAGGGTCACGGTGTCGTTGCCCGAACCGGTCTTGATGTTGGCAACGGTCGTTTCGCTGTCGGCGTAGGTGATGGCGCCGGTGCTTGCGCTGGCGTCGATCGTGGTGACTGCCTTGCCGTTGGCGGTGGAAGCCACGTTGGTAGCAACAGCGGTGTTGACCATCAGGGTCTGGACATCTTTGCCGCCGGTGATGTTCAGGTTGATGTTGCCAACGTCCGAGCCAGCATCGCCGCCGTCGACGACGGTGCCGCCCACGACGACGGTAGCCAGCGTGCCGGCAGCGCCCGAGGTCACGTTCAGGGTCGAGCCTTCGACTGCCTTGTCCAGAGCGATGGTTGCGGTTGCAGCAGCGTCAACAGCAGCGACACCCACTGCACCGTTCAGGCCGTGGAAGCCAGCGGTCGTGGTTGCAGACAGGTTGGTAACGTTGGCAGCAGCACCGGTCTGCCACAGGGCGGTCACGCCAGCGTATTTCGAAGCGTCGGTCAGGCCGGTTGCAGCGGCGCCGGTGTTGAAGATGTTGACGGTTTCGATGTTCTTGATCGTGGCATTGGCCGGGATCGAAGCATTGGTCGTGCCGTCGGTGTAGACGTTCAGCGTGTCCTTGCCTGCGCCGCCGTCGATCGAGTCGAATGCGCTCAGGGTCGACGATGCGGTCTGGCCGTCAGCTGCGACGTTCAGCGAGTTGAACACGTCGTTGCCGCTCGTGCCTGCCAGCGTGTCGACGCCGGTGGTCACGGAGAAGGTCGTGCCGTTGACGACGTTGCCCAGCTTGTCGATGGTGTCGTTGATGTTGGCCTGGTAGGCGGTCAGGTTGGTGCTGCTGTTCACGCCCAGCAGCAGCGAACGTGCGGCTGCGGCAGCTGCGTCACCCGAGAACGAGGTGATCTCGGCCGGGGTGTCCAGTGCGGTCGTGAAGGCGGTGGCGACGGCCAGCTTGTTCTGCACGGTCAGTGCGTCCAGCTTGCCCTGGTCCGACGTGTTGGTCAGTGCTGCCTGGGTGATGGCGGCGGCGGCGTTGGCCTTGGTCAGTTCGCCGGTGTTGATGGCGTTGACCCAGAAGTCGAAGCCGGATTTGTCGGCGTCACGGCCCAGGACGTTCTGGTAGATGGCGTTGACGAATTTGCCGATGCCGATCTGGCTGTTGTCGTTGCCGTACAGGGCGACCGACTCAGCCGACGAGTTGAAGCTGTTCACCAGTTGCGACAGCGCGGTGGTGCCTGCCTTGTCGGCCTGCACAGCAGCTTGCACCGCGGCGAAGTCCTTCGGTGCGCCCATCTTGTCGAGGGCTGCCGCGAAATTCTGCAGGCCATAGTAGTCGGCCGGACGGCCGAAGTACGAAACGTACAGTTGCTGCACTACGCTGGTGTAGTCTTGTGCTGCCATGATGTGAAATCCTTTAAAGATTGTGGTTTAAACCAAGTCTGCTACCGGTTCGCGTGCCGAGATACGGAACGCTATTTGCAGAACTGCGAAGTATATTGCCAGACCACCAAAGTAGCGTTGTGACAGTCATCACAAAGCTACGAATTTTTACTTCATTAATACAATTTATTTACACGTTATTTCAGATACTCACGGATTTCCACGCAATTGACGCCATTTTTCAGCGTCCCCACAGCGTGGCGCCGCTGACGGTAATGCCGGGCGTGGCGGAATTCTTGAAGATATAACCCGCCTGTTCGGCGTTCGAACCGCCCAGATAGCCGCGGATGATGGTGGGCGAGCCGATTCCCTCATACAGCATCCCCTTGTCGGTAATCACGCCGTTACCGATGACGTCGGCACGATCATTTCCCGCTCTCACGTCCAATGACGTGGAAAACGTTCTTTTGGAAAAGTCCATATTCAACTGCCCCGACTGGATATTGGCGGGGCGGTCGCCGATGCTATTCGACATGATCGCTTCACCACTCATCAATTTGAATGCGGCCGTACCGTCCCTCGGAAGTACGAGCTCCGTATTTTTTACGCGGGTAATGGCATACGGCGCGTAATAGGTGGCAATTTCCACATCGGCATCACCGATACGTCCCGGTTGCGCCGGCAGGCCGGCGAGCGCCTGCCAGCGGCCCCAGAAGATTTCCGGCGGCGACGGCTGGGTCGGTTTCGGCGGCGTAGGGTCGTTGATCACGACGGGCGGCGGCGTGACGACCGGCGGCGGGTTGTTCGAGCCCGGCGGCGGCGGCGTCACGGGACGCGCGCTGTTCAACGACTGCTCGGAGCGCTGCGGATCCAGGTTGACCTGAGCCGCCGGCGTCGCCGACAGCGCCTGCTTGGCGGCAGGTTCGTCGCTGCGCGGCTTTTCCGTCTGGTCCGGCGCCAGCGCCGGGTTCTGCAGCAGCTGCGGCACGCTGGTGCCGCGCTCCACCTGCAGCAGCAGGCCCGCCTGGCCGGCAAACAGTTCGCGTGCGCTGCGGCCCTCGCAGGGGCCCGTGCCCGCGGCCGTGCAGTTGGCGCCGAAGCCGCTCATCACGACGCCGCCGGACAGCACGGTCACGCGGGTGGTCTGCTGGTCGGTGTACACGGTGAAGTCGGTCCCGCGCACGCCGATCGCGGCAACGGGCGTGTTGAAGCGGAAGTTCTGCCGGGCCTGCTTGACACCCTGGCCGGAAATCGCCCGTGCCACGCCCCGCAGGAGCTCGAGCTTGACCTGCGTCTTCGACGGATCGGCCTTGTCGATCGAATACGTGACGACGCGCGCCGTACTGTTCGGGCGCAGGATCAGGAAACCGTTGTCGACGGTCTTCATATAGATATAGCCGTCGCCACCGGTCGACAGTTCGTCGCCCTCGCCCACCGCAGTATTGAGGGTGGCAGCGTGGCGGCCGACCTGGGCCTGTCCCGCGGTAAATACGACACGCCCGGCCTCGGCGGCGTACGCCATGTCGACAAGCGACCACATCAGGCCAATGGCCAGGGCGAGTTTTTTCAGCATAGAGTCCTCCATAACTAGCATTGTCCTGACGCAAATGCTAAAGTCTGTGACCGTCGTCACAAGTAACGATTGTTGCACTGAGGATTGGTTCAAGCAACATATAATTCCAGACTAACAAGCAGTTATACTTCGACATTCGCCAGCTTCCTGCGCCCTTCGTCTTCTTTATTGATGAGATTCCCCGGTTTCCTGCGTACCACTTTGCGCGATACAGGCATCCTGCGCGGCCTGATCGCGCTCGTGGCCCTGGCCATCGGGGGCTGGCTGCAGTGGCACGACGGCCCCGCTTTCACGGCCGCGGCCAACGAATGGCTGCGCGACAAAACTATCCAGTTGCAGGCGACATCGGCACCGGAACGGCGCGTGCTCGTGGTCGACATCGACGAAAGCAGCGTCGCGCAGCTGCCGTGGCCGTGGCCCCGCGCGCGCATCGCCGACCTGGTCGAACTGGTGCTGGCGGACGGCGCCCGCGGCGTCGCACTGGATATCCTGCTCGAGAAACCGGCCGATACGTCCGGCGACCTGCGCCTTGCCATGCTGGCGAGCCACGGCCCCGTCGTGCTGGCCCAGATGTTCGACTACCTGCACGACGCCGCGCCCCTCGCGAGCGGCCGGCTGATCGGCGGCCGGCCTGCCCGGGCGACGGCCGGCATCCCGAGCGCGCATGGCTACCTGGCCAACCACGCGACATTCGCAGTGGCGCGTCACGCCGGCAACATCGGCGTACTGCCCGACGCGGACGGCACCTTGCGCCGCCTGCCGATGCGGACCACGTACCAGGGCCAAGTCTATCCTACGCTCTCGCTCGCCTTACTCGAATGTTGCGGCGCCGCGACAGCCGCCGTGCCGCCGGTGCGTCCGGTGGAGCGCATCCCCTATTCCCGCGCCTGGTCGGCGTACGACGTCGTCAAGGCGCGCGACGTGCTCGCGGGCCGGATGCCGCCCGGCATGGCGCGCGGCCGGCTGGTGCTGATCGGCTCGTCCTCGCTGAGCCTCGGCGACCGCATTTCCACGCCGCTGGGCGCGTCCAGCGCCGGCCTGCTGGTCCACGCGTCGATGCTGACGTCGCTGCTGGACCGCCAGCAGGGCCTGGCACCCGCGCCGCTGCCCGGCCGCGCGATCGCGTTCGCCTTCACGCTGGCGGTCGTGCTGCTGACGGGCTATACGCTGCCGCGCATGGCCGCGGCCGCCAATGCGCTGCTGCTGGGCGCGAGCGCGTTCGTGTGGCTCGGCGTCGTGTGGCTGCTGGCGCCGCGCGATCCCGTCTTCGCGCCGGCGGCGCCGCTGTTCTGCTGCCTGTACCTGCTCGCCGTCGCGGTGCCGTTTCAGTGGGAACTGGCGCAGCGCCGCTCGCGCCAGCTGCTGGGGACGCTGCGCCAATACGTCGCCGGCGCCGTCGTCGACGAACTGCTGCGCAGCGACCTGCAGGACCCGCTGGCGCCGCGCCGGCTCGAGGTGACGACGCTCGTGGCGGACATGGAAGGCTATACGGGCCAGGTCGAGTCGCTGTCGCTGGAAGACGCGTCGCGCCTGACGACCGAATTCCTCGACTGCCTGACGCGCCCCGTGCTGGAACACCGCGGCACGCTCGACAAATACACGGGCGACGGCCTCGTCGCATTCTGGGGCGCGCCGCTGCCGGACGACGACCACGCCGATCTCGCCCTGGACGCCGCCGCCAGCATCCTGCGCGAAGTGGCGCGCTTCTCCGCGCTACGCGTCGCCAACGGCAAGCCGGCGCTGCGCGTGCGCATCGGCATCGAAAGCGGCACCGCGATGGCCGGCGACTACGGCACGGCCGCGCGCAGCATCTATACGGCGGTGGGCGATAGCGTGAACACGGCCGCGCGCCTGGAACAGGCCGCACGCGACTATCCGCACGACGTGATCATCGGCGAAGGCACGGCCTCCCGGGCGCACCGCCACCGCCTGCTGCCGCTGGGCGAGCGCCAGCTGCGCGGCAAGGAACGCTCGCTCCGCATCTATACGCTGGAGCGCAACGCATGAGGCGCCTGTCCATGTGCGCCGCGCTGGCCGCGGCGCTGTCGTCGTGTCTCGCCGCCGGCACGGTCCGCGCCCAGCAGGCGCCGCTCGCCATCGCCGCCGATCCGGCCCAGCCGGGCGACCTGTACGCCGCGGCGCTGCTGGCCCTGGGCGAAGGCCGCCTCGAGGAAGCCGCCGCCCTGCTGCAGCGCGTCGTCGAGCGCGAACCGCGCCACGCCGGCGCGTGGCTCGACCTCGCCATCAGCCAGTGCGAACTGGGCAACGCGGCGGAGGCGGAGCGCCTGTTTTCCAGCCTCGAACAACGTATGGCCGTGCCGGCCGGCATCGAAGACGTGATCGCGCGCTACCGCGCCACCGGTTGCGGCAAGGCGCCGGCGCGCAGGGGCGGCGTCTGGCTGCTGGCCGCCACCCGCGGGCACGACGACAACGTCAACCAGGGCGCGAGCGATCCGCGCTTCACGATCGGCACGGGCAGCACCCAAACGGAATACCAGCTCGACCCGTCCTTCCTGCCCCGGGCCGACGCGTTCAGCCAGCTGTCCGCGTCGTGGCTGCGTCCGCTCGGCGATGCGGACAGCGACCTCATCGTCCAGGCGTACACGCGCCGGCACGACAACGTCCGCGCGCAGGACACCGCCTCCGTGCTGGCCGCCGTCGAGCACACGTGGAAACCGTTCGCCTGGCGGCTGCGCGGCACCGCGGCGACCGGCTACGTGACGCTCGACGGCACCCTGTACCAGCGCCAGCAGCAAGTCCAGGCACGCCTGGCGCCCCCGGCGGCCCGGCTGGCACCCGGGGTCGAGTTCGCGGCCACGGCGAACTACAGCCATGTCACGTATCCGACACGCCCGGCCTATGACGGCAACACGGTGGAAATCGGTGGCATCTTCGGCTATCGTAGCGAATTCGGCCTGGCGCAGGCCACGCTGACCCGGCTGCACGACGCCAGCGCGGCGGACCGTCCCGGCGGCGACCGCAAGGGCTGGTTCGGCAACCTGCAATGGTCCGGCGACGTGACCAGCCGCCTGGGCCTGGAAGCGGGACTGAGCCACCAGATGTGGCAAAGCAGCGAGATCTATTCCCCCAACCTGATCGACAAGCGCCGGCGGCAAGACACGACGACGCTGCGCGCCGCCGGCCAGTGGTTGCTGCGGCCACACACCAGCCTGGTGCTGGAATGGCGCGGCACGTTCAATCGCGAGAACATCTCGCTGTTCCAATATAATAGTCGGGCTCTGCAGCTAAGTCTGCGATGGGATAATTTCTGACGCCGGGATTCGGTGTACAAGCAATCGACCGATATGTCCTGGGAACTGATCGTCTTCCTGGCTGCCGCAGCCGCGGTTGTCCTTGGCTGCCTGCTGCCGGCGCGCTGGCTGCCGTTATTGCCACACGACAAACTACTGCACTTCATCGCGTTTGCCGGACTGAGCGCGCTCGCGCTGCATATCGAACCCGCATGGCCCTGGCGCGCGGTCTGGCTGCTGGGGTTGCTGATGGCGGGGCTGGCGATCGAATTGCTGCAAAAAATGGTGCCCGGACGCAGTTTCTGCTGGCGCGACATGGGCGCCAACACGGCAGGCATCCTGGCCGCCACCCTGGTTTTCGGACTGTTACAAGTGATCTGAGACGCGAATGACATCGTCGAGCAAACGTAAGAACGAGACGGACAACGACATCGTCCCGAAGGAGCTGGTGCCGGATCCGGCCGCGGCCGCCAACGAGCCGGCGCCGCAGGAAGTCAACGTGCACATCCACCTGCGCAAGATCCCGTTGCTGGCCAACCTCAGCGAGGAGCACATGCAGCGGGTGAAGTCCGACCTGCGCATCCGCCAGTACGCCAAGCGCGACATCGTCCTGCAAAAGGGCGCGGCCGGCGACAGCCTGCTGTTCCTGCTGACGGGCTCGCTGCAAGTCGTCGACGTCACGGAAGATGGCCGCGCGATCGGCCTGCGCCTGCTGCAACCGGGCGACTTCTTCGGCGAAATCGCCGTCATCAACGGCTCGATGCGCTCTGCGTCCGTCGTGGCGCTGACGTCCGTGCTGGTGGCATTGCTGCCGCGCGCGACGGCACTGTACCTGTTTTCCCACTCGCCGTCGGTCGCGAACCAGATGCTGCGCTTTTTGGCCGAGAAAGTGCAGCGCGATTCGGAATTCCGCGCCCTGCTCAGCATCCACAACACATCGCGCCGCATCTACACGTTCCTCAACCTGCTGAAGGAGCAAAAGGACGGCAACATGCAGGTCGTGGAAAACCTGCCCACGCATCAGGACATCGCCAACATGATCAACACGAGCCGCGAAACGGTGACCCGCGCCCTGCTCACCCTGGTGCAACAGGGCATCATCGAAAAAGGCACGCACCGCCTCATCATCGTCAAGCCGGACGCGCTGCAAAAGCTGATCGACGGCTGACGTTCGCGCCCATTCGTAACAATTGGTAAGACGTAAATTAGCGACTTGCAACATGTTATAATCAACAACTTACCATCCGGTTTTCCTCCTTTCGTCTCCCTATGATTTCCCGTTCCATGCTGGGTGGCGTCTGGCGCTATCGCGGCTTCATCGCGGGTAGCGTACGCCGCGAATTCCAGGCCAAGTACCGCAATTCCCTGCTGGGCGCCGCGTGGACCATCCTGAATCCCCTCGCGATGATCGTCGTGTACACCGTCATCTTTTCGCAGGTGATGGGCACGCGCCTGCAGGGCAGCACCGGCCACTTCGCGTACAGCATCTACCTGTGCGCGGGCGTGCTCACGTGGGGCCTGTTCGCCGAGATCACGTCGCGCGGCCAGAACGTCTTCCTCGAAAACGCCAACCTGATCAAGAAGCTGCAGTTTCCCCGCATCTGCCTGCCGATCGTCGTCGTGCTCAACGCGCTGGTCAATTTCGCGATCATCTTCGGCCTGTTCACCGTCTTCCTCGCCATCAGCGGCTCGTTCCCCGGCTGGTCGTTCCTGGCGCTGGTGCCCGTGCTCGGCGTGCTGGTGCTGTTCGCGATCGGCCTGGCCATGATACTGGGCGTGCTGAACGTGTTCTTCCGCGACGTCGGCCAGTTCTTCGCGATCGTGCTGCAGTTCTGGTTCTGGTTCACGCCGGTCGTCTATCCCGCCACGGCCCTGCCGCAGGACATCCGTCCGCTGCTGGCCTGGAACCCGATGGCGGCCGTCGTGCAGGCCTGCCAGGGCATCCTGCTGGACGGCCGGCTGCCGCATTGGAAAGGGCTGGTGCCGGTCACGGTGCTGGCGCTGCTGTTCTGCGCGCTGGGGATGCACCTGTTCCGCAAGCGCGCGGGCGAAATGGTGGATGAACTGTAATGGGCGCGATCCGAGTCGAAAACCTGGGCAAGGCCTATAAACAGTACGGCAACCGCTGGAGCCGGCTGGCCGAATGGATCCTGCCCGGCAACCAGCCGCGCCACAAGCTGAAGTGGGTGCTGCAGGACATCAGCTTCGAACTGGCGCCGGGCGACGCCGTGGGCATCATCGGCATCAACGGCGCCGGCAAGAGCACGCTGCTCAAGCTGATCACCGGCACGACGCAGCCGACCACGGGCGGCGTGGCGATCAGCGGCCGCGTGGCGGCGCTGCTCGAACTGGGGATGGGCTTCCACCCCGATTTCACGGGCCGCCAGAACGTCTTCATGGCGGGCCAGCTGCTGGGCCTCGGCGTGCACGAGCTCGAGGAACTGATGCCGCAGATCGAGGCGTTCGCCGAGATCGGCGACTACATCGACCAGCCCGTGCGCGTGTACTCGTCCGGCATGCAGATGCGCCTCGCGTTCAGCGTGGCCACCGTGCGCCGGCCGGACGTGCTGATCGTGGACGAGGCGCTGTCCGTCGGCGACGCCTACTTCCAGCACAAGAGCTTCGACCGCATCCGCGAGTTCCGCAAGCAGGGCACGACGCTGCTGATCGTCAGCCACGACCGCGCCGCGATGCAGTCGATCTGCGACCGCGCGATCCTGCTCGACGGCGGGCGCCTGGCCAAGCAGGGCACGCCCGAGGAAGTGATGGACTACTACAACGCGCTGATCGCCGAGCGCGAAGGCACGACGGTGGAACAGGTACGCACGCCGGAAGGCCGCGTCCAGACCACGTCCGGCAACGGCCACGCGAACGTCGTCGACGTCGCGCTGGAAAACGAGGAAGGCCGGGCGCTGGAAGTGCTGAACGTGGGCGTGCCGGCCACCCTGCGCATCCGCGTGCGCGTGAACAAGCCGCTGCCGCGCCTCGTGCTGGGCTACATGATCAAGGACCGCCTGGGCCAGCAGATCTTCGGCACCAACACGCACTTCCTCGACCACCCGCTGACGGACCTCGCGGCCGGCGAAACCATCGACTACCGCTTCCGCTTCCCGCTCAACCTGGGTCCGGGCAGCTATTCGATCACCACCGCCCTGACGAGCAACGAAACCCATCTGGCCGACAACTACGAATGGCGCGACCTGGCGGCCATCTTCATGGTCATGAACATGAACCGGCGCGAGTTCGTGGGCAGCAGTTGGCTGGAACCGCAAGTGGAGATCCGGCGATGAGCCAGACATCGTTCTACCGCGCCTTCGAAGACCGCTACCGCGGTTCGCGCGACACCATCAAGGAGCGGCTGCGCGCCTACGCCCCCTTCACCGATCCCCTGCTGCGGCCGGACGCGCCGGCCGTCGCCCTCGACCTGGGCTGCGGCCGCGGCGAATGGCTGGAGCTGCTGGGCGAAAGCGGTTTCGATGCGCGCGGCGTGGACCTCGACGAGGGCATGCTGGCCGCATGCCGCGAACGCGGCCTCGCCGCGCAGCACGGCGACGCGCTGGCCGCGCTGCGCGCCCAGCCGGACGGCAGCCTGGCGCTGGTCTCGGCCTTCCACCTCGTCGAGCACCTGCCGTTCGACCTCGTGCGCGAACTGATCGCCGAAGCGCTGCGCGCGCTGCGCCCGGGCGGCCTGCTCGTCATGGAGACGCCGAACCCGGAAAACCTGACGGTCGGCGCCACCAGCTTCTATCTCGATCCCTCGCACCTGCACCCGCTGCCTCCCGGCCTGCTCGGCTTCGCGGCCGAACACGCGGGCTTCGCGCGCCAGCGCATCGTGCGCCTGCAGGAAGATCCGCAACTGCACACAGGCGCGCCGCTGGGCCTCATCAACGTGCTCGAAGGCGTCAGTCCCGACTACGCCGTGGTGGCGCAGAAGGCCGCCGACCCGGACACGCTGGCCCGCTTCGACGCCGCTTTCTCCGCCCGCTGGGGCATCACGCTGGGCCAGCTCGCGCTGCGCTACGAAGACCAGCTGGCCGGCCGCGACGCCGAGATCCACCACATCCTCGCCCGCGTCGAACGGCACGGCACCGACCTCGCGCAGCAACTGGCGAGCGCCCAGGCGCAGGCGCAGGAACTGCATCACGCGCTGGCGCGGCTGGACGAGCGCATCGGCCGGGCCGAGGCGCATGCGGCCGAGATGTCGCAGCGCGTCGTCGACCTGTTGTCGAGCACCTCGTGGCGCATCACCGAACCGCTGCGGCGCGCGATGACGCTGGCCCTGCGCCTGCGCAGCGCGCAGCGCGAGGGCCGCATCGGCAGCGGCATCAAGACGCGCGTAAAAGGCCTGGTGCGCGGCGCCGGCGGCGCCGTGCTGCGCCGTCCAGGCATGAAGCGCGCCGCGCGCGCCCTGCTGCGCAAGGTGCCGGCGCTGGAAGCCCGCCTGTACACGCTCATGCTGGACAACAGCGGCGCCGCGCGCGTGCGGCTGGACGACGAACCGGGCGAGCTGTCGCCGCGCGCCGCGCGCGCGTACCGCCAGCTGCGCCAACTGAAACAGGAACAAGCAAGGATGAACGATGCGGATCGTCATTGATCTCCAGGGCGCCCAGTCCGAAAGCCGCTACCGCGGCATCGGCCGCTATTCGCTCGCGCTGGCGCTGGGCGTGGCGCGCAATGCCGGCGGCCACGAGGTCTGGCTCGTGCTGAACGCCGCCCTGGGCAGCGCCATCGACGACATCCGCCAGGCGTTCGCGGGCCTCGTGCCGCCGGAGCGCATCTGCGTGTTCGACATCGTCGGCCCGACGGCCGAATCGCATCCGCACAACGGCCCGCGCGCGCGCGCGTCCGAGCTGCTGCGCGAACACGCGATCGCCCAGCTGCGCCCGGACGCCGTGCTCGTCACGAGCCTGTTCGAAGGCTATGTGGACGATGCCGTCGTCTCGATCGGCCGCCTGGCGGACGGCGCGTCCACCGCGGCCGTCCTGTACGACCTGATCCCGTTCCTGAACCCGGACAAATACCTGGCCCAGCCGGAGCAGCGCCACTACTACGAGCGCAAGATCGCCTCGCTGCGCCAGGCCGGCCTGCTGCTGGCGATTTCCGACTACTCGCGCCAGGAAGCCATCGACGCGCTGGGCCTCGATCCGGCGCGCGTCGTCTCGATCTCGACGGCCGTGGACGAGACCTTTTGCCCCGCCGCGCTCGATGCGGCGCACGCGGCCGCGCTGCGCACGCGCTTCGGCATCCGCCGCGCTTACCTGATGTGCGCGCCCGGCGGCTTCGACGCGCGCAAGAACATCGACGGCCTCGTCGCCGCCTACGGCATGCTGCCGCCCGTGCAGCGCGCCGCGCACCAGCTGCTCATCGCCGGCAAGATCAACGACGGCGAGCGCCAGCGCCTGCGCGACCTCGCGCGCCGCCACGGCCTCGCGCCGGACGAGATGGTCCTGACGGGTTACGTGAGCGACGCCGACCTGATCGACCTGTACCGCGGCGCCGCGCTGTTCGTGTTCCCGTCGCTGCACGAAGGCTTCGGCCTGCCCGCGCTGGAAGCGATGGCGTGCGGCGCGCTCGTGATCGGCGCCGACAGCACCAGCGTCCCGGAAGTGATCGGCAACCCGGAAGCGCTGTTCGACCCGCGCGACCCGGCCGCCATCGCGGCGCGCATCCGGCAGGTGCTCGACGATCCGGCGCTGCAGGCACGCCTGCGCGAGCACGGCGCCGTCCAGGCGCGCAAGTTCAGCTGGGACCACAGCGCCCGCCGCGCGATCGCCGCGCTGGAAGCGCATGCGGCGGCGCAGGCGCCGGCACCGGACGCGCACGCCAAGCCGCGCATCGCCTTCCTGTCGCCGCTGCCGCCGGAACGCACCGGCGTCGCCGACTACGCCGTGCGCGTGCTGCCCACGCTGCTGCCCCACTTCGACGTGGAACTGATCGTGCACCAGGCGGAGGTGACGCTGCCGCCGGAACTCGCGCACCTGCCGCGGCATCCGCTCGCATGGCTCGACGCGCATCCGGACCGCTACCGGCACATCGTCTACCAGTTCGGCAACAGCCCGTTCCACAGCCACATGATGCCGCTGCTGCAGCGCCATCCGGGCGTCGTCGTCCTGCACGACTTCTTCCTGAGCGGGATGCTCTCGTACGAGCAGGTCACGGGCGCGATGCCGGACGTGTGGACGCGCAGCCTGCTCCACTCGCACGGCTACGCGGCCGTGCAGGCGAGCATGGGGCCGGACGGCCTCGAACGCGCCAAGCAGGACTACCCGTGCAACCTGGAGATCCTGCAGGACGCGTCGCACGTGATCGTCCACTCCGACTACGCGCGCCAGCTCGCGCGCGAGTGGTACGGGCCGGAGGCCGGCGCCGACTGGAGCCCGGCGCAGCTGCCGCGCGCGGTGCCGGCCGAGAACGACCGCATGCGGGCGCGGCGCGCGCTCGGCATCGCGGACGACGCCTTCGTCGTCTGTAACTTCGGCTTCGTCGCGCCCACCAAGCACTGCCTGGAACTGCTGCAGGCCTGGCTCGCTTCCAGCCTGCACGGCGACACGAGCTGCCACCTCGTGTTCGTCGGCGCCAACCACGGCGGCGACTACGGCCGCCAGATGACGGACACCATCGCCGCCGCCCATGCGGGGGAACGCGTGCGCATCTCCGGCTGGACGTCGGACGACGATTATTTCCGCTGGCTGCAGGCCGCCGACCTCGGCGTGCAGCTGCGCACCAGTTCGCGCGGCGAGACGTCGGGCACGGTCCTCGACTGCATGATCTACGGCCTGCCCGTGATCATCAACGCCAACGGCGCAATGGCGGAATTCCCGCACGACGCCGTGTGGATGCTGCCGGACGTGTTTGAACAACACGCGCTCGTCGCCGCGCTGGAAGCGCTGCGCGCCGACGACGCGCGCCGCCTCGCGCTGGGCGCCGCCGGCTTCGCGCTGATGGGCACGCGCAACAGCCCGGAACGCGTGGGCCTGATGTACAAGGCGGCCCTCGCGCGCGATGCGCGGAAACAGCGGCACGGCCGTCCCGCGCTGCTGCGCGCGCTGCTGGCGACGCCCGGCCTCGACGACGACGACGCCCTGCTGCAGCGTCTCGCGCGCTGCATCGCGCGCGCGCCCGACCCGCTGCAGCCGCGCCAGCTGCTGCTGGACGTGACGACGATCGCGCGCCACGACCTCAAGACGGGCATCGAGCGCGTCGTGCGCAACCAGCTGCAGGAACTGCTCGGGATGCGCGCGATCGGCTGGCGCGTCGAACCGGTGTACCTCGACGAAACGGGCGGCCACCCGCAATACCGCTACGCGCGCAACTACGCGGCGCGCCTGCTCGGCATCGACCAGGTGCTGCAGGGGCCGGACCCCGTGGTGGACGTGCTGGCCGGCGACATCTATTACTGCGCCGACCATTCGCCGCATGCCGCGATGACGGCCGCGCGCAGCGGTCTGTACGCCGCCTGGCGCGCGCGCGGCGTCTCCATCAACTTCACGGTGTACGACCTGCTGCCCGTGCTGCGGCCGGAATTCTTCCCGCCCCATGCCGACGTCACGCACGCGGCATTCCTCGACTGCGTGGCCGGCGAGGCGGACCGCCTGGTCTGCATCTCGCACGCGGTGTGCGACGACCTCGCCCAATGGCTGGCGACGCGCGGCGCGGCGCGCCGGCCGGGCCAGCTGCTGACGGCGCTGCACCTCGGCGCCGACCTGGAACTGGAAAAGCCGCACGACGCGGTGCAATCGTCAGTCGCGGAGCAAGTCGCAGCGCGCCCGAGCTTCCTGATGGTGGGCACGATCGAGCCGCGCAAGGGCCACCTGCAGGCCATCGAGGCCTTCGAGCAGCTGTGGGCCGCGGGGGTGGACGTAAACCTCGTGATCGTGGGCCGCGAAGGCTGGAAGCCGCTGGCCGACGCCGACCGCCGCACGCTGCCCCGCATCATGGAACGCCTGCGCGGCAGTCCGGAACTGGGCCGCCGCCTGCTGTGGCTGGACGGCATCGACGACGACACGCTGCAGCAAGTCTACCTGGCCAGCACCTGCCTGCTGTTCCCCAGCGAGGGCGAAGGCTTCGGCCTGCCGCTGATCGAGGCGGCGCACCACGGCCTGCCGCTGCTGGCGCGCGACCTGCCCGTGTTCCGCGAAGTGGCGGGCGAGCATGCGTATTACTTCTCGGGCCTGGACGGCGCGGCGCTGGCCGACGCGGTGCGCGCCTGGCTCGCGCTGCATGCCGAGGGGCGCCATCCGGCGTCGCACGGCATGACGTGGATGACCTGGCGGGAACAGGCGCAGGCGCTACTGGCGCTGCTGTCCGCACCGGCCGCCTGACGCCGAGGTGCTCTGTGCGCGCACGTACAGAGCACCGACCGCCGCCCCGCCAGAATGAAGGCTTCGCAAGCCTTCATGTCCAGGGAAATCGTATGGTCGTCGGTCCGAAAAAAGAACAAACGCGCAACAGGAACGTCGAGGTGCAGGGCGGTGGCCAGAGCTATGGCGTGCGCGCCGACGGCGAGATCGAGGGCAATGCCTACGAGCCCATGGGCAGCCCCGGCGTCAACCACTGGCAGGCCACGTACATCGACCGCGATGGCTTGCAGGACCGCGGCAACATCTTCTTCGCCGCCGTCGAGATGACGCGCATGCCGATGGTCATCACGGATCCGCGCCAGCCCGATAACCCGATCGTGTTCTGCAATGGCGCCTTCCTCGACCTCACGCAGTACAAGGAAGACGACGTCGTTGGCCGCAACTGCCGCCTCCTGCAGGGCCCGCAGACGGATCGCAGCACGGTGGACGAGGTGCGCAAGGCGGTCGCCGAGCAGCGCGCCGTCGCCGTCGACATCCTGAACTACAAGGCCGACGGCACGCCGTTCTGGAACGCCCTGTTCATCGGCCCGATCTTCGACCAGGACGGCCAGCTGCTGTATTTCTTCGCGTCGCAGATGGACGTCACGGAGCGCCGCACGAGCCAGGAATCGCACCTGCAGGCGCAGAAGATGGAAGCGATCGGCCAGCTGACGGCCGGCATGGCGCACGACTTCAACAACCTGCTGCAAGTCATCAACGGCAACCTGGAAGTCGCGCTGATCAGCCTCGACAAGCCGGACATGGCGCGCACCGCACTGGAACGGGCGCAGCGCGCGGCCATGCGGGCCGGCAAGCTCACCCAGCAGCTGCTGACGTTCGCGCGCAAGCAGCGGCTGGAACCCAAGGCCATCAACATCAACACCCTCGTCGTGGAATTTTCCGAGATGCTCGTGCGCACGCTGGGCGAGAAGGTCGACCTGCGCCTCGACTTGCGTCCCGGCCTGCCGCTGTGCTACCTCGATCCGACGCACCTGGAGATGGCCCTGCTGAACGTGCTGATCAACGCGCGCGATGCCATGCCGGACGGCGGCCAGGTGACGGTCGGCACCGCCATCGTGCGCGGCGAGGAGCGCATCTCCTATGTCGACCTGTGCGTGGTCGACAAGGGCACCGGCATGCCGCCCGAAGTCCTGCAGCGCGCGACCGAGCCCTTCTTCACGACCAAGGGACCGGGCACGGGGCTCGGCCTGGCGATGGTGCACGGCTTCGTGCAGCAGTCGCACGGCCGCCTGGAAATCGACAGCAAGCCGGGCGAAGGCACGACGGTGCGCATGATCTTCCCCGTGGCCGACAATGGCCAGGACGGTGCCGGCGGCGCGGGGCCGGAGCTCGACGCGACGACACCGGAAACGGACGCCATGGCGGGCAGCCGGCCCAGCGTGCTCGTGGTGGAAGACAACGACGACGTGCGCGAACTGGCGGAGAGCGTGCTGGGCATGGCCGGCTACGCGGTGCTGGCGGCCGCCAGCGGAGAACAGGCGCTGGACCTGCTGCGCGAAGGCGCGCGGGTGGACCTGCTGTTCACGGACGTGATCATGCCGGGCGGGATGAACGGCCTGCAGCTGGTCGACGAAGCGCGCCGGCTGCGCCCGCGCCTGCAGGTGCTCGTCACGACGGGCTACATGGACGAACTGCCGGGACGCGGGCAGGGCCAGCGGCTGAATATCCTCGCCAAGCCGTACAAGCATGGCGATCTGCTGGAGCGGGTGGAGGCGGCGCTGGGAAAGGAAGTCTAATTACCGTCGCCCCCGCGCAGGCGGGGGCCCAATGTTGCATGCGGTGTCGTAACGCGTCGAACTTGGATCCCCGCCTTCGCGGGGACGACGTAAGGGAGCTTACTGCTTCGGGAGTCCGCCCAGCAGCGCCGCCAGCTTGGGCTTCGGCTTGCCCGATGCAGCCGGTGCCGGGGGCGCTTCCTTGCGCGGGGCTGCCGACGGTTCGTACGGCTTGAGGAACCACGGATCGATCTTGTCGCGGCGCGGCGCGCCGTAGTTGCGCGGACCGCGGTCGGGACGTTCCGTGCGCTCGGGACGCGGGCTGTCCGTCTCGCGGCGGCCGCCGCGGCGCTCGACCGGGCGCTCGCCGCGCTCGCCGCCGCGCGACGGCATGAAGCCCGTCAGTTCGCCGCGGGTGATGGTCTGCTTGATCAGCTTCTCGATGTCCGCCAGCAGGCGCTCGTCCTTGTCCGAATACACGGACAGCGCATCGCCCGTGGCGCCGGCGCGGCCCGTGCGGCCGATGCGGTGCACGTAGTCCTCGGCGTTGTACGGCAGGTCGTAGTTGATCACGCACGGCAGGTCGGTGATGTCGAGGCCGCGCGCCGCGACGTCGGTCGCGACGAGCACGTCGATGTCGCCGTTCTTGAACGCATCCAGCGCGGCGATGCGTTCCTGTTGCGTCTTGTCGCCGTGAATGGCGGAGGCCTTGATGCCGGCCTGCTCGAGGTAACGCGCCAGGCGCGAGGCGCCGATCTTGGTGTTCGAGAACACGAGGACCTGCTTCAGGTCGCGCGCGCGGATCAGGTGCTCGACGACGTTGCGCTTCTGCTCTTCGTCGACCTTGTACAGCACCTGCGTGATCGAGGTGTTGGTGGCGTTGCTGCGCGCGACTTCGATCGTCAGCGGGTCGTTCAGGAAGCTGGACGCCAGCTTCTTGATCTCCGGCGAGAACGTGGCCGAGAACATCAGGTTCTGGCGCTTCTTCGGCAGCAGGTTGATGATGCGCTGCAGGTCGGGCAGGAAGCCCATGTCGAGCATGCGGTCGGCTTCGTCCATCACGAGCATCTGCACCTGGCCCAGGCTGATGTTCTTCTGCTCCACGTGGTCGAGCAGGCGGCCCGGCGTGGCGATGACGATCTCGACGCCGCGGCGCAGGATCTCGGTCTGCGGCTTCATGTCCATGCCGCCGAAGACGACGGTGGAGCGCAGCGGCGTGTGCTGGGCATAGGCCTTGACGTTCTCGGCAACCTGGATCGCCAGTTCGCGTGTCGGCGTCAGCACGAGGGCGCGCACGGCATGGCGCGCGGGCGACATGCTCGTGTTGGCATGCGGCAGCAGCAGCTGGATGATCGGTAGCGAGAAGCTCGCCGTCTTGCCGGTGCCGGTCTGGGCCGCGCCCATGACGTCGCGGCCCTGCAGGACGATGGGGATCGCCTGGGCCTGGATCGGGGTCGGATGGACATAGCCCTGGTCCGACAGCGCACGCTGGATCTCAGGCGCGAGGCCGAAATCGGCGAAGCGCACGGTCGGCGCGCCGCCAGCTTCAATAGTGGTCGGTGTTTCAGACATGTTTTCTTTCGGGCAATGAATCGTTGCGTTCTACGGCCGGGCTGCTGCCCTGGCTGGGCCAACGCGGGTAAACCGGGATGACGGGACGCGCCTCGCGCGGGCTTGGCCGGGAGCGGCGGCTTAGGCTGACGTAGAGAATCTAAATCGCGCTCAAGGTTACCTCAAATCGTACCCCCTGTATATGAAATCCGTGTTTTTACCTACCTTTACGCGCCTTTACAGCCTTAAATCGCTTGTCGGACCGATAATTCTTTGAATAAATAGTTCATCAAATAAAGGATTCCAGCATGGTAGCGAGCATCAGCGGTGGCCTGTCGACGTGGGCCGATTCCGTCTTTTCCAAACTCGATACGAAGAAGCAGGGCTATATCGAGAAGACCGACCTGCAGAGCGCGCTCTCGGCGACGGACGATGGCGGCGGCATGCAGTCGGGCGACATCGACGACGCCTTCAGCGCCCTCGACGGCGATGGCGACGGCAAGGTCACCAGGAGCGAGCTCACGGATGCGATGACGAAGCTGTCCGGCCAGCTCAACGCCCAATACGACGCGGCGCGCGTGAACGGCGGCGGCATGCGGCCGGACGGTCCCCCGCCCGGTCCGCCGCCGGGCGGTGCAGGCGGCGCGGGCGGCGCGGGCGGTGCGGCCGACAGCACGAGCAGCAGCACCACCAGCACGACCGAGCCGGCCGACACCAACGGCGACGGCACCGTCAGCGCCCAGGAACAGGCGGCGTACGAGACGAAGCAGGCCAGCGAATCGGACAGCGGCCAGGCGGCCAAACCGCACGACGAGCGCGATCCGATGCGCGCATTCGCCCATGCGCTGCAGTTGTTGAAGGCGTATTCGGACGACGGCGACACGCCCTCGACCAGTAGCGCCGTCAGCGTCGAAGCGTAGATTACGACGTGATCAAGCCGTGCTCGTCGAGCACGTCATGGAGCAGCTCCAGCCGGATCATCGGATTGTCCAGCATGAGCATGCTCTGCTTCTGGTGATTGGGCAGCGGCAGCAGCTCGCACCAGCGGTTGGCCACCCAGCCGCAATCGTCCAGGCGGAACGGCGGCTGCACGGGCCAGCGGCTCTGCGGCACGTCGTGCAGCGACGCCAGCACGCGGTCGAGCGCATCGGCCGCGCCCTTCAGGTCGGACGGGATGCGCACGATGTGATCGTCGTCCAGCAATTCCGCCTCGGCCATCCACAGGCCGTTCGTGCGGCGTTCGCTTTCCAGGACATTGAAACGCGCACCGCCGCGGCACACCACCTGCAGCAGCCCCGGCGTGGAGGCCGTCGTGTCCTGCACGGACGCCAGCGTGCCCGCCGACGCGAACTTTTCCTGGCCCTGCGGAGTGCGCACTTCCTGGCCATGCGTCAGCAGCACGACGCCGAACGGCTCGTCTTCCGTCAGGCAATGGCTGATCATGTCGAGGTAGCGTACCTCAAAGATCTGTAGCGGCAGCACGCCATCCGGGAACAGGACCGTACTGAGCGGGAACAGGGGTAACGTGATCGTGGCCATGCGCGCATGATGACAGATTCGCCGCGCGGGACGGAGCACGATTGCGCGTCCCGTCAGTCGTCCGGCGCGACGATCGGCAAGGTGCGTACGGCCTCGGCCAGCCCACGCAGGCGCCACCCGAGACGCGCCCAACCAGGATCGGGATGATTCGCCACGCGCACCGTGACGGCATGGCCGGGCGCCGCGTCGCAGGCGTACACGTAGTCGCCGGCCTGCTCGAACGGCAGGCGGAACGCGTGGCCCGGCAGCACGAGCACCTGGCCGAACACGTGCGGCGCGATGTCGCGGTTGTGCAGCAGCAGGACGTCGCGCACGCCCAGCGTCAGCTGCACCTCGGCCGGCACCAGGCCGGCATGCTCCCCGCGCAGGACGGCCGCGCCGCGCGGGAACACGAACGTGCGCTCGCGCGTCGGGTAGCGCACGGGCGCGAGCGCGGCCCACAGCAGGACGGCGACGAGGGCCAGCGCGGCACCCCAGCGCACGCGCTGCAGCAGGCTCATCGTGGAGAAGTGGGAAGGCATCGGCATGGCGTAAAACGCTCATTGTAGCCGGACGGTACGCGCCCTGTTGTGCGCCGATTTCGTGGGCACCCGCGTATCCTGTCATGACGGCACGCTTGCCCTGCCGGCAATGGACCATTGCCACCTTTTCCCTTGTCGAGTACAGCGTACTGCATTCATGCCGCGTCCAGACCCATCGCTCGTTTCAACCACCCGCCCGGCGCCGCGCAGCCCGGTCCACCTTCCCCTGCTCCTGGCCGCGCTCGCGTTTCTCGCCGCGTTGATCGTGACCTATATGGTGGCCGGCAATGCGCAGCGGACGGCGGCGGCCGAACTGGCCGGCAATTTTAATTTCCGCGCACGCGACATGGCGGCCAGCATCGACCGGCGCATGGACGTCTACGAGGAAGTGCTGCTGGCCACGAGCGGCTTCCTGCGCGGCTCGGTCGAGATCGACCGCGGTGCATTCGCCGAATACTACGACCTGCTGCGCCTGAACGAACACTTCCCCGGCATCGAGGCGCTGGGCATCGCCGCGATCGTCCCGCCCGGCCGTGTCGACGCGCACGTCGCCGCGATGCGTGCCGAGGGCTTTCGCGACTATGCGATCAAGCCGCCCGGGCCGCGCCCCGTGATCACGTCGATCACCCGCATCGAACCGTTCTCGGGACGTAACCTGCGCGCGTTCGGCTACGACATGTTCAGCGAGCCGGTGCGGCGCGCGGCGATGGAGCAGGCGCGCGATACCGGCCATGCGGCCGCCACCGGCAAGGTCGTGCTGGTGCAGGAAGGCGGCAACGGCGGCCAGCCCGGCTTCCTGATGTACATGCCGGTATACGAGGCCGGCCTCGTGCACGACTCGCTCGACGCCCGGCGCGCCGCCATCGTCGGCTGGGTGTACGCGCCGTTCCGCATGAACGACCTGATGCGCGGCCTGGGCGGCGAACACGCGGACGACCTGCTGGTCGAAATCTACGATGGCCTCGCGCCCACCGCGGACGCCCTGCTCTACCGCTCTTCCCGCGGCGCGCCCGGCCGCAAGCCGCTGCTGAACTACCAGACGACGGTCGACAGCGCCGGCCGCACATGGACCGTCGTCATCCACTCGATGCCCCGTTTCGAGGCATCGCTGGAGCGCCGCACGACCGTCGCGATCGCGCTGACCGGCGTCGGCCTGGGCATGCTGCTGGCGCTCGTCGTCTGGCTGCTGGCCTCCGAACGCCGCCGCGCGCTGCAGCTGGCGCAAGGGATGACGGTGGAACTGCGCGCCTCGCGCGACCGCATCGACGCCGAACGCGAACGCGTGCGCCTGATCCTGCAGACGGCGTACGACGCCTTCATCGCCATCGCACCCGACGGCCGCATCACGGACTGGAACCTGCAGGCCTGCAAACTGTTCGGCTGGCGCGAGGGCGAGGCGGTGGGGCACGACGTGCTCGACCTCCTGGTCCCCGCCTCCGAGCGCGCGGCGTGGCGCGACTGCCTGGCGCAGTTCGCCCAGCGCGGCACCTGCGCGATGCTGACGGGCCCCACGGAAACGACCGCGCTGACGCGCGACGGCCACGCGATCCCGGTGGAGGTCGCGATGACGCCGCTGCCGACGAAGCACGGCTACGGCGTCACGGCGTTCGTGCGCGACATCCGCCCGCGCAAGGAAACGGCGGAACGCGAGCGCCAGCGCCAGCAAGGCCTGGAGGACGCGCGCGCCGCGCTGCTGCGCTCGCAGAAGCTGGAAGCCGTCGGCAAGCTGACGGGCGGCGTGGCCCACGACTTCAACAACATCCTGCACATCATCAGCGCCAACGTCCAGCTGATGCTGCGCAGCGACGACAACGGCCGCAAGCGCCTGCTGAACATCCTCGACGCCGTCGAGCGGGGCAAGAAGCTGGCCGCCCAGCTGCTCGCCTTCGCGCGGCGCCAGCCGCTGCACCCGAGCGTCGTCAACCTGGCCCAGCTCATCGAACGCATGGACACGCTGCTGCACCGCGCGGCCGGCGACAGCGTCGCGATCCGGTTGACCATGCCGCCCGACCTGTGGAACGTCCTCGTCGACCCGAACCAGCTGGAAAACGTGCTGCTGAACCTCGTGATCAACGCGCGCGACGCGATGGAAGGCGGCGGCAATGTCACCATCGCACTCGCCAACGTGACGATCGACCCGGCCGACCAGCTGGCCTACCCCGGCATCCGTCCCGGCGAATTCGTCACGATCGCCGTCAGCGACGCGGGCAGCGGCATGCCGCCCGACGTGATCGAGCGGGCGTTCGAACCGTTCTTCACGACCAAGCCCGAGGGCAAGGGCACGGGCCTGGGCCTGTCGATGGCACACGGCTTCGTCAAGCAGAGCGGCGGCCATATCCGGCTGGCGAGCCGCGAGGGAGAAGGCACGACCGTGACCATCTACCTGCCGCGCGCGCTGCAGGACACGCCCGATCCCGCCTTCGTGCCCGTGCCGCACTGACGCACCGAGTATCTGGTATCACCACCGCAGGAGAAGTCTTGAGCAATACCGACCACCACCACGCCGACGCCCTCGACGCCGCACCGCGCGCCCCGGGTTTCGACAACTCGATCGCCTTTCTGGCGCAAGGCTACGAGTTCATGCCGCGCCGTTACGCCGCGCTGGACAGCGACCTGTTCGCGACCCGCCTGATGCTGCAGCGCGTGCTGTGCGTGCGCGGCGAGGACGCGGGCCGCATGTTTTATCAACCCGGCCGCTTCACGCGCCGCCACGCGCTGCCGGCGACGACGATGGCCCTGCTGCAGGACTTCGGCAGCGTCATGGCGCTGGACGGCGAGGCGCACAAGAAGCGCAAGGCCATGCTGATGTCGTTGTTCAGCCCCCTGGAGCGGCAGCGCCTCGTCGGCCTGGCCGCGGCCGAATGGCGCACGCGCTTCGCGCAGTGGACGGGCAACGCGCAGGTCGTCGTGCACGAGGCCGCGCAGGAAGTGCTGTGCCGCGCGGTGTGCCACTGGGCCGGGATTCCGATCAGCGCGGAGGACGCGCAGGAGCGCACGCGCGAATTCGCACGGATGATCGCGGGTGCCGGCTCGGCCGGTCCGCGCAACTGGCGCGGCCACCTCGCGCGTGCCCGCACCGAGCAATGGGCCCGCGCCCTCGTCGACGCCGTGCGCGCCGGCCAGGTCCAGCCGGCGTTCGACAGTCCGCTGAACGTGATCGCACGCCACCGCGGCGCCGACGGGGAACTCATGCACCGCAAGCACGCGGGCGTGGAACTCATCAACCTGCTGCGCCCGACGGTGGCCGTGGCGCGCTACATCGTGTTCGGCCTGCTGGCGCTGCACGACCACCCGGAATCCCGCGCGCGCATCGCCGCGGGCGACGACGCGTACACGACGTGGTTCATGCAGGAAGTGCGGCGCTACTACCCGTTCATCCCGGCGATGGGCGGCCGCGCCCTGCACGCCTTCGACTGGCGCGGAATGCATGTGAAAAAAGGGACGTGGGTGTTGTTCGACCTGTACGGCACGAACCACCACCCCGCGATCTGGGGCGACCCCGAGGTGTTCCGGCCGGAGCGCTTCGACCGCCGGCAGAGCAGCGGCTTCGATTTCGTGCCGCACGGCGGCGGCGACCATTATTCGGGCCACCGCTGCCCGGGCGAATTCGTCACGGGCGACCTGGTGAAGTCGGCGCTGCAGTTGTTCGCCGGCGAGATCGCCTACGACGTGCCGCCGCAGGACCTGACGGTCGGCATGCGCAGGATTCCGGCGTTGCCGGCGAGCGGGTTCGTGATCAAGAACGTAAAACAACGTCATCCCCGCGAAAGCGGGGACCCATGCTGAGGTACAGAAATCCGTACCTTAAAGATAACGCGATGTGCTCGACGTCCGGCCTCCGACGTTCAGCATGGGCTCCCGCTTTCGCGGGAGCGACGGGTCAGCGCACCAGGCGCCCATCCAGCACGCGCACGCGCTCCCCATTGCGGAACCGCGGCGCGCCCTTCTCGGTGAAGGTACGGTACCCGCCGGCCGCCATCTTCACGCGCACGTCCGTATAGGTTTCCGCCTTCATGTTGCGCTCGATGCGGTTGCCGGCATAGGCGCCGCCCACCGCGCCCGCCACCGTGGCGAGGGTGCGGCCGCGGCCGCTGCCTACCTGGTTGCCCAGCAGGCCGCCGACGACTGCACCCCCCACGCCGCCGACGCCGCTGGCGCGCTCGGGTTCACGCTTGTATGTATGGTTCGAGACGACCGTGGCGCAGTTGCGGCATTGCGCTTCGGCGCGCGGATGGTGGTCGGGTGCGGCCTGGGCTGCGAATGGCGCGGCGAGGATCGCGGCGACGAGGGCGGCACGGGCGGTGTGACGGACAGCGAATGCTTGCATGGTGTTCCCCTTACATATCGTTGTAACAAATATGTGTACAGAGTAACGGTCACGCTCCAATGTGGAAAGAGTGAAACAGTATCAATTGCAAGCGAGTGTAACCGTCCATTTTTGGTGCAATATGGAATGATGCTTGCCATAAATGCGTTATTCTGTCTTTTTGATGCAACTTTTCGATGCCATGCTGCGAAAGTTTCTCTATAGTACTGACATGTGATTATTTGAAACAATTTACAGAAGACGGGCCGTTACTGCAGGCCTTTGTCATCCCATGTCCACGTCCATGTCGTCACGCACCCTGTCCGTCATCGTCTGCACCGCCGTGCTGGCCTGGCCCACCGTCGCGCTCGCCGGGACCGACACGGAAACCGGCGACATCCGCACGCTGAGCACGATCCCCCTCGAGGAACTGATGCAGATGCGGGTCGTGACGGCCGCATCGAAATTCGCCCAGCCGATCAGCGACGCACCGTCGTCCGTGGTCGTGCTCACGGCTTCCGACATCCGCGACCATGGCTGGCGCACGCTGGCCGACGCGCTGGCCACGCTGCCCGGCCTGTACGTGACGAGCGACCGCAACTACACGTACCTGGGCGCGCGCGGCTTCCTGCGTCCGGGCGACTACAACAGCCGCTTCCTGCTGCTGGTCGACGGCATGCGCGTCAACGACGCCGTGTACGACCAGGCCCTCATCGGCACCGGGGGCCTGATCGACATGGACATGGTCAAGCGCATCGAATTCGTGCCCGGTCCAGGCTCGGCCGTGTACGGCTCGAACGCGCTGTTCGGCGTGATCAACGTCGTCACGCGCGACGGCAGCGGCCTGCCCGGCGTCCAGGGCGCCGTCACCGCGGCCGGCCAGGGCGAGCGCAAGGCCCGCACCAGCTACGGCTGGCACGGCCAGAACGGCGCCGACCTGCTGTTGTCCGCCAGCGCCTTCAACCGCGCGGGCCGCGACCTGTATTACCCGGAGTTCGACACCCCCGCGACCAACAACGGCATCGCCCGCCACCTCGACTGGGACCGCGCCCAGAACTTCCTCGTCAAGGGCAGCTTTGGCGGCGTGACGCTGTCGGCCAGCCACGTCGCGCGCACCAAGGGCATCCCGACCGGATCCTTCGGCGCCGTGTTCAATGCGCCGAACCAGACACGCGACACGCAGACGATCATCGGCGCCGCATGGAACCGCCAGCTCGCGCCCGCGCTGGCGCTCGCGGTCCAGCTGCAGTCGGGCCAGGCCGATTACGAGGGGCCGGGCTGGTATCCGGACATCGGGGGCGTGGTCCGCCAGAACGTCGACGGCGCCCACGCGCGCTGGTACGAAGCCAGCGCGCACGCGACCCTGACGAACCTGCCGGGCCAGAAGATCGTGATCGGCGCCGAGCTGGGACGCGACGCGCACCGCGACCAGTACAACTACAACGAGCAGCCCTACGAATTGCTGCTGCAGGACCACCGCGACGCGATGCGCCGCGCCGTGTTCGTGGAAGACGAGATCCGCCTGCCGGCCGGCTTCCTCGTCAACGCCGGCGTGCGCTACGACGACCGCGAAGACCCGGACATGCATCGCTTCAGCCCGCGCGTGGCCGTCGTGTACAAGGCCACCCCAAGCGACACCGTCAAGCTGATCGCGGGCAGCGCCTTCCGCGCGGCCAACGCCTACGAGATGTATTACGCGCTGCCGGAGATGGCCGGTGGCCTGCTCCCCAACCCTAACCTGCGCCCGGAAAAGATCGCGACGCGCGAGCTGGTGCTGGAACACGTCCTGGCAGGCGGCGGCCACGCCACGCTGTCCCTGTTCCGCTACGCGGTGGACGACCTGATCAGCCAGCAGCTCGACCCGGCCACGGACATGCTCATCTTCCGCAATATCGACCATGCCGATGCCCGCGGCCTGGAAGCCGCGCTCGACCGCGACTTCGGCGCCGTGCGCCTGCGCGCCAGCTATTCCTGGCAGCTGGCACGCGGCACCGGCGGCGTGCCCCTGGTCGATTCGCCGCGCCACCTGGCCAAGGCCAACCTCACGGCGCCGCTGGGCTGGCGCGGCGGCCGCGTCGGCGCCGAGCTGCAGTGCAGCGGCAGGCGCCTGGCCGACCAGGGCGCGGCCGGCGGCTACTGCGTCGCCAACGTCACGCTCTCCGCGCTGCGGCTGCTGCCGCGCACCGAGCTGTCGCTCAGCGCCTACAACGCCACCGGCAAGCGCTATGCCGACGTGGCCGGCCCCGCCTTCGTGCAGACCGCGCTCGCGCGCGAGGGCCGCACGCTGGCCGCGAAACTGGACTGGCGGTTCTGACGATGCTCCGCGCCCTCTCCTTCCTGGCGATCGTGGCCGGCCTGGGCCTGGCAGCCGGCGCCTGCCGCGCCCAGGTCGAGGGCAAGGACCTGAAGGCGGCATACATTTTCAACTTCGCGATGTTCACGACCTGGCCGGATGCCGCCGGCAAGGGACCGCTGTTCGTATGCGCGAGTCCGGACAATCCGCTGTGGTCCGCGCTGAGCGCCCTGAACGGCAAGCCGATCAACGGCCGTCCCTGGACCGTGACCGAACTGGCGCATCCGAAAGCCGCGCACTGCGACATCGCCGTGCTGGCGCGCTCGATGGAGCGGCCGGCGCTGCTGTCGGCGGGCGTGCTCGTCGTGCGCGATGGCGCCGGCGGCAAGGCCGCCATCACGCTCGTCGAGGACGATGAACACATCCGCTTCGACATCGACACGCAGGAAGCGGCGAAGAGCGGCCTGCGCTTTTCTTCCCACCTGCTGCGCCTGGCGAGGAACGTGTTATGAACCCGACGACGGCGCGCCGCCCCGGAGAACTGAGCCGCATGCTCGGCATGGGCCAGCTGCTGGCCGCGGCCGCCGCGCTCGGCGTGGCCTGCTGCATCCTGCTCGCTTACCAGTTCGTCGCGCTGCGCCGTAACCTCACCGACGACCTCACCGTGCAGGCCGCGATCATCGCCGACAACGTGGCGGCCACCTTGATGTTCCACGACCAGGACGCGGCGCACGAGATGCTGCGCTCGTTCCGTCACTCGTCGTTCCTCGCCGCCGCCACGGTGTACGACCGCCAGGACGTCGAATTCGCCGCCTACCGCAACGGCGCCGTCGACGAGATGCCGTCGCTGCTGCGCGACTGGACGCTGTTCACGCCGCTCTCGGTCGCGCGGCCCATCCGCTACCGCGGCATGGCGCTGGGCCGGGTCGTGCTGACGGCCGACACGGTCGGCATCCGCAACGGCCTGCTGCGCTACGGCGCCCTGCTGGCCCTGGCCTCGCTGGGCGCGCTGGTGACGACGTCCATGCTCACGCGCCGCACCAAGGCACGCATGCGCCGCGCCGAATCGCAGCTGAAGCACCTGGCCTACACGGACACCGTGACCGACCTGCCGAACCGCCGCTGCACCTATGAGGCGCTGGAGCTCGAAATCGCCATGCGCACCGAGGACGGCGGCCGCATCGGCCTGCTCTTGATCGACCTCGACAACTTCAAGGTCGTCAACGACACGGCCGGCCACGCCGCCGGCGACCGCCTGCTGCAACAGGTGGCCAGCCGGCTGCGCGCGACGGCGCGCGCCAGCGACCGCATCGGCCGCATCGGCGGCGACGAATTCGCCGTCATCGTCGCCCCGCTCGACGATCCGGCCGAGCTGGAACGCGTGGGCCAGCGCATCGTGGCCGCGCTGCGCCAGCCGCTGCAGGTCGAGGGGATCGAAGTGATGCCCACGGCCAGCATCGGCGCCTGCGTGTTCCCGGACGACGCGCACACGATGAGCGAACTGCTCAGCAACGCCGACGCCGCCCTGTACCGCGCCAAGGGCAAGGGCCGCGACAACGTGGCCCTGTTCGAGCGCGACATGATCCTCGCCACGCAGCGGCGCGCGCGCCTGGAACGCGACCTGCGCCGCCACCTCGAGGCCGGCCTGCTGGAACTGTGCTACCAGCCGCAATACGCCTGCGGCTCGCGCAAGATGGTCGGCGTGGAAGCGCTGCTGCGCTGGCCGCATCCGGACCAGGGGTATATCTCGCCGGCGGAATTCATCCCCATCGCCGAGGAAAGCGGCCTGATCGTCGAAGTCGGCAAGTGGGTGCTGGACCGCGCCTGCCGCGACGCCGTCGCGCTGTACCGCCAGACCGGCATGTGGCTCAGCATGGCCGTCAACGTCTCCGCGCGCCAGCTGCGCGACAAGGATTTCATCGGCGTCGTCGAAAGCACGCTGGCGCACACGGGCCTGCCCGCGGACCGGCTCGAGCTGGAGCTCACGGAAAGCATGCTGATGGAAGACCTGGACGGCGCCGTCGAATTCATGCACAACGTGCGCGCGCTGGGCGTGCGCCTGTCGATCGACGACTTCGGCACCGGCTATTCGTCGCTCGCCTACCTGCAGACCTTCCCGATCAACCACCTCAAGATCGACCGCAGCTTCGTCCGCCTGCTGCCCACGTCCGGCACGACGATCGCCGGCGCCGTGATCGCCCTCGCCCACGGCTTCAAGCTGACCGTGGTCGCCGAGGGCGTCGAGGAACCCGAGCAGTTCGAATGGCTGCGCCAGGCGGGCTGCGACTACGTGCAGGGTTACCTGCTGGCGCGCCCGCTGCCGCTGGCGGCCCTGCGTGCGCGCGTGCTCGAGGAATGCGTGCCGGCGGCCTGAGCCGCTTTCAATCCGGCGCCGGCACGTCCACGATCAGGCGCGGATCGAGCGACCGGATCCGCGGCTCCACGTAATACCCGCCCGCCTCCACATAGCGCAACGCGCAGCGCCCGCACACGGTGCATTGCGCGACCTGCGCGCGGTTGTACGGATAGTGGCGCGGCGCGATGGGCGCCTCCGGCGACCAGTTCGTGGTGCCGTCCGGGTGGTACTCGGCGAACGTGGGCTCGCCGTACGGGTCGGCCACGAGCGTGCCCACGGTGCGCATCTGCGACTCCGGAAAATCGACCGGTACGCGCGTCCATTCCCGGTAGGTGTCGATGGCGCAGGCGCACGGCTGCGTCACGGCGGCCGATGCGTCGGCGAGCGATTTCAGTTCATCCACGGTCATTGAGGGCTCCATTGCTGCGGGTCCGATTCCGGCAACAAACCGTGCCGAACATCAAGCCTTACGGCGCCCGCGCGACGATGGTATCTTGTCACGGCAAGTCCTAGGGAACTACTTAAGGAGAACACACGATGGCAGCGAAAAAGATCCTGTTGTTGACCGGCGATTTTGCGGAAGATTACGAAACCATGGTGCCGTTCCAGGCACTGCTGGCGGTAGGCCATACGGTGCATGCCGTCTGCCCCGGCAAGAAGAAGGGCGACAAGGTCAAGACCGCGATCCACGATTTCGAAGGCGACCAGACCTACACGGAAAAGCCCGGCCACCAGTTCGCGCTGAATGCCGATTTCGCCGAGGCGAACGCGGACGACTACGACGCCCTCGTCATCGCGGGCGGCCGCGCGCCGGAATACCTGCGCCTCGATCCGCAGGTGATCGCGCTGGTGCGGGGCTTTGCGCACGCCGACAAGCCGATCGCCGCCGTCTGCCACGGCGCCCAGCTGCTGGCAGCCGCCGACGTCATCCGCGGCAAGCGCGTGTCGGCCTATCCCGCCTGCGCGCCGGAGGTCAAGATGGCCGGCGGAGAATATGCCGACATCCCGGTCGACCAGGCCGTCACGGACGGCAACCTCGTCACCGCCCCGGCCTGGCCCGCGCATCCGCAATGGATCGCGCAGTTCCTCAAGCGGCTCGGGACCGACATAGCACTGTAGTTCGCGCGGTAACGTCAGGCCGCTTCGGCGGGCGCGGTCGTCTCGCCTGGAGTATAGGCGCACACGCGGTCGCGGCCGCTCCGCTTGGCCCGGTACAATTCCTCGTCGGCGTGCTTGATGACGACGCCGATTGCGTCGCGCTCGTGGTGCTGCGCCACGCCGAACGACGCCGTGACGCGCAGGCCGACCGGCCACGCCTGCTGGTGCAGCGTACGGCGCAGGTTTTCCGCGAGCGTCCGTCCCTGGTGCACGTTGGTTACCGGACAGACGATGAGAAATTCCTCGCCGCCCCAGCGCACGAGGCGGTCCGACGAACGGATGCCGGACGCGATGACGTTGGCGAACTTGCGCAGGACATCGTCGCCCACGTCGTGGCCGTGCGTGTCGTTGATCGACTTGAAGTGGTCGATGTCGATGAAGATCACGGCCATCGGATCGGCCAGCAGGCTCGACGTACTCATCAGCGCTGCACGCAGGCCCTGCCGGTTCAGCGCGCCCGTGAGCGGATCGATGTGCGCCTGCCCGGCCAGGTCGCGCGCCTCGAGCTCGAGCGCCTTGTTGACCTCCTTGAGCAAGGCGATGGCCGCCTCCCGGTCCTTCAATTCCGTACGCAACGACAGCGTGACGGCCACCAGCCAGCCGACGGCGCACAGCACCCAGGCGCTCACCAGCCCCATCAGCAATGTATTCAGGGCGATCACCTTGCCGTGCAACTGCAGCCGGCGCAACGTGAACACGTGCTTGCCGTCCTTGCCATCGCCCCTGATCAGCAACTCGACGCGCGCGACATTGTCGACATTGACGGCCGCGTGTTCCATCGACGGCTTGGCCATGTCCTTCCACCAGGGTGCCACGGCGAACCATTTGAGCGGAATCCGCAACTTGCCGTCGGCCGGCAAATCGAGCTTATCGACCTGGTGGACCTTGAAGGTTTCCCACTGGTCGAGCCGCGTCAACCCTTCCTCGACCTGGGCCAGGGCCAGACTGAAGCCTGGGTTCCCGGTTCCGGAATAGTGTCCGTCAATGGTCATGTAATCGAACGTTGACATGTCCATACCCACATTCCCCTTGAGAAGATTGAACGTGAGCTTGCAATATGGCCATCCGTACTTTGGGACGATATGACAATGCACGACCAGGTCGCGCCCATTCTTTTCGATCGACCCGACCGAAGCGCCGCCATCGCTGCTGCTGCGATCATCCTCGATCCAGACTTGGAAATGATCGCCGGTCAGCTCGACCACCTGCTCCATGCCGACGCGCTGCCAGGTGAGCAGAACGATCGTCAGCAGCAATAGTCCGCCGAACACGTAACGGGCATAGCCGACAATACGGGCTAACGGCTGAAGCGAGGCGATGGACGTGGACATGATCGTTATACGCGATGACGTCAGGCCGCCTCGGCGTTCGCGATCATGTCGGACGGAACATAGGCGCAAACGCGGTCGCGGCCGCCCTGCTTGGCGCGATACAGCTCTTCGTCGGCGTGCTTGATGACGACACCGACTTCATCGCGCTCGTGATGCTGCGCCACGCCGAACGAGGCCGTGACGCGCAGGCCAACCGGCCACGCCTGCTGGTGCAGCGCACGGCGCAGGTTTTCCGCCAGAATTCGTCCCTGGAACACATTAGTCATCGGACAGACGATGAGGAATTCCTCGCCGCCCCAGCGCACCAGACGGTCGGACGAACGGATGCCGGATGCGATGACGTTGGCGAACTTGCGCAGGACATCGTCGCCCACGTCGTGGCCGTGCGTGTCGTTGATCGATTTGAAGTGGTCGATGTCGATGAAGATCACGGCCATCGGATCGGCCAGCAGGCTTGACGTACTCATCAGCGCGGCACGCAGGCCTTGCCGGTTCAGCACGCCCGTGAGCGGATCGATGTGCGCCTGCCCGGCCAGGTCACGCGCTTCGAGTTCGAGCGCCTTGTTGACCGTCCGGAGCAGCGCGACGGCCGCCCGGCTGTCCCGCAGTTGCGAGCGCAGCGACAGCGTGAGGATCGCGAGCCAGCCGACGGCGCACGATACCCATGCGGCCACGATCCACATCAGCAGCATGTCGCGGCTGATCATCTTGCCGTGCAGGCGCAGGGCGTGCAGGGTGAAGACGTGCTCGCCTTCCTTGCCGCCGCCATTGATCATCAATTCCGCGCGCGCGACGTTGTCGACATTGACCGCGGAATGCGCCAGCGTCGGCTTTGTCATGTCCTTCCACCACTGCGCCACGCCAAACCACTTGATCGGTATCACGAAGACTTTGCCATCGGGCGGCAGGTCGAGCGCATCGATCTGGTTGATCTTGTAGGTTTGCCATTGGTCGAGGCGGGTCAGCCCTTCTTCGATATCCGCAAGCACCAGGCCGAATTTCGACGCCCCCGGCCCGGCATATCGCCCCTCGATGGTCAGGAAGTCGAAACGGGACATGTCCATGCCCTTTTCCCCCTTGAGGAAATTGAAACTCAACTTGCAGTACGGCCATGCGCTCTTCGACGCGATATGGCAGTGCACGATGAGGTCCTGCCCTTTGCGCTCGAGCGAGGCCACGGAAGCGCCACCGCCCGACCGGTCATCCTCTACCCACAGCGGAAAGTGATCGCCGGTCAACTCGACAACCTTTTCCATGCCATAGCGCTGCCATACGAGCAGGACGACCGTGATGAGCAACAAGCCCGCGAAGACATAGCGGGCATGGCCGAGGAGCCGGACCAGGGGCTGCAGCGAGGTTTCAGTGGAGGGCACCGACATGGTGAGTTTCTTAGAGATTCTTGCGATACAGCAAGATACCTCACCGTTTAGGTGCATGCAATAAAACTGAAAAGCAGTGTTGCCAATCGGTATCAGTTAGTGCGAATGGCGAACAAATTGGATGTCGTCCTGCTGACGCGGAATAACCCCAATCTGAAAACCGTCCCGACACCGAACCCCGACCGTCCCGCATGGCCGAACAAGACCGATGCGATGGCAAGGGCGGGGCATGGACGGCCTGCTGCGCGGAACGTTCAAGAAACGGCGCGCTCGAACTTCATGACCCAATTCGTTTCCCACGTCGCGCCGCCATCCCTCGAGAACGCCTGCTGCCAGCGGGCGCTCGCGGCCGTGATGTCCGTCCAGAGGAAGCGCACACGGATCGGTTGGCCGTTCAGGGTGTCGGCGGCGAAGAAGGTGCCGGTGCCATCCTTGAACGCGCCGACGACCGGGACGCCCAGGTCATGGGGCTGGCGGCTGTCGAGCCACCAGATGGACCATCGCTGCGTCGCCGGGTCGTAGGCGCGGATCGAAGCCGCACGATAGGTGCCTGACGGCGTTTCCAGCACGTTGTCGTCGACGTTCGCCTGGCCGTCCAACAGCGGTCGCAGGGAACATGTCCCGCCAAACTCTTCCCATTCGGTGCATCCGACGAGGCGTTCCTTGAGACGCCGATGGCGGACCGTCCAGTGGCCGACGAGGAAATCGAAATCGTTCATGGCGGGGTCCTTATGCATGGATGGCCGAGCGGGCTGTCGGCGCAAGTTTCATGGAATGGGGCGGCTGTTTGAGCCACTGCGACAGGGCCGGCGTCACGTGCCGTCCGATCGGCTCCTTGAACACGGCCACGCTGACGAGCACATGCTCACCTTCACGCACGGGCAGCCGCGGGAAATTGTTCGGGCTCGGTTCGGTGACATACCACCCTTGCGCCAGCGCCCCGTCGCTTTGCAGAACGGACGCCATGCGCTCGCGGCAGACGTCGAGCAGCGCCGGGCTCGCGGCATCGTTCAGGGTGAACACGGTGACGGCGACCAAGCCGCCCGCGCCCCCTGCCCTGCGCGCGGGATCATGCGCCAGACCGGCACCGTGCCACGCCGGGCGCAGCAGCAGGACGTCGTCGGAATCGATCATGGTCGCGTTCGCCGCATCGCGATGGGCCGCCCAGACCGGACCGCCGTAGAAACCCTGCAGGCCGCGTGCACGCGAAGGCATGTCGGCAAAACCGCGCAGCCAGACGAAGCGGTCCGGGTCGCCCAGGTCACGGAACTGGCCCATCACGCCCATGCCTTCCGCTTCCTGGGACTCGACGAATTCGCGGTCGAACAGCTCGATCAGCGCATCGCGCTGTTGTGGGCGCAGCGTGTACTGGCGCAGTTCGACAACCTGGGGATGTGTCGGTGGCATGGTGGGCTCCTTGTTGATGTCGATGCCGGCAGTATCGAATAGAATATCTGCCACCTGATGTCATATATTCCGCCGCACCATGCGCGCCAGCCGCCTGCTTTCCATCCAAATGATGCTCGAGACACGCGGCACCATGAGCGCCGCCGCGCTCGCCGAGGCGCTGGAAATTTCTGTGCGCACGCTGCACCGCGACATCGACCAGCTGACCGCCGCCGGCGTGCCCATCTACGCGGAGCGCGGCCGCACCGGCGGCTTCCGCCTGCTCGACGGCTGGAACACGCGACTCACCGGCCTGACGCCGGCCGAAGCGCAAGTCGTCTTCCTCAGCGGCCTGGCCGGCCCCGCAGCCGACCTCGGCCTCGACAAGCCGCTGCAGGGCGCGCAACTCAAGTTGCTGACGTCGCTGCCGGAATCCTCGCGCTCGGAAGCGCAGAAGATGCAGTCGCGCTTTCACCTCGATCCGGTCGACTGGTATCGCGAGGCGGATGCGGTGCCGTGCCTGGCGGTCGTCGCCGACGCGCTCTGGACGGACAGGCAGCTGGGCATGCACTACGAGAGCTGGCGCGACGAGGTCGAGCGGGTCGTCCATCCGCTGGGGCTCGTGCTGAAGGCGGGTGCGTGGTATCTCGTCGCCGCGGCGGACGGCAAGCCGCGCACGTACCGGATCTCGAACGTGAAACGCGCGGCGAAGCTGGAGCAGCGCGTAAAACGGCCGGCACGGTTCGACCTGGCGCGTTATTGGGCGGCGTCGGTCGCGCGCTTCGAGGCCGAGCTGTATATGGACCATGCGGACGTGCTGGCGACGCCGGCCGGGCTCAAGCATCTGCGCTACCTGAATGCCGCCGTTGCCCGTGCCGTGGCGGAAGCGCGGCCGTCGCGGCGGCGGGATGGGCGGGTGGCGTTGCGGATTCCGGTCGAGTCGGTCGAGCACGGGGCCGGCCAGTTGCTGCGGCTGGCGCCGGACGTGGAGGTGACGGGGCCGGCCAGGCTCAGGAAAGCGATCGTTTCCAGGTTGCGGTGCCAGTCGGAGATGTATGGGTGCTGACGCGTCCCCCGCAATCCGGCCAGTGCCGGCCGCCCGGCCGGACGTCCTACAATAGAACACCCGGCCGGACAGCCGCGCCGGCGCCGACAAGGAGAACAGCAATGCCAGCCGTCACCGAACGATTCGACGCAGTGATCATCGGCGTGGGCCAGGCGGCCTCCGCCCTGGCCAACCGCCTGGGAACGGCCGGCATGACCGTCGCCGTCATCGAACGCCGTGCCGTGGGCGGCACCTGCGTGAACGTCGGCTGCACGCCCACCAAGGCGATGGTGGCGAGCGCCCGCGTCGCCCGCCTGGCCGCGCGGGCCGGCGAATACGGCGTGACGATCCCGGGTGCGCCCGTGGTCGACATGGCGGCCGTGAACGACCGGACCCGCGCCATCGTCGACAAGAGCCGCGCGGGACTCGAGCGCTGGATCACCGGCCTGCCCGGCTGCACGCTGATCCACGGCCATGCGCGCTTCGAGAGCGCGCGCACGGTGCGGGTCGGCGACCGGCTGCTGGAGGCGGACAAGATCTTCATCGACGTGGGCGGCCGCGCTTCCGCGTCGAACATCGAAGGACTCGGCGACGTCGATTGGCTCAGCAGCAGCGACATGGTGACGCTGCGCGAACTGCCGCGCCACCTGGTCGTCATCGGCGGCAGCTACATCGGGCTGGAGTTCGCGCAGATGTTCCGCCGTTTCGGTTCGCAGGTGACGGTGGTGGAACGCGGCGCGCGCCTCATGCCGCGCGAGGACAGCGACGTCTCGGACGAGATCCGCGCCATCCTCGAAGCCGAGGGCATCGTGTTCAAGCTGGACGCGGAATGCATCCAGGTGCGCCCGCATCCGGAAGGCGGCGCGGTGATCACGCATGGCGGCAAGGAGCAGACCGTCGGCAGCCACATCCTCGTGGCGGCCGGCCGCGTGCCGAACACGGACGACCTGGGCCTCGACAAGGCGGGCGTCTGCACCGGTCCGCACGGCCATATCGAGGTCGACGAGCAGTTGCGGACGAACGTCCCCGGCATCTGGGCGCTGGGCGACTGCAACGGGCGCGGCGCCTTCACGCACACGGCCTATAACGACTACGAGATCGTCGCCGCCAACCTGCTGGACGGCGAGTCGCGCTCGGTGAACGACCGCGTCCCCGTCTATGCACTGTATATCGACCCGCCCCTCGGACGCGTCGGCATGACGGAGGAACAGGCGCTGGCGCAGGGCCGCACCGTTCGCGTCGGCAAGCGGCCGATGACGCGCGTGGGACGCGCCGTCGAAAAAGGCGAGTCCCAGGGCTCGATGCGCATCGTCGCGGATGCGCAGACGGACGAGATCCTCGGGGCCGCCATCCTCGGCCCCGGCGGCGACGAGGCCGTGCACATGGTGCTGGCTGCGATGGCCGCCGGGATGACCAGCCGACAACTGACCCACGTGGTGGCGATCCACCCGACCGTATCCGAGCTGATTCCCACGATCGCCGGCGAACTGGACGCGCCGCACGCGGGCGGCGGCTGACGCGCGGCGCCGCTGCGCTGGCGTCGCATTTCCCATGCATAAGTTGCATCAAAAATGTTGACGCTCCTGGGCGTTTTTGTAATTGCCACCCGAACAGCTGGTCGGCCAGACTCTTTCAACTTTCGTTGAACGAGAACGCACGATGTTTTCCGATGCAGCCGCCAAACCGCTACGGACACGCCTGGAATTCGCACCCACCCACCCTGCCGACGGTTCGCTCTTTCTCATCTATATCACGCTGATCTGGATCGGGATGCTGCTCGGCTTCGGTCGTGAAATCGCGCAGCATATCGCGAACAATGACCCGCCCTACCCCATGATCCTGCACGTGCATTCCGCCGTGTTCGCCACATGGCTGGTCGCGTTCACCGCGCAAATCCTGCTCGTTCGCGCAGGGAAGCCCGCCCTGCACCGGCGCCTGGGCATCGCAATGGCATTCGGTGTGGGCGTGCTCGCCATCGTCGGCCCGCTGACGGCTTATACGATACAAAACCTGAAGTTCGGCACGCCGCACAGCGATCCTGCATTCCTGAGCGTGCAACTCGGCGATTTGATTGGTTTCGTCGGCCTGAGTGTGGCGGGCATCGTTCTCCGCAAGCGGGTAGCGGCACACAAGCGCCTGATGATGCTGGCGATCCTGCAACTGAGCACAGCGGGCTTTGCGCGCTGGCTGGGCGGTACGATCAGCGCCGCCTATCCGTTCGGCTATTGGGGGCAGAGTTTCTGGGCGACGTTCCTGATCCTGCACCTGACCAACGACGTGCTCGCGCTCGGTATCGGTGTGCACGACCTGCTGACCCGCGGGCGGTTGCATCCGGCCTACGTGATGGGCGTGGTCTGGAGTTTCGGCTGGCAAGTCACGCACGTCAGCCTGTATCTGTGGCCGGCGTGGTTACCGGTGGCGAAGATGCTGCTGGGGCATTGAGACCAAAAAATCAGGGGCTTGGCGGATGTCGCGCAAGCCCCTGATTCATTGTGGATTTGTGGTAGGCCTCCCCGGAGTCGAACCGGGCACCAACGGATTATGAGTCCGCTGCTCTAACCAGGCATGAGCTAGAGGCCCGAAACTGGTACATCCGAAGACGCTAAAAACTCGCCACTTACGGTCACGGAGCGGCCGAAGTGGCGAGAGGATATTGTTTTAGCGTAGGTCCGTCAAGCCTCAGCCGCTGTTGTTCTCGAGGAAGCTCTTCAGCTTGTCGGAGCGCGACGGGTGGCGCAGCTTGCGCAGCGCTTTCGCTTCGATCTGGCGGATGCGCTCGCGCGTGACGTCGAATTGCTTGCCGACCTCTTCCAGCGTGTGGTCGGTCGACATTTCGATGCCGAAGCGCATGCGCAGCACCTTCGCTTCGCGCGGCGTCAGCGAGTCGAGCACGTCCTTGACGACACCGCGCATCGAGGCGTGCAGCGCGGCGTCCGAAGGCGCCAGCGTGTTGTTGTCCTCGATAAAGTCGCCCAGATGCGAATCGTCGTCGTCACCGATCGGCGTTTCCATCGAGATCGGCTCTTTCGCGATCTTCATGATCTTCCGGATCTTATCTTCCGGCATTTCCATCTTGATCGCGAGGGTGGCCGGGTCCGGCTCGGCGCCCGTCTCCTGCAGGATCTGGCGCGAGATCCGGTTCATCTTGTTGATCGTTTCGATCATGTGCACCGGAATACGGATCGTGCGCGCCTGGTCCGCGATCGAACGGGTAATGGCCTGGCGGATCCACCACGTCGCATACGTCGAGAATTTATAGCCGCGACGGTATTCGAACTTGTCCACCGCCTTCATCAGGCCGATGTTGCCTTCCTGGATCAGGTCGAGGAATTGCAGGCCGCGGTTCGTGTATTTCTTCGCGATCGAGATGACGAGACGCAGGTTAGCTTCCGTCATTTCGCGCTTGGCCTTGCGCGCCTTCATTTCACCAGCCGCCATCTGGCGGTTGATGTTGCGCAGGTCGGGCAGCGGCAGGACGACGCGGGCTTGCAGGTCGATCAGGCGTTGCTGCAGTTCCTTGATCGTCGGGATATTGCGGCCGAGAATCGCGCTGTACGCGTGGCCGGCGTTCACTTCGCCGTCGACCCAGTCGAGGTTCGTCTCGTTGCCCGGGAAGACCTTGATGAAGTGGGCGCGGGGCATGCCGCAGCGGTTCACGGCCACGTCCAGGATCTGCTTCTCGATGTGGCGCACTTCGTCGACCTGGCCACGCAGGGTGTCGCACAGCTTTTCGACGACCTTGGCCGTGAAGCGGATGCCGAGCAGTTCGTTCGAGATCGCTTCCTGGGCCTTGATGTAGCCGTCGGAGTTATAGCCCTGCTTCTCGTAGGCCTTGCGCATCTTGTCGAACTGCTGTTCGATTTCGCGGAATTTGTCGAGGGCCGAGTTCTTCAGCTGCTCGAGCTGTTCGGCGGAATAGCCGGCCGCGCCGGAACCCGCGTTCGCCTCTTCTTCCTCTTCCTCTTCTTCCTCTTCCTCGTCTTCGTCCTCATCGTCGTCGGATTCGGTCGACGCCGGGGCGACGGCCGCCGGGGACGTCGCTTCGTCCCCTTCCGGATCAACCATGCCGTCGACGATTTCGTCGATCTTGATCTCGTCCTGCTCGATACGGCGGGCGGCGTCGATGATCTCGGCGATCGTCACCGGGCAGGCGGAGATTGCCTGGATCATGTCGCGCAGGCCGTCTTCGATGCGCTTGGCGATCTCGATCTCGCCTTCGCGGGTCAGCAGTTCGACCGAGCCCATCTCGCGCATGTACATGCGCACGGGGTCCGTCGTGCGGCCGAAATCGGAGTCGACGGTCGACAGCGCCGCTTCGGCGGCAGCCTCGGCTTCGTCGTCGCTGGTGACGGTGGCGACGTTATCGGACAGCAGCAGCGTTTCGGCATCGGGCGCGTGCTCGTAGACGGCAATGCCCATGTCGTTGAACGTGCCGATGATGCCTTCGATCGCTTCCGGATCGACGATGTTGTCCGGCAGATGGTCGTTGATCTCGGAATACGTGAGGAAGCCGCGCTCCTTGCCCGACTTGATCAGGGCCTTGAGCTTCTGGCGGCGGATTTCCAGTTCCTCTTCGCTCGCTTCCGTGTCCGACGAGAACGCATCTTTCAGCAGCGCCTTTTCCTTGGCCTTGCGGTCCTTGGCCTTGGCCTTGTCGACCGCTTTCAGCTCGGCGCGCTCGACCGCGTTCAGGGCGGCGACTTCATCGTTTTCGGGCGTGAATTCCTTGGGCTTGCGGCCACGGCGGCCTGGCACCTTGACGGCCGGCAGCACGTAGCCCGACGTATCGATTGCGGCGAGGGCTTCCGCATCGGTCGTCTGGTTGACTGGGGCGACACCCGCAACGCGAGCTTCCGCCTTGTCTTGCGAATTGTCCACTTTAGCGGACATTCTGGTGGATTTGGTAGCCACTTTGGTTTCGGGTTTCTTGGTTGGCACAGGCGCTTTCGAAGTCACAACGACCACTTTACGATGGTTAAAGATAAAGTTTTGTTACCTTACATCACGCTGCAGGCACATACTGTTTGCCCCACTAACTGAAACACCTCGCCCGAATTGTCACGAAAAATCGTTTCAATGCTTGCAATAGTTAGCGTTTTATTATAGCACGCGCCCTTGTTCTTTCCAGTCAAGAACGGCGCCTCGGCAACCCTCTCCAATCAGGCGAATTTCGCAGGGGTGTCGTTCGCTGCCTCCCGGGCCAAGAGGTCCTGCTGAGCTGTGATTTCGCGATAGCGGGCACTCACCTGATCTGGGGTCAATCCGGAAGAAAACAACTGGTTCAACTCCTGTTTCAGCACGTCCATCTTGACTTGCCTCACTGCACTTGTCAGCCACACGCGGTCCCCGTCGATATCCGATTCGGGCTCGACCGCGATCGATGCGATCAGGTTGTCGTACTCCGAACTCGCTTCCTTCAATTGCTCGGACAACGCGGCGAACGTACCGTTCGGTCCCAACGCCTGCGCCATCGCCACGAGCTGGCGCAGGCGTTCGGCCTGCTCGGTGCCGAAGTGGTCGAAGGCGCGCAAGGCCGACTCGTCCAGGCCCAGGGCCAGCGCCGGATGCGAAACCAGGATGCGCGACATCTGCAATTCCAGGCCGACCGGTTCCGGACGCCCCTGGCGCGGCGGCGCTTTCCTGGCCACCGCAACCGGCTTGGACAATTCAAACAACGTTTCGATCTCCGCCGGCGTTGACTCCGTCAGGTTCGCCAGGCCGCGCACGATCTGCAGGCGCAGGGCCGACGGCGTCATCGCCTGCAGCAGCGGTTTCGCATCGAACTGGACACGCGCCCGGCCTTCCGGTGTGTCGAGGTCGTGCTCCGTCGTGACCTCGCGCAACAGGAATTGCGACAACGGCATCGCCTCGTTGATTTCCTGTGCGAAAGCATCCGCGCCGAATTCGCGCACATAGCTGTCCGGATCATGCTCTTGCGGCAAGAACAGGAACCTGATCGTCTTGTTGTCCGTCACTTGCGGCAGGCATGCTTCCAGTGCGCGGCGGGCGGCGCGGCGGCCGGCCTTGTCGCCGTCGAAGCTGAAGATGACGTTGTCCGTCTGGCGCAGCAGCTTTTGCACGTGGGTACTGGTACACGCCGTGCCGAGCGTCGCGACGGCTTGCGGGAAGCCGAGCTGGGCGAGCGCGACGACGTCCATATAACCTTCCGTCACCAGCACGTAGCCGGCGTCGCGGATCGCCTGGCGCGCCTCGAACAGGCCGTACAGTTCGTGCCCCTTCTGGAACAGCGGGGTTTCCGGCGAGTTCAGGTATTTGGGTTCGCCACCGTCCATCACGCGGCCGCCGAAGCCGATCACCTGCCCTTTCGTGTTCCGGATCGGGAACATGATCCGCTCACGAAAACGGTCGTACCGCTTCTTGTTGTTGCCATCTTCGTCCACCTTGTCGATGACGAGGCCGGATTCGACGAGCGCCAGCGCATCGTAGTCGCGGAAGACGGAACGCAGATTGTCCCAGCCGCCCGGTGCATAGCCGAGGCCGAAGCGGGCCGCCACTTCGCCCGTCAGGCCGCGGCCTTTCAGATAGGCGATGGCGTTCGGCGCCGTGCGCAGCTGGGCGCGGTAGAAGTCGCAGGCCTGGTTCAGCGCGTCCGTCAGCGCCAGGGTCTGCGCCTGCTGGGCGGCGCGCTGGGCCGGCGGGATCTTGTCGTCCTCCTGGGGTACGATCATGCCCACACTTTGCGCCAAGTCCTTGACGGCGTCGACGAAACCCATGCCCGAGTATTCGATCATGAAGCCGATGGCGGTGCCATGGGCGCCGCAGCCGAAGCAGTGATAGAACTGCTTGGTCGGGCTGACGGTGAAGCTGGGGGATTTCTCGTTGTGAAACGGACAGAGCCCCATATAATTGGCGCCGCCCTTTTTCAGCTGCACGTAACGCCCCACCACGTCGACGATGTCAACGCGGTTGAGCAGATCGGTAATGAATGATTGCGGAATCACTTGATCTAACTAACAGTATTTGTCTCAGGTCAGACTATACCGCAGGGCTCGTTACAAGTTGATTTGCAACAATGCAACATGGCGTTGCCGCTCCGGTGCATCAAAACAGACACGACCGTGGCGGCGATGCCGCAGCCGTGCCACCAGGCATCAGCCGCCTGCGAGGGCTTTCTTGACCTGTGCCGAGACGGCCGTCATGTCGGCGCGGCCGGCGAGTTTCGGTTTCAGGATGGCCATCACCTTGCCCATGTCCTGCGGACCGGCGGCGCCCGATGCGGCGACGGCGGCGGCCACTTCGGCGGCGACTTCCTCATCCGACAGGCCGGCCGGCATGTACGTCACCAGTACAGCAAGTTCGGCCTTCTCGATGTCGGCCAGATCCTGGCGACCGCCTGCCTCGAACTGGGTGATCGAATCCTTGCGCTGCTTGATCATCTTCTCGACAATGGCCACGACCTGGGCATCGTCCAGCTCAATACGCTCGTCCACTTCCTTGCGCTTGATCTCGGCAATCAAGAGGCGAACCGTGGCGAGGCGCTCGCTGTCCTTGGCGCGCATGGCGGTTTTCATGTCGTCGGTGATTTGGTCTTTCAAGCTCATGGAAACTCCGTTCGATAGGGGCAAAAGGCAAAACCCGCTGCGGCACAACCGGAGCGGGCTTCGTCGAATTCAGGCTTTGCAACGCCGGGACTGGCAGTGGCCGTCACCGGGGAAAGCGTGAATATAAATCAGTACAGCTTCTTCGGCAGTTGCTGGCTGCGGATGCGCTTGTAGTGACGCTTCACGGCAGCGGCCAGCTTGCGCTTGCGCTCTGCAGTCGGCTTCTCGTAGAACTCGCGTGCGCGCAGTTCGGTCAGCAGACCGGTTTTTTCGATAGTGCGCTTGAAGCGACGCATAGCGACTTCGAACGGCTCGTTTTCTTTAAGGCGGATAGTGGTCATGTAAAAATGAAACCGTTGGATTTAGGGAAGAACGAAATTCTAACAGCTTTTCAAGTTCTGTGCGAAGTTTTTCATCAGTGTGCAAAGTTGCTACACGGCTGCATTTTTCACTCGATCGCCCTACCCGCCGCCACGCCGGACGCCCATGCCCACTGGAAGTTGTACCCGCCGAGCCAGCCCGTCACGTCGACCGTCTCGCCGATGAAATACAGGCCCGGGACATGGTTCGCCATCATCGTCTGCTGCGACAGTTCGCGCGTGTCGACGCCACCCAGGGTCACCTCGGCCTTTTTATAGCCTTCCGAGCCGGTCGGGACGATGGCCCAGCGGTTGATCGCATCGCCCAGCTTGCGCAATTTCGCATCGGCCATGTCGGGCAGGCGCGCATCCGGCATCAGGCCATTGCCGGTCAGCAGGCCTTCCGCCAGGCGCGTGGGCAGCCATTGCGACAAGATATTGCCCAGCTGCTTTTTCACCGACATCTTCATGCCGATCAGCTCTTCCGCCACATCCATTTCCGGCAGCAGATCCAGGACGATGGGCGTGCCCGGCTGCCAGTAGCTGGAGATTTGCAGGATGGCCGGGCCGGACAGGCCGCGGTGCGTAAACAATAAGTCTTCGCGGAAGTAGCCGTACTTCGCGTTCTTGCCCTTCTTCGATCCCGTCGTCACGTCCACTTCGAGCGCGATGCCGGCCAGCGGCACGAACGGTTGCCAGCTGGGGCCGTCGAACGTCAGCGGCACGAGGCCGGGGCGCGTCTCGACGATGTTCAAATCGAAGTGCTTCGCGATGCGGTAGCCGAGGTCGGTGGCGCCGATCTTCGGGATCGACAGGCCGCCCGTTGCGACAACGACATTGCTCGCGAGGATGGGCTCGCCATCCGTGTCGATGCGGAACCCTTCCATATTCTTCGTGACGCCGGCCACCTTGCACGGCATGCGCCACTGCACACCGCCCGCGTCGCATTCGGCCTTCAGCATGGCGATGATCTGTTCGGACGAGTCGTCGCAGAACAGTTGGCCGCGGTGTTTTTCGTGGTACGCGATGCGGTGCTTCTTGACGAGCGCGAGGAAATCCTGCGGCGTGTAGCGCGACAGCGCGCTGCGGCAGAAATGCGGATTCTCGGACAGGAAATTCTGCGGGCCGGCGTTGATGTTGGTGAAGTTGCAGCGCCCGCCGCCGGAGATGCGGATTTTTTCCGCCAGCTTGCCGGCGTGGTCGACCAGCAGGACGCGCTTGCCGCGCTGGGCCGCGGTGGCGGCGCACATCATGCCGGCGGCGCCGGCGCCGATGATCGCCACATCGTAGTGTTTTGCCATGCCTCTTCCGTCAATGCTGCGCGCAAAAGGCGTGATTGTACGGGATCAGGCAGCCTGGCGTAACGCCCGCGCCACCTGCACGCACTGCGCCACCTGCGCCGCGATCGGCGGCGGCACGGGCTGTTCACCGCGCAGCGCCCGCGCGATCCAGTCCGCGGTCGCCGCGGCGTCGCGGCCTTCCGGTGCCGGCGCCAGCTCGTCGGTCGGGGCATCGCGCTCGACCAGCAGCGTTTTCTGGCCGGCGTGGAACCAGTTGATTTCCTGGGCGCGGTTGGCGTTCGCCACCGTCTCCCCTTCCGTGCCGCGCATGAGGAAGGCATCGCCGCGCGCGTGCGGGGCGGCCGTTGCGAAATACTCGGTCAGCATCGCCAGGTATTCCGGATGCGTGTACGACACGAGACGCAACGCCGGGCCTTCGAACGGCTGCAGGATCTTGACGATCGTGTGCGTGGAATTGCGCACGCCGAGGATGCGGCGCAGCGCCAACTGGTGCGCCAGTTCCGGCGCCAGCAACTCGATCGGCATGAAGCACGGGCGGCCGGCGGCGAAGGCGTCCAGCATGTCGGCCGTGGAGCCGCTCGGGCCGATGCCCATCTCGGCGAAGATCTCGGCCGTCGTCACGCGGCCCGGATCTTCCTGCACGCCGTGCACGAGCACCGGCACGCCCTCGCGCGCGAGCAGCAGGGCCAGCAGCGGCGTGAGGTTGGCCAGCTTGCGCGCGCCGTTGTAGCTGGGGATCAGCACGGGCGCGAAATCGCCGGGCGGCGCGGGCAGCGGCGCGAACGAGCTTTCCGCCGCGTCCATGAAGCCGGCGATTTCTTCGACGGATTCGCCCTTGATGCGCATCGCGAGCAGGATGCCGCCCAGTTCCAGGTCGGACACCCGCCCGTCGAGCATGGCGGCGTAGAGCAGTTTCGCATCCTCGCGCGACATGCTGCGCGCGCCTTTTACGCCGCGGCCGATCTCCTTGATGAAGCGGGCGGCCGGGAAGGGATTTGGGGAGGTGTTGGTCGTGTCCATAATGACAGGATACCATGCAACATTTTTGGGCAGGAGGATGCACGGTGTAAGATTTCAGGCTAGACTCAACGATCCCCTCTGGAATAAATACGATTGCCATGCTGATCACGCCCGATATCGAAAACACCAACGTCACCTCGTTCGCGACCATGCCGACGCCCAGCGAGCTGCATAAAAAGCTGCCGCTGACGGACAAGGCCTTCACCACCGTGATGAAGGGCCGCGAGACCCTGCGCAACATCCTCGACCGCAAGGACAAGCGCCTGTTCGTCGTCGTCGGCCCCTGCTCGATCCACGACCCGGTCGCGGGTCTCGACTATGCGCGCCGCCTGAAGGCGCTGCAGGCCGAGGTGGAAGACACGATGGTGCTCGTGATGCGCGTGTATTTCGAAAAGCCGCGCACCACGACCGGCTGGAAGGGCTATATCAACGATCCCTTCATGGACGACTCGTTCCGCGTGGACGTCGGCATGGAGCGCGCGCGCCAGTTCCTGCTCGACGTGTGCGAACTGGGCCTGCCGACGGCCACCGAGGCGCTCGACCCGATCTCGCCGCAATACCTGGGCGACCTGATCGCCTGGACCGCGATCGGCGCGCGCACCACCGAATCGCAGACGCACCGCGAGATGTCGTCCGGCCTCTCCACGCCGGTCGGCTTCAAGAACGGCACCGACGGCGACGTCAGCATCGCCATCAACGCCGTGCTGTCCTCGTCCAGCCCGCACTCCTTCCTGGGCATCAACGGCCAGGGCGGCGTGTCGATCGTGCGCACGCGCGGCAACGCCTACGGCCACGTCGTGCTGCGCGGCGGCGGCGGCCGTCCGAACTACGACTCGGTCTCCGTCGCGATCGCCGCACAGGCCCTGACGAAAGCCGGCCTGCCGGCGAACCTCGTCGTCGACTGCTCGCACGCCAACAGCTACAAGAAGCCGGAGCTGCAGCCGCTCGTCATGTCGGACGTGATCCAGCAGATCAGGCACGGCAACCAGTCCCTCGTCGGCGTGATGATCGAATCGAACATCGTCGGCGGCAGCCAGCCGATTCCGAGCGATCTGTCGCAGCTGAAGTACGGCTGCTCCGTCACCGACGGCTGCATCGCCTGGGACGACACCGAGGCCATGCTGCGCAACGCGCACCAGGAATTGCTGCAGCGGCCGTGATGCCCTGGCGGGCCAATGCAGGTACAATGGCAGATTGCGCGCCGCCCCGGCGCGCCGATCTTGTCTACCTCACACTGTTCCCTGCTTGCCCATGATTGTCCTCGGCGTCGAATCCTCCTGCGATGAAACCGGCCTGGCTCTGTACGACACGGAGCGCGGCCTGCTGGCCCACGCACTGCACTCGCAGGTCGCGATGCACGAGGAGTACGGCGGCGTGGTGCCGGAACTGGCGTCGCGCGACCACATCCGGCGCGCGCTGCCGCTGCTGGAACAAGTGCTCGCGCAGGCCGACCTGCCGATGGAGCGCATCGACGCCATCGCCTACACGCAGGGCCCCGGCCTCGCCGGTGCGCTGCTGGTCGGATCGTCCGTCGCCTGCAGCCTGGCGCTGGCGCTGGATAAACCCGTGCTGGGCGTGCACCACCTGGAGGGTCACCTGCTGTCGCCGCTGCTCGCGACCGAGCGGCCGGAATTCCCGTTCGTCGCCCTCCTCGTCTCCGGCGGCCACACGCAGCTGATGCGCGTGGATGGCGTCGGCCGCTACACCCTGCTGGGCGAGACGCTGGACGACGCGGCCGGCGAAGCCTTCGACAAATCGGCCAAGCTGCTGGGCCTCGGCTATCCGGGTGGCCCGGCCATTTCGCGCCTGGCAGAATTCGGCGATCCGGAAGCGTATAAACTGCCGCGCCCGATGCTGCACTCGAAAGACTTCAACTTCAGCTTCTCGGGCCTGAAAACGGCCGTGCTGACCGTCGTGAAGAACAATGCAGCGGACATCGCCAACGTCTGCGAGCAGGACAAGGCCAACATCGCACGCGGCTTCGTCGATGCCATCGTCGACGTGCTGACGGCGAAATGCGTGCTGGCGCTGAAGCACACGGGATTGAAACGCCTCGTGATCGCGGGCGGCGTCGGCGCGAACCGCCAGCTGCGCGCGTCGCTCAACGAGGCCGCCGCGAAGAAGCGCTTCAAGGTCTACTACCCCGAACTCGAATTCTGCACGGACAACGGCGCGATGATCGCGTTCGCGGGCGCGCTGCGCCTGGAACGCAATCCGGACGCGGCGCAGCGCGACTACGCATTCAACGTGCGCCCGCGCTGGCCGCTGGACGAGATCGAGCCGGCGTAACGCCTCTCAGGCGGCTTCCTTCGCCGGCCTCGCCTGCCGGTGATACAGGAACTCCAGCACCCGGGTCCGATACTCGTTGTACAGCGCATCGTGCGCCAGCGCGACGCGCTCGCGCGGCCGCGGCAGGCGCACATCCACGATCTCGCCGATGGTCGCGGCCGGGCCGTTCGTCATCATCACGATGCGGTCGGACAGCAGCACCGCCTCGTCCACGTCGTGCGTGACCATCACGACCGTGGACTCCGTCTGGGCGACGATGCGCAGCAACTCGTCCTGCAAGTGAGCGCGGGTCAGCGCGTCGAGGGCGCCGAACGGCTCGTCCATCAGCAGCACCTTGGGTTCCATCGACAGCGCGCGGGCGATGCCGACGCGCTGCTTCATGCCGCCCGAGATTTCGCTGGGCCGCTTCTGCGCCGCGTGCGTCAGGCCCACCAGCGCCAGCGCATCGGCCGTGCGGGTACGCAGTTGCTCCTTCCCTTCGCGGGCGCCGAACACGCGCTCGACGGCCAGGTAGACGTTCTCGAAACAGGTCAGCCACGGCAGCAGCGAATGGTTCTGGAACACGACCGCGCGCTCCGGCGCCGGTCCGGCGATCTCGCGGCCGGCGCAGATCAGCACGCCCTCGGTGGCGCGGGTCAGGCCCGCCAGCAGGTTCAGCAACGTGGACTTGCCGCAGCCGGAGTGGCCGATCAGCGTGATGAACTCGCCCCGCGCCACCTTCAGGTTGACGTCGGTGAGCGCGTGGAAGCGGCCCTTGCGGGTGTCGAACAGCATCTCGACCTGTTGGACTTCGATGAATTTCGGTTCGCTCATGATCCACTCTCTTCGTAGGTGACGGCGCGGGCCAGTGCGACCAGCGCCTGCTCCAGCACCAACCCGACCACACCGATGACGACGATGGCGATGAGGATGTGCGGCACGTTCAGGTTGTTCCACTCGTCCCACACCCAGAAGCCGATGCCCACGCCGCCGGTCAGCATCTCGGCCGCGACGATGACGAGCCACGCCGTGCCGATCGCGAGGCGCACGCCGGTCAGCATGTACGGCAGCACCGCGGGCAGCAGGATCTTCGTGAAGACCTTCCACTCCGACAGGTTCAGCACCCTCGCCACGTTCAGGTAGTCCTGCGGCACGCGCTGCACGCCGACGGCCGTGTTGATGATCATCGGCCAGATCGAGCAGATGAAGATGGCCCAGATGGCGGCGGGATTCGCGGCCTTGAACACGAGCAGGCCGATGGGCAGCCAGGCCAGCGGCGACACGGGGCGCAGCAGGCTGACGATGGGATTGCACATCCCGGCCAGGAAGCGCGAGCGGCCGATCAGGAAGCCGAGCGGGATGCCCGCCGCCGCCGCGAGGCCGAAGCCCAGCGCCACCCGCTCGAGCGACGCGAGGATGTTCCAGCCGATGCCCTGGTCGTTCGGCCCGTTGCTGTAGAACGGGTCGGCGAACAGCTGGACGGCCGCCTCCCACGTGACGAGGGGCGACGGGAAGTTGCTGTTGTTCGCGGAGACGAGCTGCCACACCAGCACCAGCATGGCGAGACCCAGCACGGGCGGCAGCACCGCCAGCAACAGCGCGCGGCCGTTCGGCACGCGCAGCGCCAGGGCGCGCCGGGCTGGCACGGCGTGTGCGCCCGCTGTCGAATTCACGACGGTATTCATGATGTCCTCCGGTTCAGGTCTTGATCTTGAAAGCGGCGGCATACGCGGCCGGGTTCTTCCCGTCCCACACGACGCCGTCGATGAGCTTCGCGGACCGCATCGGCGACTTCGGCACGTCGGCCTTCGCCATGGCGGCCGCCTCGCGGTACAGCGCGACTTGGTTGACGCTCGAGGCCACGGCCAGATAATCCGGATCGGACTTGAGCAGGCCCCAGCGGCGGTGCTGGGTCATGAACCACATGCCGTCCGACAGGTACGGGAAGTTGACCGAGCCGTCGTTGTAGAACTTCATGGTGTTCGGGTCGTCCCACGTCTTGCCCAGGCCGTTCTGGTAGCGGCCCAGGATGCGCTGGTTGATCACGTCCACCGAGGTGTTGACGTACGATTTGTCGGCGATCGTCTCGGCCATCTTGACCTTGTTGGACATGCTCGCATCGATCCAGCGGCTGGCTTCCAGCACGGCGGCCACCAGGGCGCGCGCCGTGTTCGGGTATTTCTTGACCCATTCGAGCGACGTACCAAGGGTCTTTTCCGGGTGGTCTTTCCAGATGTCCTGGGTGGTTGCGGCCGTGATGCCGACGCCGTCGACGATGGCGCGATGATTCCACGGTTCGCCCACGCAGAAGCCGTCCATGTTCCCGACGCGCATGTTCGCCACCATCTGCGGCGGCGGCACCGTGATCACCTTCGCGTCCTTCATCGGGTTGATGCCGTAGCTGGCCAGCCAGTAGTACAGCCACATCGCGTGGGTGCCGGTCGGGAAGGTCTGGGCGAAGCTGTACTCGCGCTTGTCCTTGCTCATCACCTTCGCCAGCGACGGGCCGTCGACCGCACGGGCGTCGGCCAGCTTCTTCGACAGGCTGATGGCCTGGCCATTCTGGTTCAGGCTCATCAGCACCGCCATGTCCTTCTTCGGACCGCCGATCCCCATCTGCACGCCGTAGATCAGGCCGTACAGCACGTGGGCGGCGTCCAGTTCGCCGTTGACCAGCTTGTCGCGCACGCTGGCCCACGACGATTCCTTGCTGGGGACAATCCTGATGCCGTACTTCTTGTCGAAGCCCAGCACCGACGCCATTACCACGGAGGCGCAATCGGTCAGGGGAATGAAGCCGACCTTCACTTCGGTCTTCTCGGGCTTGTCGGAGCCGGCGGCGAAGACCCCGCCGGAAACGAGTCCGGTGAGCGAGGCCGTGGCACCGGCGGCCAGCAGGCGGCGGCGGGTCAGATTGGTTGTATCGGTCATGTTGGTCCTTGTAGAAGGCAATCGAAAGAAGAGACAACGCTGCGGCGGCGGAGTGGCCAGCTCCGGCGCCCTCATAGTCAATACAGCAATTGCCATGCCAACAGTCGAAACGGTGCGTCGGCACCGCGGTTGTGCCGACGCACCACGAAAAACGGGCGCACACACCGATTGCGTGCAGAGCCACGCGCGGGTATGCCAGCCTGCGGCGCATGCGCGTCCGGAACCGTGCGGCGTGCGCCGGCGTGGCGCATGGGCGCCTGTCACATCGTTGTCATCCCATCAAGATAGAGTTGCGCCCCGTTCCCACTACCACGGACCACGATCTTGAAACGCAACCACGCATTGCTCGCGGCCCTTGCTGCCGCCGGCCTCACAGGCTGCGGCGAGCCATCGACGCCCGCCAACGTCATCCCCGAAGGCACGACCGTCACCCTCGCCCTGCTCGAGACCACCGACATCCACTCGAACGTCCTGGGCTACAACTATTACTCGCTCGCCGACGACGCGACCCTTGGCCTCGACCGCACGTCCACGCTGATCCGGCAGGCGCGCGCGGAAAGCCCGAACAACCTGCTGTTCGACGACGGCGACGTCATCCAGGGCACCCTGCTGGCCGACCTGCAGGCCGTCACCGCGCCCGTGAAGTGCGGGGAGACGCTGGCCGTGCACAAGGCGATGAACGCGCTGAAGTACGACGCGGGCGGCCTGGGCAACCACGAATTCAACTACGGCCTGCCGTTCCTCAGCCAGGTCACGAACACCGACTTCGGCATCCCGGGCGTGAGCAAGCCAGCCGGCACCTGCGGCGGTCCGAACTTCCCGCTCGTGCTGTCGAACGTGACCGCGGTCGCCACGAACAAGACGATCTACGAGCCGTACCGCATCCTCGCGCGCAACTTCACGGCGACGAAGCCGAACGGCGAGACGATGCCGGTCACCGTCAACGTGGGCGTGATGAGCTTCGTGCCGCCGCAAATCCTCGACTGGGACCAGAAGAACCTGGCCGGCAAGGTGGCCGTCGGCGGGTCCGTGGAAGCGGCGAAGCAGTACGTGCCGGAGATGCGCGGCAAGGGCGCGGACCTCGTCGTCGCGCTGTCGCACGGCGGCCTCGATACGAGCGCGTACAGCCCGAAGATGGAAAACCAGAGCTATCACCTGAGCACGACCGGCATCGACGCCCTGCTGATCGGCCACTCGCACCTCATCTTCCCGAAGGGGAAAGAGACAGGCGCCGCGGCGCTGGATCCGTCGTTCGCGGCGATCCCCGCATCGGCCAAGGTCGATGCGGTGAACGGCTTCGTCAACGGCGTGCCGACCGTGATGGCGCAGAGCTGGGGGCGGCGCCTCGGCATCGTCAAGCTGACGCTCGCGTACCAGGGCGGCAAGTGGGTGGTGCAGCCGGCGCGGACGACGGTCGAATCGCGCGGCTACAAGTACAAGGACGGCACGACCAGCGTCGCGGCCGACCCGGCCATCGCCGCCGCCGTGCAGACCGAGCACCAGGCGACGATCGCGTATGCCAAGCAGCCGCTGGGCGTGTCGACGGACTTCGAGATGTCCTCGTACTTCGCGCTCGTCGGCGACGTGTCGGCCATCCAGCTCGTGAACCAGGCGCAGATCGACTATGTGAAGAACGCCATCGCGGCCAGCACCGACGCGACGCTGTCGAGCTATAAAAACATCCCCGTGATCTCGTGCAGCGCGCCGTTCAAGGCGGGCCGCAACGGGCCGTCGGACTTCACGGACGTGGCGCCGGGCGCGACGCCGGCGGCGCCGGTCGGCCTGCAAGTGCGCAACCCGGGCGACCTTTACCTGTACAGCAACAACAACCTGCAGGCCGTGAAGATCAAGGGCGCGGACCTGAAGAACTGGCTGGAGACGGCCGCGAAGCAGTTCGCGCGCATCGATCCGGCAGCGACCGCCGAGCAGGACCTCGTCCCGTCGTACGGCACGATCTACAACTACGATGTGTTCTATGCCGAGAACAACGCGCTGCAGTACCAGATCGACGTGACGAAGCCGGCGGGCAGCCGCATCGTCGACCTGACGTACCAGGGCAAGCCGGTGGCGGACACGGACGACTTCATCGTCGCCACCAACGACTACCGCGCGGGCGGCGGCGGCAACTTCCCCGGCATCGACGGCAGCAAGACGATCATCAAGTCGCCGGACGCGAACCAGTCCGTCGTCAGCAACTACCTGCAGAAGATCGGCGCGGCCACCGGCAAGGTCACCCTGGCCGCGAACGGCGGTGCGCGCAGCTGGCGCTTCGTCCAGACGGCGACCGCCGGCCCCGTGATCCTGCGCTCGGCGCCGGGCCACCTGGCGCTGGCGCAGGCCGCGGGTCTCGCCAGCGTCACGGCCGAGGGCGGGCTGGACGCGAGCGGCTTCGCGAAGTATGCGATCGACCTGTCGAAGTAAGCCGGCATGAACCTGCGACTCGCGTGCGCGCTGCTGTTCGTTTTGCTCGCCGGCTGTGGGCGCGCCCCGCTGCCGGCCGAGATCGAGGCCGTGTCGATGGCCGCGTCCCAGCGCGGCGATGACGCCGCCGAGCAGCGCCTGCAGGAATGGGCCGCCGACGGCATGCCGGTGGCCGAGCGCGAGCTCGCGCTGCTGTACCGGAAGCGCCATCGCGACGACCAGGCGCGCGCCCTGTTCCTGCGCGCGGCGCGCCAGGGCGATGCCGAAGCCGCCCATCAACTCGGGGAACTGGAACGCGACCGCCCAGGTACGAACGCCCAGGCTGCGCAGTGGTACCGCCAGGCCGCGCAGCAAGGGCACCCGAAAGCCGCGCTGAGGCTCGCGCTGCTGTTGAAGAACGGCGACGGCATCCCGGCGGACAAAGCGGCCGCCGCGCACTGGCTCGGCGTGGCCGCGCAGGCGGGCGATGCGCATGCGATGTTCCTGTTGTCGAACGCGTACGCGGACGGCGACGGCGTGCCGGCCGATCCACGCCGCGCGCGCGAGCTGCTGGAACGCGCGGCCGACCGCGAGTACCCGGCCGCGATCCAGGAACTGGCGCTCGTCAAGCAGACGGGCGACGACCTCACGCCGAAGGATGCCGCGGAGGCGGACCAGCTGCTGAAAGAAGGCGCGGAACACCGGCGCAGCAACGCGCACCGTTTCTGATTCGGGTGAACTTGTAACCTTGACATCGATCCTACCGTGTGACCGTCATTCTCCAAAGAATGGCAAACTCTGGCAGTTGAGTTTTACGGAGGTATCGAATGCGCGTGGTTAGCTGGAATATTCACTGGGGCTGTGGGAGGGACGGGCGCATCCGGATCCACGCAATCATCGATGTGCTGCGCAAGCTGAATCCCGACGTGATCTGCCTGCAGGAAGTGGCCGCCAACCATCCCGAACTGGAGGGCAGCGCCAGCGCGAGCCAGTTCAAGCAACTGGCCGGCGCGTTCGGCGGGTACCACATGATCGAGCAGGCGCCGAGCGAAATCTACCGGAACAACCTGCCCCGCCAGTTCGGCAATCTCCTGCTGTCCAAATACCGCATCACCCAGGCGCAGCGCCACATGCTGCCCTGGCCCGTCGATCCGGAACACCCGGCCGGCATGCCGCGCGGGATGATCGAAACCGTGCTGGAAGCGCCCGGCGGCAAGCTGCGCGTGCTGACGACCCACCTCGAATACTATTCGCCCATGCAGCGCCGCGCGCAGATCGCCCGCATCCGCGAACTGCACGAGGAAGCGTGCGCCCGCGCCGCCGTCTACCAGCCGGACCCCGCGCTCGAGCCGCCGTTCCAGCTCGGCTTCCGGCCCGGCACGGCGATCTACTGCGGCGATTTCAATTTTGGTCCGGATTCGGAAGACTATCGCGCCCTGCTGGCGCCCGCGTCGAGCGGTGCGCTGGGCCTCGTCGACGCATGGCGCGTGCACCACGGCGACATCCCGCGCGCCCCGACGGCGGGCTTGCACGGATTCAAATGGCCGGAAAAGCCCGGCTGCTACGATTATTTCTTCGTCACGGAAGACCTGGCGGGGCGCGTGTCCGACATGAGCGTACAGTCCGAGACGTCGGCCTCGGACCACCAGCCCATCGTACTTGATCTGAACTGAGAACCGCTCAGGCGGCCGGTTCCTCGTCCTGCTCGAGCTCCTCGTCCTGCTGCGCGATCTGGCGCAGCGCCTGCTCGAACACCTCGGGCGGCTGGCCGCCGGAGATCAGGTGGCGCTGGTTGATCACGATCGCCGGCACCGAGCGGATCCCGGCGCGCTGCCAGTAGTACTCGAGCTGGCGTACCTCGTCCGCATACGCGTTCGATGCCAGCACCTGGCGCGCGGCCTCCACGTCGAGGCCGACCTCGCCCGCCGCGCGCAGCAGCACGTCGTGCGCGCCCGGGTTCTCGCCCAGCGTGAAATACGCCTCGAACAGCTTTTCCTTCAGCGCCTGCTGGCGGCCCTGGCCTTCCGCCCAGTGCAGCAGGCGGTGCGCGTCGAAGGTGTTGTAGATGCGGCCGCGTTTGCTCATGTCGAACGTGAAGCCGACGGCCTCGCCGCGCTGGCGGATCATCTCGCGCGACTGTTCCTGCTGGGCGGGGGTGGAGCCGTATTTCTCGGTGATGTGTTCGAAGATGTCCTGGCCTTCCGGACCCATCCCCGGGTTCAGCTCGAACGGCTGGAAATGCATGTCGACCGTAATGTCGCCGCCCACCCGCTCCAGTGCCTGTTCGAGCGATTTCAGCCCGATCGCGCACCACGGGCACGACACATCCGACACGAAATCGATTCTCATTTGCTTGCTCACTTTTTCACCGCCTTCCAATTGGTTTCATTAACGCTGATGGCATATGGTGACACATCGAACGAAAGGCAGCAGCGCGCCAAACAAATTCGGCAAATAGTGTTCGGAGCAATTTCCAAAAGCCGGGCTCTGACCCCGGTTTTGGTTTATTTCTTTTTGACGGCCGGTTTGGCGGTCGCGGCACCCTTCGATTTGCTGCCGATCTTCGATTCCTTGCCGGCCATGAGATTGCCGATGTTGCTGCTGTGGCGGTAGAGGAGCAGCAGGCTCATCGCGATGACGGCGAACAGTTTTTCGTCCGCGCCGAACAGCAGGCCGTAGTAGAACGGCGCGAAGATCGCGGCCACCAGCGCGGCCAGCGACGAGTAGCGGAACGCGTACGCGACGACGAGCCACGTGACCAGCGTCGCCAGGCCGAGCCAGACGTTCAGGCCCAGCAGCACGCCCAGCGCGGTCGCCACGCCCTTGCCGCCGACGAAGCGGAAGAACACGGGCCACAGATGGCCCAGGAAGACCGCGATGGCGACCAGCGCCACGCCGCCGTCCTCGACGCCGAAGCGCTCGCCGAACTGGACCGCGAGCCACACGGCCAGCCAGCCCTTGGCGCAGTCGCCGACGAGCGTCGCGATGGCCGCCTTCTTGCTGCCCGAACGCAGGACGTTGGTGGCGCCCGGGTTCTTCGAGCCATAGGTGCGCGGGTCGGCCAGGCCGAACAGGCGGCTCGCGACGACGGCGAAGGAAATCGAGCCGATCAAATAGGCTGCGATGGTGAACAGAATTGTGTACATGAGTCTCTTTTCATAATCCCCGGCCAGGAATCTGGCGCGCGTGAAATATACACCATCGGCCGAGCCCGGCGATAGTCAGTCGGCCAGCGCGCAGTTGACCGGCCGGGCTTTCAGCACGTCCACCAGCGCGGCCGGCGCGATCCCGACCAGGAAACCGCGCCGTCCGCCATTGATATAGATCTTGTCCAGCTGCAGGATGCTTTCCTCGACATAGACCGGCATCGCCTTGCGCACGCCGAACGGCGACGTGCCGCCGACCAGGTAGCCGGAATGGCGCTGGGCGACGTCCGGCTTGCACGGCTCGACGGATTTGCAGGGGATGGCGCGGGCCAGGTTCTTCGTCGAGACCTTGCAGTCGCCATGCATCAGCACGATCAGCGGCTTGGCCGCCTCGTCCTGCATCACGAGGGTTTTCACGACGGCGTGCTCTTCCACGCCCAGCTCGCGCGACGACACGGCCGTACCGCCGTGTTCCTCGTATTCATAGGGGTGCTCCGTGAAGGCGACCCCATGCTTGCGCAGGAACTGTGTCGCCGGGGTTTCGGAGATATGCTCTTTCTTGGCCATGCGTGTTACGCTAAATGCAAACGGAGGAGTTGCTTATTATGCAGCAAGAGATTCGCTTTGCCACCTTCAACGTGTGTAACCTCGCCACGCCGGGCGCCAGGCTGTACGACAACCTGGAGCCGAGCACCCCCGAGGAATACGAAGCGAAGATCGCCTGGACCGCGCACCAGATCGACATGCTCGGCGCCGACGTGATCGGCTTCCAGGAAGTGTTCTCCCAGGCCGCGCTGGCCGAGGCGCTGTCGCGCACGCGGCGCTTCCGCGACGCCGTCCACGTCGGCTTCGATCCCGATCCGGACGCCGAGAAGCTCACACCCAGCGTCGCCCTCGCCTCCCGCCTGCCCCTCGCGGACGCCCCGCGCCAGCTCCCCTATTTCCCGCCCGGGATCGCGATGCCGCCCGGCAACCGAGATCCCGAACGTTTTACCCGCGCCCCGCTGCACGCGGCGATCCAGCTGACGCCGGATCTCGTCGCCGACGTGGTGGTGGTGCATTTGAAATCGCGCCGTCCCGACTACCGCGCGGGCGACACGGGCGACGACCCGCAGCTGTACGCGCTGGCGTCGCTGCGCTCGCTGATCCGGCGCGGCACGGAAGCGGCCGCGCTGCGCGTGCTGCTGACCGACATCGGCCGCACGCACCACCGTCCGCGCGTCGTGCTGGGCGACTTCAACGACGTGGCCGACGCGGTCACGACCGGCATCGTGCTGGGCCTCGGCGCGCCCAGCGGCGACCGTTTATATGATGCCTGCCAGCTGCAGGGCCGCCGGGACCATCTGCGGCACGTCGGTTTTTCCAACGTCCATGATGGGTACCATTCCACGATCGACCACATCCTCGTGTCGGCGGAATTCAATGCAGGGCTGCCGGGAGCGGTGGGCGAGGTCATCGACGTCGTGTACCTGAACGACCACCTCGATCTGGGGTTGCCGGAGGCGTCGGATCATGGGCAGGTGCTGGCGCGGCTGCGCTTGTTCGAACGGCCCGGGACGCCGGACGGGGACGGTTGACGCCCACCCGTCATTCCCGCGCACGCGGGAATCCATACTGAGCCGCAGAATTCGGTACGTCGAAAGCACCGGCGCGCTCTTTAATACCTGACTCCGGAAGCTCAGCATGGGTCCCCGCGTTCGCGGGGACGACGCAGTCGGGGATCCACATCCGCCCCGGATTTTTCGCAGTTCAGCGTCCCTTTTGCACCGCTCGTCGCATTCCGATAGCGGTTCGTCATCGACAAACCTACCATGCCGTCATGCGCTGGGAGCTCCATCCTGCCTGGCAGGACGGAGCACGTGCGCTCTCCATTCCGCTCGCGCTCACCACCACATAAAGAACAACCATGAAGATCGAGTCCCTGCCTTTGTCCGCCGACCAGCCCGCCAAGAAACCGGCGCCGCGCCGCCGCGCCAGGGTCATAGCGCTGTCGCTGCTCGCCGTCGCGCTGGCGGGCGCCGGCGCGTATGCGCTGACCCACCGCGCCGCGGCCCCCGCGCCGACGGCCGCGCCGGCACCGGCGGCGGCGCCCGTGCACGAGCTGTCCGTGCGCGACATCGCCCGCATCGAGGCGCGCCCGCTGGCCGTCACGTTGCCCGTCACCGGTTCGCTCATGCCGCTGTCGCAGGCCACCGTCAAGTCGAAGGTGTCGGGCATCGTGCTGTCGACCGCCGTGCAGGAAGGCATGGACGTCAAGGCCGGCCAGGTGATCGCGCGGCTCGATCCCGCCGAGGCGCGCGCCCGCGTGGCGCAGCAGCAGGCGATGCTGGCCGACGCGCAGGCACGCCTGACGATGGCGAAGAAAAACATGAGCAACAGCGCATCGCTGCTGAAGCAGAATTTCATCGCGCAAAACGCATACGACACGTCCGCGAACGCCGTCGACCTGGCGCAGGCCGCCGTCGATTCCGCGCGCGCGCAGCTGGACCTCGCGCGCATCGCGCTGGCCGATACGACGATCCACGCGCCGCTCTCGGGCGTCGTGAGCAAGCGCCACGCGCAGGCCGGCGAAAAGCTGGCGCCGGACAGCCCCGTGTTCTCGATCGTCGACCTGAAGCACCTGACGCTCGACGCCCAGGTGCCCGCGTCCGACATCCCCCGCATCCAGGTCGGCCAGGACGTGCAGTTCAAGGTCGACGGCTTCGACGGCCGCAACTTCACGGGCAAGGTCGCGCGCATCAATCCAGCCACCGAGACGGGCTCGCGCGCCATGATCGTGTACGTGGACGTGGCGAATCCCGACGGCGTGCTGCGCGCCGGCATGTTCGCCAAGGGGACCATCGTCACCGACAAGTCGGCCGCGCATCCGCTGCTGCCGATCGGCGCCGTCCGCCAGGACAATGGCCGCGACGTCGTCTACCGTATCGCCGACGGCAAGGTCGTCGCGCAGCCCGTGAAGCTGGGCCTGCGCAACCAGGACGAAGGCGTCGTCGAAGCGCTGGAAGGCGTCGACGCCGGCATGACGGTGCTGGCCGTGCCGCTGGACGGCATCAAGCCGGGCAGCAAGGTCAAACTGCCGGACGCGAAAGGCTGAGCCATGTGGATCACCCGTACCAGTATCAAATACCCCGTCTTCGCCACGATGGTGATGGTGGGCCTGATGGTGCTCGGCCTGTTCGCGTACCGCGGCCTCGGCGTCGAGAGCATGCCGAACGTCGAGATCCCGGCCGTCTTCATCGAGACCGCGTATCCCGGCGCCTCGCCCGAGCAGGTCGAGAATGATGTAACGCGCCCGCTCGAGGAAGCGGCGAACACCGTCGGCGGCATCAAGACGATCCGCAGCACGTCGTGGGAAGGCCGCTCGGGCGTCGGCATCGAATTCCAGCTGACGGTCGACATGGACCGCGCCGTGCAGGACCTGCGCGACCGCATCAGCACCGTCCGCGGCGGCTTCCCGCGCGAGGTGAAGGAACCCATCGTGTACCGCGAGGAAGGCGAGAACACGCAGCCCGTGGTCCTGCTGGCGCTGACGTCGAAGGAGCGCAGCCTGCGCGACCTGACGATGCTGACCGACCAGGTGATCGTCAAGCGCCTGCAGGCCGTGGCGGGCGTCGGCCAGATCCGCGTCAACGGCAAGCAGGACCGCCAGGTGCTGATCGACATCCGCCCCGACCAGCTGAAGAGCCTCAACGTCGGCATCGACGAGGTGATGAACGCGATCACGACGACCAACGCCAACCTGCCGGCCGGCCGCATCAGCCGCGGCGCGCGCGAGAACCTCGTGCGCATCGAGGGCAAGATGAAGGAAGCGGCCGACTTCCGGCGCATCGTCGTCGCCAACCGCACGGGCGGCCCGATCTACCTGAGCCAGGTGGCCGACATTTCCGACGGCGCCGCCGAGGAACAGTCGATCTCGCGCGTGAACGGCGAACGTTCCATCACGCTGGAGATCGCGAAGATCCAGGACGCCAACACGGTGCAGGTGGGCACCGGCGTCAAGGCCGCCATCGAGGCGATGAAGACGACGCTGCCGAAGGACGTGCAGTTCCGCATCCTGGACGACAAGGCGAAGAACGTGCAGGGCCAGCTCGACAACGTCAAGGACACCATCCTCGAAGGTGCGCTGCTGACCATGGTGATCGTGTTCTTCTTCCTGCACTCGTGGCGCAGCACCATCATCACGGGCCTGACCCTGCCGATCTCGGTGCTGGCCAGCTTCATCGCGATGAAGTACTTCGGCTTCACGCTGAACTTCCTCACCTTGATGGCGCTGTCGCTGTGCATCGGCCTGCTGATCGACGACGCCATCGTCGTGCGCGAAAACATCGTGCGCCACCTCGGCATGGGCAAGAACCACGTGCGCGCCGCGGAAGACGGCACCAACGAGATCGGCGTCGCGGTGATGGCGACGACCTTCGCCATCGTCGCTGTGTTCGTGCCGATCGCGTTCATGAAGGGCATCATCGGCCGCTTCTTCCTGCAGTTCGGGATCACCGTCGCCGTGGCCGTGCTGGTGTCGCTGTTCGTCAGCTTCACGCTCGACCCGATGCTGTCGTCCGTGTGGCCCGACCCCGTGAAGGGCCGCTTCAAGTACATGCCGTGGCTGGGCCGCCTGATGGCGCGCATCGAGCACGGCATCGAATGGCTGCACGACGTCTACGCGAAGGTGCTGGCGCTGGCGCTGGACTGGCGTAAATCCACGCTGCTGCTCGCGGTCGTCCTGTTCGCGGCCAGCCTGATGCTGGTGCCGAAGATCGGCGGCGAGTTCGTGCCGCAGGTCGACGACGGCACCATCCACATGCGCCTGAAGACGCCGATCGGCTCCAGCCTGGACTACTCGGATGCGAAACTGCGCCAGGCCGAGGCGGCGCTGGCCGAGTTCAAGGAAATCGAAAGCGTCTCGACCATCGTCGGTTCTTGGGAGGGCCGCAATTACTCGGAAGTGCACCTGAAGCTGACGGACGTGCACAAGACGCACCGCCGCTCGCAGCAGGAGATGGAAAAAGTCATCCGCGAGCGCCTGGAGAAAATCGCCGGCATCTCGCTGACGGTGGGCCAGCGTCCGATCTACATCGCGATCCTCGGCAATGACGAGGCGAAGCTGGACGCCGTGGCCCACACGCTGATGGACAAGATGCGCAAGATCCGCGGCATCGCCGACATCGAGTACAGCCAGGAAGGCGCGAACCCGGCCACCATCGTCAAGATCAACCACGAGCTGGCGTCCGACCTCGGACTCACCGTGCAGCAGATCGGCACGGCGCTGCGTCCGTTCGTCGCCGGCGACCAGACCAACCGCTGGCTCGCGCCGGATGGCCAGAACTACGAAGTCAACGTGCAGCTGCCGAAGTCGGGCCGCGAAAAGGTGGCCGACCTGGCCGACCTGTCGGTGGCATCGAGCAAGCGTGACGCGATGGGCAACCCGGTCATGGTCCCGTTGCGCCAGGTCGTGCAATTCATCCCGTCGACGAGCCCGCAGATGCTCAAGCGCCAGGCCCTGCAGCGCCGCGTGGCGGTCTTCGCCGGCCTCGAAGGCCGTCCGCTGGGCGACGTGATGGGCGACGTGAACAAGGAAATGAAAGCCATGCAGCTGCCGGACGGCGTGCGCTTCGACGTCGGCGGCGACGCCCAGCAGATGGACGAGACGATGGCCGGCTTCGGCGTCGCCCTGGGCATCGCCGTGATCTTCATCTACCTCGTGCTGGCCTCGCAGTTCGGCAGCTTCCTGCAGCCGATCGCGATCATGGTGTCGCTGCCGCTGTCGCTGATCGGCGTGCTGGTCGCGCTGCTCATCACGAAGACGACGCTGAACATCTTTTCCATCATCGGTGTCGTGATGCTGATGGGTCTCGTGACGAAGAACGCGATCCTGCTGGTGGACTTCGCGAACCACGGCCAGCGCGAAGGCCGGTCACAGTTCGACGCGTTGATGGAAGCGGGCCAGGTGCGCCTGCGCCCGATCCTGATGACGACGCTCGCGATGATCTTCGGCATGCTGCCGATGGCGATCGGCATGGGCGAAGGCGGAGAGACGCAGGCGCCGATGGGACGTGCGGTGATCGGGGGCGTGATCACGTCGACGCTGCTCACCCTGGTCGTCGTGCCCGTGGCGTACACCTATCTCGACAGCCTGGGCAAGCGGGTGGCGGCGTGGTTCAGGAAGGGGCACGAGGAGGAAGAGGTCGCCAAGGAGCAGACCGCATAATCTACCGTCGCCCCCGCGAAGGCGGGGGCCCAATTTCTGCTGCGACAATCGATACGTTCGTGTGTCGGCACGCTAACTTGGGTTCCCGTCTTCGCAGGAAGTCGTTCCCGGCAGTGCCGGGAACGACGATTCAGACGTTCAAGCGGGGTCGTGCTCCTGCCGCGCCTCTTCCCCGGCATCTTCATCCTGCGCCGGCGCATCGTCCCCCTTGTGCTGCTTGGCTTCCTGCTTCTTGCGCGCCTTTTCGTCCGCCTTGCGTTTCTTCTCCAACTCCCGCTGGCGTTTTTCGTACTGGAAATTCGTCTTGGCCATGCTCACCTCTTGCTATCGTTGGAAAGGTCGTACTAGTCCATTATGGACCAGTCATCCTACCCCGTCTTGAGAATTAACCACGCGGGTGGTGCCGGGCGTGGAGATGCTTCAGGCGCTCGCGCGCGACGTGGGTGTAGATCTGCGTCGTGGAAATGTCGGAATGCCCCAACAGCAACTGCACCACGCGGAGATCGGCGCCGTGGTTCAGCAAATGCGTGGCGAACGCGTGACGCAGCGTGTGGGGCGACAACGGCGCCGTGATGCCCGCCTTCGCCGCATGCTTCTTGATGACGACCCAGAACATCTGGCGCGTCATCGGCCCGCCGCGGCCGGTCACGAACAGCGCGTCGTCGACCTGGCCATCGAGGATGACGCCGCGCGCCTCTTTCATGTAACGGTCCAGCCAGTGCCGCGCCTGTTCGCCGAACGGCACGAGGCGCGTCTTGCTGCCTTTACCAGTAATGCGCAGTACGCCATCGTTCAGGCTCAGTTCGACCAGCTTCAGCGCGACGAGTTCCGACACGCGCAGGCCGCTGGCATACATCAGTTCGAGCATCGTGCGCTCGCGCAGGCCCAGCGGCGTCGAGACGTCCGGCGCCGCGAGCAGCGCATCGACCTGGGCTTCGGTGAGCGTATGGACGAAACGCTGCGGCTGCTTCGCGGACGCCATGTTCAAACACGGATCGGCGGCGATGCGGCGGTCGCGCAGCGCGAGCTGGTAAAAACGCTTCAGCACGGACAGCCGGCGGTTGGCCGAACTGGGCTTCGTGTCTTCATGGCGTTCGGCGAAATAGGCGGCGACGTCCTGCGGCTCGACGGCGTACAGGTCGCTCCGCTCGGGCCGCTTGACGTCGAGCCAGCGCGCGAACAGGCGCAGGTCGCGCCGGTAGGCATCGAGGGAGTTCTTTGCGAGACCGTGCTCGAGCCAGAGCGTGTCGCAGAACGCGTCGATCAGGGGAAGATTGACTGCTGCTGCCATGGCATCTCGAGCGCCAGCGCGCCTTCGTGGCGCAGCAGCCAGCGCTTGATTCCGAGCTGGAATCCATGTTCGTCGTCGCTGCTGGAAAAACCGCCCAGGCCGCCGGACGCCGTCACGCGGTGGCACGGGATCACGAGCGGGAACCAGTTGGCGCCGCAGGCCTGGCCGACGGCGCGCGGGGCCGATTCCAGCTGCTTGGCGATCTGGCCGTACGTACGGACGCTGCCGCGCGGGATCGCGCAAATGGTGTCCCACACGCGCCGCTGGAATTCGCTGCCGGCTTCCTTCAGCGGCAGGTCGAAGCGGAAATCGGGATCCTCGAAGTAGCGCGCCACCTGGACGGCGGCCTGCTCGGCGACGGCATCCTGCGCCGATTTTTCGTGGTAATGCGGCGGCAGGTAGACCAGTTCGCGCAACCGCCCATCTTCGGTACGGATACCCATCGCTCCAAACGGCGCCGCGATGATGGCGCTGAAAATCTCGCTGCCTTGTTGTGTGCTCATCGACGCAGTGTAAGACCCGGAAGACGTGTTCGCAAGCCTGCACGGCCGTGGGCAAAAAAAACGCACCCGTAGGTGCGTTTCTAATATGGTCACGTTTTCGGCTGCCTGGTCATTGCCGGCTGCATCATATAAAACGTGTGTCTCCTCCTAACTGTTTTACGGTAAAGTTTGTGTTTACCGCTTTCTTTTCCCTCTCCCAAATCGTATTCGGTCGCTTTATCGCACCAGGTTGGTGCCAAAAGGTGCCCCATCATAACGCAACCGCATAAGAAAAGCGTAGTTTTTTATATACATTCACGAAATATATTTCGGTCATAAGCCCCCATGACATGTCATAAAAATGCTAGTGCCAGTGTTTCATTGATTACAGGCAACTAACACTTATTTACCCGCACCGAATGAGGGCGATTGTCACCGGGCCTGGGCTGTCGTGACGGGCGCCGTCGCCTGCGCGGTTGTCCTGTTGATCGCATCGATGAGATCCTTGCCGATCCGCCCTTCCACCTGCTTCTGCACGGGCAGCAGGGCGCGGCGCCAGTCGGCCTGTTCCTGCGGCGTCAAGGTATAGATCTTGGTCTTGCCGGTCTTGCGGATCGCTTCGAGGGCCGCGTCGTTGTCGCGCTGGGCGATGGTCTTTTCGAATGCCGTCGCTTCGCGCATCGCCTGCTCCAGCTCCGTCCGGATGTCGCGCGGCAGGCCGTCCCAGAATTTCTTGTTGACGATGACGGCGTAGCCCAGATAGCCGTGGTTCGACACCGTCACGTACTTCTGCACCTCATGCATCTTCTGCGTGTACATATTCGACGGCGGGTTCTCGGTGCCATCCACGATATGGGCCTGCAGGGCGGGGTAGACTTCGGAAAACGCCAGCACCTGGGGCACCGCGCCGAGCGCGCGCATCTGCACATCGAGCACCTTGGAGCCCTGGATGCGCATCCGCAGGCCGCGGAAATCCGCCGGGCTGTGCAGCGGGCGGTTGGCCGACATCACTTTAAAACCGTTGTCCCAGTAAGCCAGGCCCGTGATGCCCTTGGCTTCCAGTTTTTGCAGCAGGCTCTTGCCGATCGGCCCTTCCGTCACGGCATACAGCGCCGCCTTGGTCGGGAAAATGTACGGCAGGTCGAACGCTTCGAATTCCTTCACGCCGAGCGGCGCGAACTTGGCGAGCGACGGCGCCAGCATCTGCACGGCGCCCAGCTGCAGGGCTTCCAGCTCTTCCTTGTCCTTGTAGAGCTGGCTGTTGGGATAGACTTCGACCTTCACCCGGCCGTGCGTCCGCTGCTCCGCCAGCACGCGGAAGCGTTCGGCCGCCAGGCCCTTGGGCGCGTCCGGCGACACGACGTGGCTGAACTTGATGATGATCGGGGCCTGGGCGTGGGCGCCGGCGCCAGTCACGACAGCAAGCGCGGCCAGCAAGGCTTTGATGCGCATAAATTTCATGTTCCCGCGGTGTATATTCGGATACCGACCGCCAGTGTGCCGCTTCGCGGGTCGTACCGCTATCGTGGAAAACCACGACGGGAAACGTCGAAAAACCTGCTGCGCGTTGCACTGTTGTTCTGCGATGCTCGCTGTACTACTCGTACAGCTGCGCTTCTCAAACAACATTGCCGCCGCTCGCGACGGTTTTTCGAGGTTTCCGACACAGACAGTCGTCGGCAAAAAATGAAACGTTATCACATGAAAAGTCCATTCACCCTGCCCCGCCCCGTCAAGCAAGGCCCGTGGCGCTGGCTCGTGCCCGTATTGCTCGTGCTGCTGTTCCTGCTCGTCCTGCTGTGGCTGCCCTGGCAGGCGCGCCAGATGGAAAGCAACGAGCGGCAGGAACAATTGATCGCCGATACCTTGTGGGTCGAGCAGACCTTGCGCTTCGAGCTCGCGCGCAGCGAGGAAGCGCTGGCCGCGCTGGGCAACGACCTCGTCATCGAGACGCCGGCGCCGGCCGCCCTGCAGGCCCGTTTCGCGCAGATGTTCAAGAACGGCCACGAACTCCAGCGCATCATCTGGTACGACGCGCAGGGCCAGGTCAAGGCGAGCCGCGGCATGGAACTGCCGCCCGAAGGGCTCACGCAATCGTCGCGCGATGCCGCCGCCATGTCGCGCAGCACGCGCCTGGGACGCTACAGCGAACCATACGGTGCCACCGGCCTCGTGCACGGCCTGATCGACTTCCACCTGCCGCTGGTCCACGCCGGCAAGTACATGGGCAGCCTCGTCGCCACGTACAACCTGCAGACCTTGCTGGACGAGAACGTGCCGTGGTGGTTCGCCCAGGACAATGCCTTGTCTCTGCTCGACCGCGACGACCATGTCGTGGCGCAGCGCGCGGCGGGCGGACCGGGCCGCGGCGTCTACACGCACAAGCGCGCGCTCGACCTGCCCGGCTCGCAGATCGTGCTCGCCACCGACAGCGTCAAGGCCGCGCCGAAGCTGCTGCCGAACCTGCTGGTCGGCTCCGTGATCGTGCTGGCGCTGGGCCTCGTCATTTCGCTCGTCGCGCTGTGGCGCCACATCGCGCGCACGATCGCGGCGGAAAACGCGCTGCGCCAGCAGATGGCCTTCCGTACCGCGATGGAAGACTCGCTGCTCACGGGCCTGCGCGCACGCGACCTGGAGGGCCGTGTCACCTACGTCAACCCGGCGTTCTGCCGCATGGTCGGTTATCCCATGGAAGATCTGCTGGGCAAGAAGCCGCCGATGCCGTACTGGGCGCCGGAAGCGATGGCGGAGTACGAAGGCCGCTTCCGCAAGGTGCTGTCGGGCCAGGCGACGCCGCAGTTCGAGACCGTGTTCCAGCGCTCGGACGGCATGCGCGTGCCCGTGCTCGTGTTCGAGGCGCCCCTCGTCGACGCGCACGGGCGCCACACGGGCTGGATGAGTTCCATCCTCGACATCACGGACCGCAAGCGTGCGGAAGAACTGAATCGCCAGCAGCAGGAAAAGCTGGAGACGAGCGCGCGCCTGGCGACGATGGGCGAGATCTCGTCGATGCTCGCGCACGAACTGAACCAGCCGTTGGCCGCCATCTCCAGCTACACGGCGGGCGCGCTGAACGTGCTCGCGCGCGAGACCCAGGCGGCGCCGCTCGACACCGGCATGCTGAAACGCGCGCTGGAACAGGCCAACACGCAGGCGCGCCGCGCCGGCCAGATCATCCGCAGCGTGCACGAATTCGTGAAGAAGCGCGAACCGCACCGCGAGACGGTCGGCATTCCCAACGTCGTCGACGGCATCCGCGCCCTCGTCGAACTGCAGGCCCGCCAGAGCTATGTCGCGCTGCAGGTGGACGTGCCGGACGACCTGCCGCCCGTACTCGCGGACCGCGTGCTGATCGAGCAGGTGCTTCTCAATCTCACGCGCAACGCCATCGAGGCGATGCAGGCCATCGACCCCGAGAGGCGTGTCTTGAGGATTACCGCGCACACGGGCGAACAGGGGCAAGTCGCCGTGTCCGTGATCGACAACGGCCATGGCATTGCGCCGGAAGTGGCGGAGCGCCTGTTCTCGCCGTTCTTTTCGACGAAGGCCGAAGGCATGGGCATGGGCCTGTCGATCTGCCGCACCGCGATCGAATTCCACGGCGGCACGCTCACCCACGCGGCCAATCCGGGCGGGGGCACCGTGTTTACCTTCACGTTGCAGCAGGCGCAGGAAGCACCCGTCACCGAACGGTGAATTACAATACGTCAAAAAAAGGAGACCTGCATGCTGCACATCGTCGACGACGAAGACGTGATCCGCGACGCGCTCGAATGGCTGGCGCAATCGCGCGGGCTGCCGGCGCGCGGCTATGCGGGCGGCCAGGCCTTCCTCGACGCGCTCGGCGACCGCTTTGCGGCCGACGCTTCGCACGGCGACTGCGTGCTGCTGGACGTGCGCATGCCGGGCATGAACGGCATCGCCGTGTTCGACCAGCTGGTGGCGCGCGGCCTGCTGGCGCGCCTGCCGGTGATCTTCCTGACCGGCCACGGCGACGTGCCGATGGCCGTCGATTCCCTCAAGCGCGGCGCCTTCGACTTCTTCGAAAAACCGTTCAACGACAACCAGTTGATGGACCGCGTCGAGGAAGCCCTCGCCGCCTCGCGCAAGGCCGCGTCGCGCGACGCCATCCATGCCCGGCTGGCCACCCTGTCGGCACGCGAGCGGGAAGTCCTCGACCTCATCCTCGCCGGCAACATGAACAAGGTCGTCGCCGACAAGCTCGGCATCAGCATGCGTACGGTCGAGGTGCACCGGGCGCATATCTTCGACAAGATGCAGGTCAAGACGGCCGTCGAGCTGGCCGGCTTGCTGAAGTAATACCTGCGCACGGCAGGCCGCGCGTCCTGTGCCGCGCGGGGTTCGCTTGTAAAATCAGCCTGATCATGGAGTGGTCGAACTCACCACGTCGAAACATTCTTTAGGGAACGCAGATGAGCGAGAAGACGATAGCCGACAAAATGTTCTTGAGGAGCGCGAAATCGATGCTGATCCTGAACGGGAACGTCCACCCCGGCATGGTGTCGCAGATGCCGCCCAACCTGATCCAATCCGACCAGGAGAAAGTGGACGTCGTGCTGCTGTTCGCGATGAACCGCAAGGAACTCGAACAATATTTCCCGACCGCCAAGGAGCGCCTGGGCGACAAGGGGTCGTTGTGGGTCGCTTATCTGAAACAGACCGCCTCCAAGGCCACCGACATCAACCGCGATTCGATCAATGCGTATGCCAAGGACAACGGCATCACGGGCGTCGCCATGATTTCCATCGACGGCGACTGGTCCGCGCTGCGCATGAAGCGGATCGAACTCTAGACAGCCTCACCGTGGCGTGCGAGAGCCCACGCGACGTGTTCGCGCACGAGCGCTGACGGGTGGTCTGCGCGCGCGCGCAGCGCGCCGACGACTTCATCTGACGTGGTTGCATTGCCGAGTCCCACCGCCAGGTTGCGCAGCCAGCGCTCGTGCCCGATACGTCGGATCGGGCTGCCTTCGAGGCGGCGGTTGAAGTCAATCTCGCTCCAGCCGAACAGCTCGATGAGTCCCGCCGTGCCCAGGCCGTTCCGCTCGTCGAAATCCGGCACGGTCGCCCGCTGCGCGAACTTGTTCCACGGACAGGCAAGTTGGCAATCGTCGCAGCCGTAGATGCGGTTGCCGATCAGCGGACGGAATTCTTCCGGGATCGCGCCCTTCAGTTCGATGGTCAGATAGGAAATGCAACGGCGCGCATCCAGCCGGCCCGGGCCGAGGATCGCGCCCGTCGGGCACACGGCTATGCAGGCGCTGCATTGGCCGCAGTGGGCGCCGGTCGGCTCGTCGACGGGCAGCGGCAGGTCGACGAGGATCTCGCCGATGAAGAACGTGGAGCCCGCCTCGCGGCTCAGCAAGAGCGTGTGCTTGCCGCGCCAGCCGAGGCCGGCCTTCTGCGCCAGCGGCAGCTCCATCACGGGTGCGGAATCCGTGAACACGCGGTAGCCGTACTCGCCGACGGCCGCCTTGACCTTCTCGGCCAGGGCCTGCAGCCGGTTGCGCAACACCTTGTGATAATCGCGGCCGCGCGCATAGATCGAGACGACGGCCGCCTGCGGGTCGTCCTGGCGCAGGCGCTCGCGGGTACGCCAGTCGGGCGGCGTCTCCATCGGCAGGTAATCCATGCGCGCGCTGATCACGCGCACCGTGCCCGGCACCAGCTCGGCAGGCCGGGCGCGCTTCATGCCGTGGCTTGCCATATAATCCATCTCGCCGTGGTGGCCGGCGTCCAGCCAGGCCTGCAGGCCCGCTTCGTGGCCGGCCAGGTCGATGTCGGCGATGCGCACGTCGGCAAAGCCCAGTTCCGCGCCCCATGCCTTGATGGCCTGGGCGAGTGCGGAGAAATCGGGCTGGACGGGAAGCTGGGCGGACATTGGCGGACCTACAAACCTCATATTTTATTCGATGCAGCAGCAACCGAAACAACAACTGAGCGCTTATCTTCCCGACGAATCCGCCACGCAGGCCCTGGGCGCCGCCCTCGCGCGCGCGCTGGGCCCGGGCCTCGTGATCTACCTGCACGGCGACCTCGGCGCCGGCAAGACGGCGCTCACGCGCGCCCTGCTGCACGCGGCCGGCCACAAGGGCGCCGTCAAGAGCCCGACCTATACGCTGTCGGAGCCGTACCGCATCGAGCTGGATGGCCAACAGGTCAACCTGATCCACTACGACCTGTACCGCATGTCCAGCCCCGAGGAATTCCTCGACGCGGGGTTCCGCGAAGATTTCGATGGTAACAACATTTGCATCGTCGAATGGCCCGAAAAGGGAGAACCGGTGTTGCCGCCACCCGACGTTAAAGTGTTGCTTAAGGTCAGCGGTCGCGGGCGTGAGGTAGAATTGCAAGCGTTGTCCGACTTGGGCCTGCTATGCCTCGAACGCCTGCACTACCCCCCGACGCCCTGATTCCAGGTTCCCCGAAACGACGCACTATCCTCAAGGCCGGCGGTACGCTGCTGCTGTCCGTCGTCGCCCCGCTGACGGCATCCGCCGCCCAGATCATGGCCGTGCGCGTGTGGCCGGCCGACGAGTACACCCGCGTCACCCTGGAAAACGACGGCGAGCTCAAGACGACGCACTTCATGGTGCCGGACCCGCCGCGCCTCGTCGTCGACATCGACGGCCTCGCGCTGAACGACACGCTGAAAAGCCTCGTCGCCAAGATCGAGTCGAACGACCCGTACATCAAGCAGGTGCGCGTGGGCCAGAACCGGCCCAACGTCGTGCGCCTCGTGTTCGACCTGAAGGAAGAGGTCAAGCCGCAGGTGTTCAACCTGGCGCCCATCGCCGGCTATCACCACCGCCTGATCTTCGACCTGTATCCCGTCAAGCCCGTCGACCCGCTCGCGAGCATGATCGCCAAGGAAAACTGGACGACGGACGCGGCCCCCGCCACGCCGACCCCGGCCGTGCAGCCGGGCGAGCCGACGGTCGGCCAGGCCGGTCCGGATGCCATCGCCAAGCTGGAAGCGGATGCCGCCCGCGCCGGCTCCACGCCCGCGCAGCCGCAGCCGACGACGCCGCAACCGGCCCAGCCGCATGCGCCCGCCAAGGCCGCGCCGGGACAGAAGGTGGCGCGCATGGTCACCATCGCGCTCGACCCCGGCCACGGCGGCGAGGATCCCGGCGCGACCGGCACCACGGGCGTGCACGAGAAGGACATCGTGCTCGCGGTGGCGAAGCGCCTGAAAGCGAAACTGGAAGACTTGCCGAACACGCGCGTGATGCTGACGCGCGACGCCGACTTCTTCGTCCCCCTCGGCCAGCGCGTGGAAAAAGCTCGGAAGGTGCAGGCCGACCTGTTCGTGTCGATCCACGCCGACGCCTTCGTCGAACCGACGGCGCGCGGCTCCTCCGTGTTCGTGCTGTCGGAAAAAGGCGCCAGCTCGAGCGCGGCGCGCTGGCTGGCGGCCGACCAGAACAAGGCCGACCTGATCGGCGGCGTGAATCTCGGCAGCCACGACAGGCAGCTGGCGAGCGTGCTGATGGACCTGTCGCAGACGGCCCAGATCAACGACAGCATGAAGCTCGGCAAGGCCGTGCTGACGGAAATCGGCGGCATCAACCGCCTGCACCGCGGCGTCGTCGAACAGGCCGGTTTTGCCGTGCTGAAGGCGCCGGACATCCCCTCGATCCTCGTCGAGACCGCATTCATCTCTAATCCGGAAGAGGAAGCGCGGCTGAAGGATGATGCCTACCAGAACCAACTGGCCGACGCGATCACGAAAGGCATCAAGCGCTACTTCGCGTACAATCCGCCGCTGGCGAAGAGCCGCATGACTTAATGGGACGCCCGCGGGCGTCCCCCCTGAGGAGGATTCTCGTGAGCGCAACGACCATCAACTTCGGGCAATTGCCCGCCCTGCAACTTCGCGCGCCGGACGGTGCCGAGGCGACCATCACGTTGTACGGCGCCCATGTCGTGTCGTGGAAAGCCGTCACCACGGCCGGCGGGCCGGCCCAGGAACGCCTGTTCCTGAGCAGCCTGTCCGCGCTGGACGGCCAGAAGGCGATCCGCGGCGGCGTGCCCGTCATCTTTCCCCAGTTCGCCGAGCGCGGCACCGGCATGCGCCACGGCTTTGCGCGCGTCGCGACCTGGCGCGTCCTCGACCAGGGCGAAGCGGATGGTGCCGCGTTCGCGGTGCTGGCGCTGAATCAGGGCGATCTGCCCCAGCAGCTCGCAGCCGCCTGGCCTTACGCCTTCGAACTGCTGCTGCGCGTGGCGGTGCGCGGTGCGCAACTGGACATGTCGCTCGACGTGCGCAACACCGGCACGCAGGCCTTCCCGTTCGCCGCCGCGCTGCATACATACCACCTCGTCGAGGACGTGGAAGCCGTGCGCATCGACGGCGTGCAGGCGGAGACGCTCGCCATCACCGACAAGCTCGACCAGGTGTTCGAGCGCATCCAGGGGGCGATCGCGTTCGACACGGGCGCGGACAAGGTGACGCTGGAGCAGACGGGCTTCAACGACGCCGTCGTGTGGAACCCGGGCGCGGCCGACGCGGCGGCGCTGTCCGACATGGAAGACGAGGAATACCGCCGCTTCGTCTGCATCGAGCCTGCCCTGCTGGGGGATGCGGCCGCCCGACCGCAGCAACTGGAGCCGGGCGGGATCTGGCGCGGGACATACCGGGCCGTCGTCCAGGCAGGATGAACAGCAACGCCGGCATTTGCCGGCGTTTCATTTTGTAGCAAAAAATGCGCGGTGCGCCTCGTCATGCGGCCTAAACTACATGCTACGAGCATGGGAGGACACGCAAGGAGGAGACGCAATGAGTACATTGGTGAAACGGCTGGCACTCGTGCTGGCGGCGGGGTCCGCCCTGTCCGGCTGCGCCGTCTATGCGCCGCCTTATGCGGCCTACGACGCGCCTTATTCTCCGTACGGCTATGGTCCCACGTATGTCGGACCGCCCGTCTCGCTCGACTTCAGCTATCACGAGTACGATCGTGGCGGCCGTGGCTGGCATGGGCACCGTGGCGGTGGCCGCCGCTGGCGTTGAGCACGCCAGCGCTCAGTTCGATTCCTTGATCAAGCGGCCCGCGGTCGACTGGACCGGCCGCGCGTTCAACGGATACAGGCGCGAGAACAGGGCCATCTGCGCCGGCGACGCCTGCATCGGCTGCTTGAACACCATCCACAGCACGCCTTCCGTGCACGGCGGTTCCGTCAGCGAGCCCATGTAGGTGAAATACTCGCGCCGTTCCGGCAGCGCGTCGGTCGGGTCGATCACGATCGAGGGCGAGACGGTGTCGAATTTTTCCAGCGGCAGGTTGTCCCAGATCGTCTGCATCAGGCGGTGCGGCTGGCCGCGCTCCAGCAGCACGGCGATGATCGCGATCTTGCCTTCGGCGCTCTTGTGCACGAGGTGGATGACCATCTCCGTGCCCTTGCCGTTGATCTTTTCTTCCGACGGACGGTGGAAGTGAAATTCCTGCAATTCGTACACGGTGTTGCCGACCGTGATGAAATTGCCGCCACCCACCGTCACCTGGATCGTGTGGCCGTTGTTGACCTCGCTGAACGACGACGGGTGGTAGTCGAAGCTGATCTGTTCGAGATTGACCTTGATGCCGTCGCGCAAGTCGATCGGCGACTGGCGGTTGCCGGTGCCGCACTTGGCCCAGTCGACATTGATCTTCGACCAGTTCGCCGGGCCCAGCTCGCCCTCGTACGACCACACGGTGCCGTGCTTCGGCGCAGCGGCGATGGCGGCCGCCGCGGCGGCGGCCTGCTCCTCCTGCCTGCGCTTCGCATCGGCGAGTTTTTTCGCGCGCGCGGCGGCCGTCGCGCGGGCTTGCTGGCGCTCGCGCAGCGCGGCCAGGCGCTGGGCGATCTTGGCCGACAGCTCGACCTCGGCATCTTCCTCGCTGGCCGAGCTGGCGCTCGCGGCCGGTTCGGCTTTCGGTTCGGCTTTCTTTTCGGCGGGCTCGGCCTTTTTCGTCGCGGCCGGCACCATGGCCGAAGCCGGCCGGGACACGGAAGCCGCCAGCCTGGCTGCCGCCGCGGCGGCGGGATCGTTCGCGGCGCTTGCGCTCAGGGCGACGCAGCTGCAAGCGAACAGGGCGATCAGGGTACGCATGGGAATCCAGTAGTATTGCTCTCCCCTGTCTTATCGGCGTGACCGACAGTAAACTTGAGCCTGGGGAACAATTCCGTGCATCAATAGCCGCCGCAAATAAAAAACGCGCCGTCATGCGGCGCGTTTCATGTGATCACATTGTCGGGCTTCAGCGGCTCATCATGCGCCGTCCAACCTTGTACAGCCCGCCCAGCGCCAGGGGCACGACGGCCGCGCCGACGCCCACCAGCACGATGATCGTCAGGTGATCGCGGATCACCGGGATATTGCCGAAGAAGTAACCGCCGGTCACCAGGCTGACCACCCAGGCCACGGCGCCCGTGACGTTGTACATCTGGAAGCGGGCATGGGTCATGTCCGAGATGCCCGCGACAAACGGCGCGAACGTGCGCACGACGGGCACGAAACGGGCCAGGATGATCGTCTTGCCGCCGTGGCGTTCGAAGAATTCGTGGGTGCGATGCAGGGCGTCCTTGTTCAGCCAGCGGTAATCGTGCGTGAACACGCGATGCCCGATCGCCCCGCCGATGTAATAGTTGAGGGTATTGCCCGTCACCGCCGCCACGATCAACAGGAGCGTTAGCAAGGCATAACTCATCTCGCCGGTGGCGCAGAAGGCGCCGGCGATGAACAGGAGGGTGTCACCGGGGAAAAAGAACAGAACCACGAGGCCGGTTTCGCAGAACACGATGGCGAACAGCACGGCATACACATACACCCCGTATTGCGCCAGCAATGTGCCGAGGGTCTTATCGACATGAAGAATCATGTCGAAGAATTGCATCAGATCCATAATTTTCCTAAATGGTAGCGCCGAATCATACCATCAGTCCGACCCCGAAAATGGCTGCCGGCTCATCTTCACGGCGAATTTTCTTCATCGGCAAAAATGTTTTAATTTTAATATTTTCCAGATTACAATCGTCATCACACATCCAATGATCCGGCCCGCCACAAGCGGCCAAGGAGACGACATTGAAGAAGGCATATTTCCCCTTCCGGCACACGATTCTCGCCGCCACCTGCGCCCTTTTCGCGGCGGCCGCCGGCGCCAGGGAACTCCCGCCGAAGCCCAGCGTCGCCGACATCGTCAAGGCATCGAAACCGTCGGACTGGCGGCCTCTCGACCCGGACAACACGCTGTACATGGAACTCCCGTTCGGCCGCGTCGTCATCGAACTGGCGCCGACGTTCGCGCCGAACCACGTGAAGAACATCAAGGCCCTCGTGCGCGAGCATTATTTCGACGGACTGGCCGTCGTGCGCGTGCAGGACAACTGGGTCGTGCAATGGGGCGATCCGAACGAAGACAACGACAAGGTGCGCCCGATCAAAGGTGCGCAGAAGACGCTGAAGGCCGAGTTCACCGTCCCCCTCAGGAACGATACGCATTTCACGCGGATGAAGGACGTCGACGGCTACGCGCCCCAGGTCGGCCATTCGAACGGTTTCCCGGTCGGCCGCGACCCGAAGACGGGCGAGACCTGGCTGGCGCACTGCTACGGCATGGTCGGCGTGGGTCGCGACAACGATGCCGACAGCGGCGGCGGCACGGCGCTGTATGCCGTGATCGGCCCGGCGCGCCACCTCGACCGCAACATCACGGTGGTCGGCCGCGTGATCTCCGGCATGCCGCAACTGTCCGCCCTGCCGCGCGGCCCCGCGCCGATGGGGTTCTACGACAAGCCGGAGATGAACGTGCCGATCGCATCGGTTAAGGTGGCGGCCGACGTCCCGGCGGACCAGCGCAGCCGTTTCGAAGTGATGCGCACCGAGAGCGCCGTCTACCAGAGCGTCCTGGACGCCCAGCGCAACCGCGGCGGCCCGTGGACCAAGGTCGCGGCCGGCCATCTCGACCTGTGCGCAGCGCCGACTCCCGTGCGGGAACAAAAACCGGGGTCAGAGCCCGGTTTTTGGCAACTTCTTTAAAGACATTTTGTCAATCAATGTCCTCAAATCGGGCTCTGACCCCGGTTTGGGAAAAATCAAACACCTCCGGTTTCGGGGCTTGCCGCGAGCTATAATTTACGGATGAACGCCCCGGCCCCCACCCACCGCCCCATCCAGCAGCTTCCCGACCAGCTCATCTCGCAGATCGCCGCCGGCGAGGTCGTCGAGCGGCCGTCGGCGGTGGTGAAGGAGTTGCTGGAAAACGCGCTCGACGCCGGCGCCACGCAGGTCACGGTCCGGCTCGAGGAAGGCGGCGTCAAACGCATCGCCATTACCGATAACGGCCGCGGCATCCCGCCCGAGGAATTGCCGCTCGCGCTGGCCCGTCACGCGACGTCGAAGATCGCGTCGCTGACCGACCTCGAGAACGTGAACACACTCGGCTTCCGCGGCGAGGCGCTCGCGTCGATCGCGTCGGTCGCCGCCGTCAAGATCACGTCACGCACCCAGGGCGCCGCGCACGCGTGGGAGATCGTCGGCTCGCACCAGGGCACGGTGTCGCCGTCGTCCGGTCCGTTCGGCACGACGATCGACGTGCAGGACCTGTATTTCAATACGCCCGCGCGCCGCAAGTTCCTGAAATCCGAGCAGACCGAATACGGCCACTGCGCCGAAGTCGTGCGCCGCATCGCGCTGGCGCGGCCGGACGTGTCGTTCAGCCTGACCCACAATGGCCGCACGATCGACCACTGGAACACGAGCGAATCGGCCAAGCGCAGCGCGCAGATCCTCGGCGGCGACTTCGCCGAAGCCCGCCTGCAGCTCGACGAGAGTGCCGGTCCGCTGCGCCTGCACGGCTACGTCGGCCTGCCGACGGCGTCGAAGGCGCGCGCCGACAGCCAGTATTTTTATGTCAACGGCCGCTTCGTGCGCGACAAGCTGCTCGTCCACGCCGTGAAAGCCGCGTACGAGGACGTGCTGCACGGCGACCGCTTTCCGTCGTACGTGCTGGCGCTCGAACTCGACCCGGCGATGGTCGACGTGAACGTGCACCCGTCGAAGATCGAAGTGCGCTTCCGCGACAGCCGCGCCGTCCACCAGTTCGTGTTCCACGCCGTGCAGCGCGCGTTGGCCCGCACGTCGGCGACGGCGCACGGCGATACGCCCGCACCCGTGAGCGCCGCCGAGATCACGCCGTCGTCCACGTCGCTGGGCGACACGCCGTCGTGGCGCCGGCCGCACGAGCAGACGTCGTTCGGGTCGCAACTGGCATCGCCCGCCTGGACCTCGGGCTCGGGCGGCGGTGGTGGCGGTGGCTCGCGCGCCTCATCGACGTTCTCGCCGTCCCCGTTCCCGCCCGGCAGCCGCTGGGATGCGCCGACGGGCGCCGGCGTCCCGCAACGCACCTCGGACTATGGCGCGCTGTTCACCGGCACGCCGAAACCCCCGCAACCGCCGGGCGTGCAGGAAGCCCCGCTGCCAGAGACGACCAGGCCCGCCTCCGACGACGACTTCCCGCTCGGCTTCGCGCTGGCCCAGCTGCACGGCATCTACGTGCTGGCGCAGAACCGCAAAGGGTTGGTCCTCGTCGACATGCACGCGGCGCACGAACGCATCCTGTACGAACAGCTGAAGAACGCGCTCGATGCCCAGGCCGGCGGCGAGCAGATGCAGGTGCAGCAGATGCTGATCCCCGTGACGTTCTTCGCCGACGCCATCGAAGTGGGCACCGCGCAGGAAGAACAGGAGACGCTGAAGGCGCTGGGCTTCGACATCGCGGCCGTATCGCCGACGACGCTCGCCGTGCGTGCCGTGCCGACGCTCCTCAAGAACGCCGACGCGCAAACGCTCGCGCGCGACGTGCTGCGCGACGTGCGCGAATTCGGCGGCTCGCGCGTGCTGATCGAGCGCCGCAACGAACTGCTCGGCACCCTCGCCTGCCACACGGCCGTGCGCGCGAACCGCATCCTCACGCAGCCCGAGATGAACGCCCTGCTGCGCCAGATGGAAGCGACGGAACGCGCCGACCAGTGCAACCACGGCCGCCCGACCTGGGTCCAACTCGAAATCGCCGCGCTCGACAAGCTGTTCCTGCGCGGCCAGTAAAGCCTCACATGACATCGCAACACAAACCGCTGGCGGTAGCCATCATGGGCCCGACCGCGTCCGGCAAGACGGCAGCGGCGCTCACCATCGCCAAGGAAATCCCGGTCGAGATCATCTCGGTCGACTCCGCCCTCGTCTACCGCGGCATGGACATCGGCACGGCAAAACCGTCGGCCGAGGAACTCGCGAGCGCGCCGCATCACCTCATCGACATCATCGATCCGCTCGACGCCTACTCCGTCGCGCAGTTCCGCGAAGATGCGATCCGGCTCGTGGCCGAGATCCAGGCGCGCGGCCGGCTGCCGCTGCTCGTCGGCGGCACGATGATGTACTTCAAGGGCCTGAACGACGGCCTGGACGACCTGCCCACCGCCGATGCCGACGTGCGTGCACGCCTCGACGCGGAAGCGGCGCGCATCGGCTGGCCCGGCATGCACGCGAAGCTGCGCGACGTCGATCCGGTCACCGCGGACCGTCTCGCGCCGAACGACGCCCAGCGCATCAACCGCGCGCTGGAGATCCATGAATTGTCGGGCAAGCCGATGTCCGCCCTGCTCGCGCGCCGCGAGAAGCAGGAACTGCCATTCGACCTCGTACCGTTCGCACTGGAGCCATCGGACCGCGCCGTGCTGCACGAGCGCATCGCGCTGCGCTTCGACCAGATGCTGGGCAAGTACGACGACACCGGCATCGTGGCCGAGGTCGCGGGCCTGCGCGCGCGCGGCGATTTAAACCCGAACCTGCCGTCGATGCGCTGCGTGGGCTACCGCCAGGCGTGGGAATACCTCGACGGCACGATCGACCGCGCCCAGCTGCGCGAGACGGGCATCATCGCCACGCGCCAGCTGGCCAAGCGCCAGCTGACCTGGTTGCGGTCGATGCCGGAGCGGATCGTGATCGATTGCCTGGGGCCGGATCCGGCGCGCCGGATGCTTGCTCATCTGGCCACGTTGCGGGCGTGAGACGATTCGTGCGGGGCTGGACAGGGTGATCCTGAGGGGGTAGCCTTGACACGTCGGGGTGCGGACGGCATAATGCACCCCGTTCTGGTGATATAGCTCAGTTGGTTAGAGCATAGCATTCATAATGCTAGGGTCGGTGGTTCAAGTCCACCTATCACCACCAAGGATTCAAGCGAAATGGCTTGGCACTCGAGGCTGAGCCATTTTGTTTTAAAAGTGTTTGTTTCAGCAGTGATGCAGCTGGTGATATAGCTCAGTTGGTTAGAGCATAGCATTCATAATGCTAGGGTCGGTGGTTCAAGTCCACCTATCACCAC